>NZ_JAQZAB010000069.1:0-83256 GCF_028640915.1 Pseudomonas sp. B3G-3 | reverse complement strand
AGCGAATTCTTTTTCATGAAGATCAAGAGCGTCTTTCCCGGTATTCCGTGAAGAACCTTAAAAAAGGCCGCCCTGGGGCAGCCTTTTTTTTGCAACGATCGACGCTTACGGCTTCTCGGCGCGCGCCTTAAGTGCCTTGAGGGTGTTGAACGGCGCATCCACGACAAACTTGTTGGCCAGCCAGGATGGCACGCTGCCGCCCGGCTCGGTGTGCACCTGGTAGGTCACTTCGACCTGGTCCGCGCCCTTGGGCACGAATTTCCAGAAACCTTCGACCTGGGCGACACGCACGAAACCTTTCTCGTCGGGAACATAGGTCGGTACGCCTTCGAGCTTGCGGGTCAGGCTGCCGTCGGCTGCTTCGCTGGTGGTGACGTGCAGCACCGAATCACGCGGGGTAACCGGCCACGGGGTATTGAACTGGGTGTAGGTCCAGCTCTGCTCACCTTCGTGCTTGAGCAGTTTCTGCGACTTGCATTCGTGAATCCAGGCACAGGCGCCTGTCACGTCGTCCTGCAGCGCGCGCAGCTTGGCCACGCTGGTTTTCATGGTGGTGACGCCCCGGTAGGCCTTGTATTTGGAACCGGCCACTTCACTCAAGGAGACCTTGATGCCGTCTTCATCCTTGGCCGTTTGCCAATCTTCGGCGTGGGCGGTGGCCGAGAGCAGAACGGTCAACCCACAGAGCACAGCAATTCGATGCAGCGAACCCATTGTCTTATTCCTTATTGTTGAAGTTCCGTTCATTGAAAACACTTCACGCCGCCGTCACTTGCTCCCACCAGCCCAACAAGCGGATAGCCTCTTCCCGGCTGCCGCCGCAGACTTCGACATCGGCCTGGAACGCACCACAGACGGCGGGCCGTTCGGGTTGGCCGAACAAACCGCACAGCAGTTCGACAGAAAGATGGATGCAACGTTCTCCGGCCGGTTTGCCATTGGGCATTCCAGGAATCGGGGTACTGATGGAAGGGGCAATGCAACAGGCGCCACAGCCTTCACGGCAGTTCATGACGACAAGCTCCTCGCGACGGGCAAAGTATTGAAATGACGCGGACTAGAGTAACCGCTAAAACAGCCGTTTGAAATTGGCCATCCGCTGGTTTTTGCTCTCGGGCTCGCGTGACTGACCAGTCTCCGACAAAGCGTCAGGGCCGCGGGTCACAGTCAGGATGAGGGTTTACTGCTTGAACTCGAAATCCAGCGCCGCGCCTTCCACATCACGCCGCTCGTCATTGCGCAGCTGCAACTGCATTTCGTTGCTCAGCAGGCGGCCGTTGAGCTGGAACGGACTGTCGTCCTTGGGTTTCTCGCCGAACATCGGCGGCAACAACGGAGTGCGTTTGGGTTGGTTGACCGAACCGATCGGCTGCAATTGCTTGACCATCTCCGGCGGCAGGCTCAGATCCACATTGGCTGATGGCAAACGCGTCTTCACGATTTCGCTGGCAGGCTTGGACTTGGAGGCAATCGGCGCACGCCTTTTCTGGGCCTTGGCCTTGGGGTTGGCCTTGCTGGTCGCGGTCGCCTTCTTTACCGGTGCGGTTTTCTTGGCTGCTGCGGTTTTCTGCGACTTATTCGCGGTGGCGCTTGTCGCGACCTTTTCCTGGGCTGGAGCCGCCAGGACGCTGGCCGTGCCAAAAGCACTCAAGACACTGACCAATACCCAGGCAACAGGAAAAATCGCTTTCATAGGGAAACAACAGGATCGGCGGCAAAGAGCCATATGCTCGCCTGTTGACCGCGCGAAAACAAGCGCGGTAACCGATCCTTCAAAAACCGCCCGCGGCCTCCTGGCACAGTTGGCTGGCCAACATGCCCAGGGTCATCAAGGCTCGCTCGGCCTCGCGATTCCACGGGGTGCCGCAGTTGAGGCGAATGCAGTGGTTGAACTGCTCGGTATTACTGAAGATCAGCCCCGGCGCGATACTGATGCCCTGCTGCAATGCCCGGACATGCAATTCCTGGGTATTGACCCGCCCCGGCAGGCTGACCCAGAGAATGAAACCGCCGTTCGGACGGGTAATCTGCGTGCCCTCTGGAAAGTACTGCTGCACCGCCAGCTGAAACGCGCTGAGGTTCTTGCGGTACTCCTGACGGATAAAACGTAGATGCCGGTCGTAACCGCCGTTCTCCAGGTAGGCCGCGACCCCCATCTGGGTGACGCTGCAGGCCGAATGAGTGCTGAAGGTCTGCAAGCGCTGGATTTCCTGCTGGTACTTGCCGGCAATCATCCAGCCGATGCGCACACCGGGTGACAGGGTCTTGGAAAAGCTCGAGCAATAGATCACCCGATCCAGCCGGTCATAGGCTTTCAGCGCCTTGGTACGACCGACCTCGAACATCAGTTCGCCGTAGATATCGTCCTCGACCACCTGGATATCGAAATCCGAGGCCAGGCGCAGCAATTGCTTCTGTCGCTCTTCCGGCATGGTGCCGCCCAGTGGATTGCTCAGGCGCGTGGTCAGCACCAGGGCCTTGATCGACCATTGGTTGGCCGCCAGTTGCAGCGCCTCCAGGCTCATGCCGGTGGAAGGGTCGCTGGGAATCTCGATGACCTTGAGCCCGAGCAGGTCGGCCAGTTGCAGCAGGCCGTAGTAAGTCGGCGACTCCGCGGCGATCAGGTCGCCTGGGCGGGTCAGCACGCGCAACGACATCTGCAGGGCATCCACGCAGCCGTGGGTGATCACCACTTCGGACGGATCGACCACCACGCCGGCGTCGCGCATGCGAATCGCCACCTGGCGGCGCAACGGCTCGAAACCGGGGCTGAACATGTAGCTGAAGGCGCGCGGACTGTGGAAACGGGTCACCTTGGCCAGTTGCTGGTGCAGCGCCCGCACCGGCAGGTAATCGACGCTGGGCACCGCAGCCCCCAGCGGAAACACGCCTTCACGGCGCGATTCCACCAACACCTGATGAATGATGCTGCTGCGCGTCACCAGGCCTGGCCGTTCGACCCGGGCGATGTCCGGGGTCGGCGCGGTCAGCGCCGGGGTCTGGTGCACGTAATAACCCGACTGCGGACGGGCGCGGATCAGCCCCTGGTCCTCGAGATTGGCGTAGGCCTGGAGCACCGTGGCATGGCTGACGTTGAGCTGGGAACTCATCTTGCGTACCGAAGGCACGCGTTCCCCGGGCTGGTACACACCACGACGGATATCTTCAGCCAGCTGCTGAGCGATACGTTGATAAAGCAAGAGATTGGTCATGACGCTGCACTCGATTTCACCGGCATTTTATTCTTGTGGATGACGATACCGGAACAGTTCATAAGTGTACTGGGACAGTTGCCACAATAGTCGACCGTACAGGGCAGTGTCAGCAAAAACTGTACTGTTTTGTGTGCCAATCGTCAGGCACAAAAAAACCCGGCTCCGCAGGGAAACCGGGTTGTTTTGACCATCCGCGTCTTAGCGCGCGGCGCCCAGCTGGCCTTTCTCGTCGGAGAAGACGATTTCCACCCGACGGTTCTGCGCTCGCCCACGTTCGGAGGCATTGGCCTCGACCGGGTACTCATCACCATAACCTTCGACCTGGACCCGTTTCTCCTCGACCCCCAGGTCCACCAGGATATCGGCCACGGCCTGCGCCCGGTCGCGGGACAGTTTCAGATTGCTCTGCTTGTCGCCGGTGTTGTCCGTGTAACCCTCGATCCGCACCACGCGCTTGGGGTTCAGCTGGAGAAACTGCACGACCTTGAGCACAGTGCGGTTGGCCGAGCTTTTCAGCTCCGCCTCGCCGGTGTCGAACAGCACATCGCCCAGGGTCATCACCAGCCCGCGATCGGTCTGGGTGGTGGCCAGGTTGATAATCTGCTCTTCCAGCCACTTACCCTGTTGCTGCACGCTCAGCAGCTTGGCCTCGCGCAGCGCCAGTTGCAGGCGCTGGCGTTCGAGTTCGAGCTTGGCCGCCTGCTCCTGGTTCAGCGCCTGGTTGGTGTGCTCGCGGGCGATTTCGCTGTAGCGCTGGCTGAGGTAGGCGTAGTGCACCACATCCGAACCGCTGCCCCAGTAGCTGGACAGGCGATCGGCCCGGGCCAGGGACTCACCGGCACGGATCACATCCTTGGGCGCGATGCGCAGCACGTTGGAGTCTTCCTTGACCTTCTGGAAGTCTTCGCTGGCCTGTTCCAGCGCTGCTTCGCTGCGTTGCCCGGCGCAGCCGTAGAGGCCGGTGCAGGCGATCAGCAGCACGCCACCCAATACTCGAGTCAGACGAATCATTGGGCATCTCCCAACTGCTTGCGCAGGCGAGTGATGCGGGTCTGGACCAGGTTCAGCTGTTCCTGGCTTTTCAGGGTCAGGACGCGCGCCTCGGCCAGGCGCGCATCCAGTTCCGCCTGCTCGGCACGCATGCGCGCGTGCTTGAACGACTCTTCCTGCATGTTGCGTTGGGCGCGGGCGAACTTGTCCTCGGCCAGTTTCATTTCCGGCACATCCTCTGCCGTGGCCCCCACGGCCTTGGCCTGGGCCAGGGTTTGTTCGGTCAGGCGCATTTGTTCATTCGGCGCCGGATCGGCTGCGCAACCCGCCAGAGCCAGGACGGCCAGGGCAGCGAAAAGAGGTCGAATACTCACTAGAAATCCCTACTGTTTGGGGGTACTGACAGGTTGCTGCAACTGTGCCTTCCAACGCTCGAGATTGCGCTGCAGCACGGCTTCCGTCAGACCGGACGCGGGCAATTCTGTCATCTTTTTCGCCAACTGTCCGCGCAACCATGGGTCATTGCAGGCTGAGTTGTGTGAGACAGCCAGGAACAGGCCGGGTTTGTCGGCGGGCTGCTCAAAAGCCAGCAGATCGTTGGCCATGCCCAGCGACTGGGCCAGGGCCATGCCGGCGTAGCGTCCGGCCAGTACGTACTCCACCTCCCCCAGCAGCAGTTTCTGGAACGCCTGGGTCAGGTTCGGCATACGGGTCAGGCTCAATTGGTCCTTGGCGAAGGCCTCGAAGGACGGCGTCAGGCGCGCCCTTTCCGACACTGCGCCGGTATGCCCATGCAGGTCCGACGGCTGACTGTAGCTCAGCGTCGAGCCCTTGCGGGTCCAGACCAGGAAGTCGTTCTCCAGCAACGGCGGATGAATGTAGTCCAGCGCTTCCAGCTCATTCACCGTCAGCGGTGCGTCGGCCAGCATGTCCATGCGCCCGCTGCGCACTTCATCCAGGGCGGCGGAGCGTTTGCCGGCATACAACAGCTCGACCTTGATCCCCAGCTGCTGTGCCACGTGCTGCAGCAGTTCGGCGCTGGCGCCAATCAGGTGGCTGGGGTCCTGCGGGTCGCGCCACAGATACGGCGGGGCATCCGGACTGCCGGTCACCACCAGGCGCTCGCATTTGCCGGCGGCCATCGACGACAACGGCATCAATGTCAGGCCCAGCAGCACTGACAGACCACCCAGGCGGCGCAGATCCATGGCGAAATTCTCCCACTCACATCCCAGACAATAAAAAAGCCCGGCCAAAAGACCGGGCTCTTTATAAGTGAAGCCGCTGGATTAGACCAGCTTCTCCAGCTCAGGTACGGCTTCGAACAAGTCCGCTACCAGGCCGTAGTCGGCCACCTGGAAGATTGGCGCTTCTTCGTCCTTGTTGATCGCAACGATCACCTTGGAGTCTTTCATGCCGGCCAGGTGCTGGATCGCGCCGGAGATACCGACGGCGATGTACAGCTGTGGCGCAACGATCTTGCCGGTCTGGCCGACCTGCATGTCGTTGGGTACGAAACCTGCGTCGACCGCGGCGCGCGAAGCACCCACGGCGGCGCCCAGCTTGTCGGCCAGGGCGTACAGGTGCTTGAAGTTGTCGCCGTTCTGCATGCCGCGGCCGCCGGAAATGACGATCTTGGCAGCGGTCAGTTCAGGACGGTCGGACTTGGCCAGCTCTTCGCCGACGAAGCTCGATTTGCCTGCATCGTGAGCGGCAGCAACCGCTTCGACAGCGGCCGAACCACCTTCGGCGGCAACCGGGTCGAAACCGGTGGCACGCACGGTGATGACCTTCACCGCAGCATTCGATTGCACGGTGGCAATGGCGTTACCGGCATAGATCGGACGCTTGAAGGTGTCGGCACTTTCTACCGAGATGATCTCGGAGATCTGGTCGACGTCCAGCTGCGCGGCAACCCGCGGCAGGATGTTTTTGCCGTTGGAAGTGGCGGCGGCCAGGATGTGGCTGTAGCTCTTGCCCAGCTCTGCTACCAGAGGGGCAACGTTTTCCGGCAGCTGATGCGCGTAAGCAGCGTTGTCAGCGGACAGGACCTTGCTCACGCCAGCGATTTTCGCAGCGGCTTCAGCCACGGCGCCAACGCCCTGGCCGGCAACCAGAACGTGGATGTCGCCGCCAATCTTGGCGGCAGCAGCCACAGTGTTCAGGGTGGCCGGGGCCAGTACTTTGTTGTCGTGTTCAGCAATAACCAAGATAGTCATTTAGATTACCTTCGCTTCGTTTTTCAGTTTCTCGACCAGTTCAGCGACCGACTTGACCTTGATACCCGCGCTGCGTGCAGCCGGCGCTTCGACTTTCAGGGTCTTGTTGGTAGAGGCGGTGGAAACGCCCAAAGCATCAGGAGTCAGCACTTCAAGCGGCTTCTTCTTGGCTTTCATGATGTTTGGCAGGGACGCGTAGCGCGGCTCGTTCAAACGCAGGTCGGTGGTGACGATCGCCGGCAGGCTCAGCGAAACGGTTTGCAGACCGCCGTCGATTTCACGGGTCACGGCAACCTTGTCGCCCGACACTTCGACCTTGGAGGCGAAGGTGCCTTGAGCGTAACCGCTCAGGGCAGCCAGCATCTGGCCGGTCTGGTTGTTGTCGCTGTCGATGGCTTGCTTGCCAAGGATCACCAGTTGAGGCTGTTCCTTGTCGACCACGGCCTTGAGCAGCTTGGCCACGGCCAGCGAGTTCAGTTCATCAGCGGATTCGACGAGGATGGCACGATCGGCACCCAGCGCCAGGGCGGTACGCAGTTGCTCTTGAGCAGTAGCGGGACCGATGGAGACGACGACGATTTCAGTCGCTACGCCTTTTTCTTTCAGGCGTACGGCTTCTTCCACTGCGATTTCGCAGAAAGGGTTCATCGACATCTTGACGTTGGCGAGGTCGACGCCGGAATTGTCCGCCTTGACGCGAACCTTGACGTTGTAATCGACAACGCGTTTGACAGCTACAAGAACCTTCATGGATTCCTCGTTACTCTCCGGTGAAAAGAAAGTCGCCTAGGCGAACCTGGCGGTTGATGCTCATCGGGCACAAGGGCACCTCTAAAAACGCTGGCATTGCCCCTTGGGACAGCAGACAGATGACCCTGCTCACGGGATGATGACCGTTCGTCAGTAGCGACTGGCCGGTCATTCTTTAGCGCGGCGTGTAAACTGCGCGTTGCGTCACCTTGTACTGCTTTCGCCCTGTCTTTAGAGGTGCTCTTGAAACCAACAGTCAGCCTACGGCGAGCGCAAAACCGACCGTATCTTGACCGGAACGCCTATTCTGGTCAATACGCCAAAATGGTCTGTCATAAGCCGCGCTTCTTTGATTTACATGGGCTGCAGCAAATTCAAACAAACGTTTGTATTGGACGCTAAGAGTGGTGTAGATATAATGCGCCGCCTAGAGATAAAGGCGGGTCGTTCATTGTCCCCTCCCCTGTTTGGCGGAGAAAACCATCGATGCGACACCCAACCTCCAATTAGAAAAAAACCGTTGAGCCTTGAGTAGGAGATAGCCTAGTGGAACGCGAATACATGGAATTCGACGTGGTCATCGTCGGTGCCGGCCCCGCTGGCTTGTCCGCCGCCTGCCGACTGAAGCAGAAGGCCGCCGAAGCCGGTAAGGAAATCAGCGTCTGCGTGGTCGAGAAAGGCTCCGAAGTCGGTGCTCACATTCTTTCCGGCGCCGTGTTCGAACCGCGCGCCCTGAACGAGTTGTTCCCGGACTGGAAGGAACTCGGCGCGCCGCTGAACACCCCGGTCCAGCGCGATGACATCTATGTCCTGAAAAACGCCGACAGCGCGACCAAAGTTCCCGACTTCTTTGTGCCCAAGACCATGCACAACGAAGGCAACTACATCATCTCCCTGGGCAACCTGTGTCGCTGGCTGGCCCAGCAGGCCGAGAACCTGGGCGTGGAAATCTACCCGGGCTTCGCCGCCCAGGAAGCGCTGTTCGACGAGAACGGCGTGGTCCGCGGGATCATCACCGGCGATCTGGGTGTCGATCGCGAAGGCAATCCGAAGGAAGGCCTGTACACCCCCGGCATGGAACTGCGTGGCAAATACACCCTGTTCGCCGAAGGCTGCCGTGGCCACATAGGCAAGCAGCTGATCAAGCGCTTCAACCTGGACAGCGACGCCGACGCCCAGCACTACGGCATCGGCCTCAAGGAAATCTGGGAAGTCGACCCGGCCAAGCATCAGCCAGGCCTGGTGGTCCACACCGCCGGCTGGCCGCTGGACATCATGGGCACCGAGAACACCGGCGGCTCCTTCCTTTATCACCTGGAAAACAACCAGGTGGTGGTCGGCCTGATCGTCGACCTGTCCTACAGCAACACCTACCTGTCGCCGTTCGACGAGTTCCAGCGCCTCAAGCATCACCCGGTGTTCAAGCAGTACCTGGAAGGCGGCAAGCGCGTCAGCTACGGCGCGCGGGCCATCTGCAAAGGCGGCCTGAACTCGCTGCCGAAGATGGTGTTCAAGGGCGGCGCGCTGATCGGTTGCGACCTGGGCACCCTGAACTTCGCCAAGATCAAGGGCAGCCACACCGCCATGAAGTCCGGCATGCTCGCCGCTGACGCCGTGGCCGATGCGCTGTTCGCCGGCTCCGAAGGTGCCGACGAACTGAACACCTATGTAGAAGCGTTCAAGTCCAGCTGGCTGTACGAAGAGCTGTTCGCCAGCCGCAACTTCGGCCCGGCGATCCACAAGTACGGCGCCATCGTCGGCGGCGGTTTCAACTGGGTCGACCAGAACATCTTCGGCGGCAAGCTGCCGTTCACCCTGCACGACACCAAGCCGGACTACGCCTGCCTGAAGCTGGCGGCGGACTGCAAGAAGATCGACTACCCGAAACCGGACGGCAAGCTCAGCTTCGACAAACTCAGCTCGGTGTTCATCTCGGGTACCAACCATGAAGAAGAACAGCCTTGCCACCTGAAACTGACCGATCCGAGCATCCCGATCGGCAAGAACCTGCCGCTGTACGATGAGCCTGCTCAACGCTACTGCCCGGCCGGGGTGTATGAAGTGATCACCAAGGAAGACGGCGAGAAGCGCTTCCAGATCAACGCGCAGAACTGCGTGCACTGCAAGACCTGCGACATCAAGGACCCGGCGCAGAACATCACCTGGGTCGCGCCGGAAGGCGCGGGCGGCCCGACTTACCCGAACATGTAAGGCGTACACTCAAAGAAAAAAGGCTCCCGAATGGGGGCCTTTTTTATTGCCAGCACCACTGCCCCGCTTCTGTAGGAGCACAGCTTGCGTGCGATAAGGCCTTGGCAATGTCTCTGTCAGACCGCGTCGCTATTCATCGCGGGCAAGCCTCGCTCCTACAGAAGAGTGTCGCGCCACGCCATCACGCTGCTCGCTCATCCCCCGGATTGCGCTCGAAGTAGCGCTTGTATTCACGACTGAACTGAGAGGTGCTCTGGTACCCCACCCGATGCGCCACCTGGGCCACGCCCAGCCCTTCCCCCAGCAGCAACTGCTGCGCCTTGAGCAAGCGCAGGCGCTTGAGGTACTGCACCGGCGACAGCAGCGTGCTGCGCTTGAAGTGCTCATGGAAGGTCGAGGCGCTCATGTTCGCGCAACGGGCCAGGGTCTCGACGTTCAGCGGCTCGGTGTAATGCTCGTGCAAGTGATTCAGCGAGGCGGAAATCCGCGCGAACTGCCCGTGCTGCTCCACCAGCGCGCGCAGCACATCGGCCTGCGGCCCGCGCAAGACGGTGAACATCAACTCGCGCAAACGCGCCTGGCCCATGACCTTGCATTCCAGAGGATCGTGCAGGCAGCGCAGCAGGCGCTCCACGCAACCGCGCATGGTGTCGTCGAGCACCACCGAGGTCATGGACTCCGGGGTTTGCGCCTGGGCACTGCGTCCTGCGGCAACGCCCATCGCCAGCACCAGTTCGCCCAACAAGGCCCGGTCGAGGGCGATGGACACCCCGAGCAACGGCGCATTGGGCATGGCGAAAGTCTCGCACTCGAAAGGCACCGACAACGCCTGGATCAGGTAATGCCCGGCGCCGTACTCCAGGGTCCGCGGGCCCAGGTACGCCAGTTTGCTGCCCTGGACGATGATCATCAGGCTCGGCTCATAGATCTGCGGGCCGCGGGCCACATCACAACTGGCCCGCAGCACCATGACCCCCGGCAGCTCGGTGGGGACGAAACCATCGCGGGTCGCAAGGGGCTGGATCAGGGATACCAGGGTGGCGTTGGCATCGAGATGACGGGTCAACAACATGGGGAAAACTTCACGGAAAAAGGGATGAAAACATCATCGCAGGTCTGAACGCCAATGCCGCGCGCAAATGGCCGATGGCGGAGGAATAGGCATGACATGCCGAGGAATCGCCATGTTCGCGCCCGGCAGCGGCGCCGAGAATGGCCCGCCTCACCTGTCAGTGCTTTTGCGAGGTTCATCATGTACACAGCCATCGGTTACGCCGCCCAGTCAGCCACCACGCCCCTCGCCCCCATGAGCTTTCAGCGACGCAGCCCGCGCTCCGACGACGTGGCCATCGAGATTCTCTACTGCGGCGTCTGCCACTCCGATATCCACCAGGCCCGCAATGAATGGGGCATCGCCGTGTACCCGCTGATGCCGGGCCACGAGATCGTCGGCAAGGTCACCGCGGTCGGTGCCCACGTGACCAGGCACAAGGTCGGCGACCTGGTCGGCGTCGGCTGCATGGTCGACTCCTGCCGGCATTGCGAGGCCTGCGCCGCCAACCTGGAGCAATACTGCCTGGAAGGCCCGACCATGACCTACGCCACCCCGGACCGGGTCGACGGCAGCAACACCATGGGCGGGTACTCCGACAGCATCGTGGTCAGCGAGCACTTTGTCGTGCGTATCCCCGAGAAACTCGACCTGGCCAGCGCCGCGCCGATCCTCTGCGCGGGCATCACCACCTACTCGCCGCTCAAGCATTACGGGGTGAAGGCTGGCGACAAGGTGGGCATTCTCGGCATGGGTGGCCTGGGCCACATGGGCATCAAGTTCGCCAAGGCCCTGGGCGCAGAAGTGACCCTGTTCACCCGTTCGGCGAGCAAGGCCGAAGAAGGTCGTCGCCAGGGCGCCGATCATGTGATTGTCTCCACCGATGCCGAGCAGATGAAAGCCGCGGCCGGCCGCTTCGATTTCCTGCTGGACACCATCCCGGTGCAACACGACCTCAACCCCTACCTGGATACCCTGCGTTTTGACGGCGTACACATCCTGGTCGGCCTGATCGAACCGGTGGACCCGCCCGTGCACGCGGCCAAGCTGGTGCTGGGCCGTCGCGTGCTGGCCGGTTCGCTGATCGGCGGCATCGCCGAAACCCAGGAAGTGCTGGATTTCTGCGCCGAGCACAACATCACCTGCGACATCGAAATGCTCGACATCCGCCAGATCAACGAGGCTTACGCGCGGATGATCGCCGGCGATGTGAAATACCGCTTCGTCATCGACATGGCGACCCTCAAGCAATAAACCGCGTGCTGTAGGAGCGAGGCTTGCCCGCGATGGCGATGGACCTGGAAAAATCCCATCGCGGGCAAGCTCCGCTCCTACAGAAGCCTGAGTCAGCCGCCGAGCTCGGCGGAGATGCCAGCCGCGGCCTGCTTGATCACCGGGATCAGCTCGGCCATCTTCTCCAGCGGCATGTACGGCACCGTGCTGGCGATACTGATGCCGGCGACGATCTTGCCGCTGGCATCGCGGACCGGCGCCGCCACACAACGGATCGACGGTTCGTTGTCCTCCAGGTCGAAGGCATAACCGCCCGCCACATATTCCTGCATGCGCTGCTGGAACTGCTCCCAGGTCGGCTCTTCATGCTGCGGCCAGAGGGCATTCCTGCCGCCCGCCGGCAGGCTCACTTCATATAAACGCTGCCACTCCTGCGGCGTGCTATCGAGCAGCAGCGCCTTGCCGATCCCGGTGCGCGCCAGCGGCATGCGATGGCCGACCCGCGAGCGCATTTCCGGGCCGTTGCGCCCAGGGTTCTTGTGCAGGTACAGCACATCGTCGTCTTCGCGGATCGCCAGGTGAATGGTGTCGCCGGTCAACGCCGACAGCTCGTCGAGGAATGGCCTGGCCAGGGTCACCAACGGCAAGGCTTCGCGCGCCTGGAAACCCAGCTCGATCAGCTTCGGCCCCAGCAGGTAGCCGACCTGCGGCACCACCCTCAGGTAACGCTCGTCCACCAGGCAACTGGCCAGGCGATGGGTGGTACTGCGGGTGGTGCCGATCAGCCGGGCGATTTCCTTGAGGTCGCGGGCACCGCTGGCCACGGCCTGCACCACCGCCAAGCCACGGAGCAATGTCTGGGTACCGGTGGGGGCGGCATCCTTGGCGGTCTTTGCTGCGTCGTCCTGCATATCCAGCCTTTTGAGGGTGAGAACGGGCGGCATTATGGTCGCCCGCCCCCCGCCACTACAACTCGATACGCTCGACCTTGCCCACCAGCAGCACGTAGGACAAGGCCCCCGCCAGCGCCAGCACGGCAATGTAGGTAATGGCCGGGGCGAAGGAGTCGCCGCTGGCCAGGAAGCCGATGACGATCGGCGTGGCAATCGCCGACAGGTTGCCGATGAAGTTGAACACCCCGCCGGTCAGCCCCAGCAACCGTGCCGGTGCCAGGGTCGAGACCAGCGACCAGGTGATCGAGGCCAGGCCGTTACCGAAGAACGCCAGCGCCAGGAAGGCGATCACCAGCGGCGTCGACTCGACGAAGTTGGCGCCGATGATCGAGGTGGAAATCAGCAGCCCGCCAATGATCGGCAGCTTGCGGGCAAAACCCACCGAGGCGCCACGCCGGATCAGCCAGTCGGAGAAGAACCCGGAACACAGCACGCCGACAAAGGCCGCGAGGAACGGCAGCGACGCCAGCAGGCCGGACTTGATGAAGTCCATGCCGCGGTACTTCACCAGGTAAGTGGGGAACCAGGTGAGGAAAAACCACAGGGTCGAATTGAGGCAGAACTGCCCCAGATAAATGCCCCACAGCTTGCGCTTGCTCAGGACGATCCCCAGGTCCGTCCAGTTGAAGCGCGCCTTGCGCTTGGCCGTCTCGCGCTGGATATCCACCAGGCCGCCACCCTGGCGGATCAGGTCGATTTCCGCCGGGTTGGCGCCCTTGAAATCCCGTGGTTCGCGATACACCGCGTACCAGATCGCCGCCCACAGAATGCCCACCGCGCCGGTGACGACAAACACCATCTGCCAGCCAAAGGCATGCTGCAGCCAGGCCAGCACCGGGGTGAGAAAGGCCAGCCCGACAAACTGCCCGGAGGTGTAAAAGCCGATGGCCGTGGCACGTTCGCGCTCGGGAAACCAGGTGGTCACCACCCGGCTGTTGATCGGATAGGCCGGCGCCTCCAGCGCGCCCACCGCCATGCGCAGGACGAACAGGGCGATAAAACTGGCGGCGAAACCGAGCATCACCGTCGCCAGCGACCACAGCAGCAGCGCCGCGGTGTAGAGAATGCGCGGCGGCACCCGGTCCACCAGCCAGCCACCGGGGATCTGCATGGCGGCGTAGGTCCAGCCGAAGGCCGAGAAAATCAGCCCGACGTGGATCGGGTCGATGCCCAGGTCGCTGGTCAGCGCCGGCGCGGCGATCGACAGGTTGCTGCGGTCCAGGTAGTTGATCACCACCGTGATGAACAACAGCAGCATGATGAAAAAACGCTTGCGGCTCGGCGCGACGAGCGACGCCTGCCCGGTGAAGGTTTCCGGTTGCATGGGGATGCCTCTTCTTATGGTTATTGAGGGCAATGTTTCTCTGTACCTGTAGGAGCGAGCTTGCTCGCGATGGCGTCGGTTGCTTCACGGCGATAAGAAGTCAGACCCTGTCGTCTGCATCGCGAGCAAGCTCGCTCCTACAAGCAATGAATCAACTCACCATTCGGCAAAGCTGCCGTCGGCGTGGCGCCAGATCGGGTTGCGCCAGCGGTGGCCGATGGCCGCGCGCTCGATGACGTATTCCTCGTTGATCTCGATGCCCAGGCCCGGGCCGTTGGGGATCTTCACCATGCCTTGCTGGTAGTCGAAGACGCGCGGGTCCTTGACGTAATCCAGCAGGTCGTTGCTTTCGTTGTAATGGATGCCCAGGCTCTGCTCCTGGATGAAGGCGTTGTAGCAGGCCGCGTCCAGTTGCAGGCAGGCGGCCAGGGCAATCGGCCCCAGCGGGCAATGCAGGGCCAGGGCCACGTCGTAGGCTTCGGCCATGTTGGCGATCTTGCGGGTCTCGGTGATGCCGCCGGCATGGGAAGCATCCGGCTGGATAATGTCGACGTAGCCTTCGCTGAGCACCCGCTTGAAATCCCAGCGCGAGAACAGCCGCTCGCCCAGGGCGATCGGCGTGTTGGTCAGCGGCGCCAGCTCCTTGAGGGCCTCGTAGTTTTCGCTGAGCACCGGTTCTTCGATAAACATCAGCTTGTAGGGATCGAGTTCCTTCATCAGTACCTTGGCCATGGGCTTGTGCACCCGGCCATGGAAGTCGACGCCGATCCCGACGTTAGGCCCCACCGCATCACGCACCGCGGCCACGTTGGCCAGGGCCAGGTCGACTTTGTCGAAGGTATCGAGGAACTGCAGCTCCTCGGTGCCGTTCATCTTCACCGCGGTAAAACCACGCGCCACCGCCTCTTTGGCGGCGCGCGCGGTATCGGCCGGACGGTCGCCGCCGATCCACGAATAGACGCGGATCTTGTCTCGCACCTGGCCACCCAGCAGGTCGCTGACCGACACGCCCAGGGCCTTGCCCTTGATGTCCCACAGCGCCTGGTCGATACCGGCCAGGGCACTCATGTGGATCGCGCCGCCACGGTAGAAGCCGCCGCGGTAGAGCACGGTCCAGATGTCCTCGATATTGCGCGGGTCCTTGCCGATCAGGTAATCGGCCAGTTCGTCCACAGCGGCGGCCACCGTGTGTGCCCGCCCTTCGACCACAGGCTCACCCCAGCCGATGACGCCCTCGTCGGTCTCGACCTTGAGAAAGCACCAGCGTGGCGGAACGATAAAGGTGGTCAGTTTGGTGATTTTCATCTTCTTGTCTCTCTTGTCGGATGCAGCGCCGACGGCGCAGAAAAAGTCTTAAGCCAGGGCGTTCCAGGCGGCGACATAGGCCTTGGCGCGAGTCGCCACCTCAGCCGCGCTCATCCCCGGCTTGAACAACCCGGAACCGAGGCCGAAGCCCTTGACCCCGGCGTCGACGAACACCTGCATGTTGTCCGGGGTGATCCCGCCCACCGGCAGCAGCACGGTGCCGGCCGGCAATACCGCGAGCCAGGCCTTGACCACCGCCGGGCCCATCTGCTCGGCGGGGAACAGCTTGAGCACGTCGGCGCCTTCGGCCAGCGCGGCAAACGCCTCGGTCGGCGTGGCCACGCCGGGGGACAGATACAGGCCGGCGGCCCTGGCCGCGCGCAGCACCTTGGGGTCGCTGTGGGGCATGACGATCACCTGGCCGCCCGCGGCCTTGACCTGCTCGACCTGCTCCGGAGTCAGCACCGTGCCGGCGCCGATCAGGCAATCGGCGGGCAAGGCGTCGCGCAGGATGCGGATGCTGTCGAAGGGCTGTGGAGAATTGAGCGGCACCTCGATAACCCGAAACCCCGCCTGATACAGCACCTCGCCGATGGCCGCCGCTTCTTGCGGACGCAGCCCCCGGAGAATGGCGATCAGGCCGTTGTGTGCCAGTGCTTGCTTGAGCATGTCGGACCTCTTTTCAAGGATGAGCGCAAGGGACGCGCGCCAGCAGCCCGGCCGCTTCAGCCAGGTGCCATAAACCGCGTTCGGTGGCCTGTTCGGCCAGGATTACCCGGGGAAAACCGCAGGCGGACAGGGCCCGGCTGTAGCGGGCGCAAAGCTGGGCATTGCCGATCAGCACGATCGTTGGCAGTGGCTCGCCGTGACGGCGCCGCCGCTGCACGGCGGCCAGTGCGCAAAGTTCGTGGCCGATCAGCAGGCCCGACAGATAGTCCGGCTGGGCGCGGCCGCTGAGTTCACCGGTCAACCCCAGGCTGCGGGCGCTGAACAGAGTCGACAGCGGGCCGATCTCGCCCTCGACGGACAAGGCCACCTGCACGCCACGATCGAAGGCGTCGACATCGAATGCCGCGCCACGCTCCTGGGTGCGGCCGAGAATGCTGTGTTGACTGAGCACGGCGAACAGCTCGCCGGTCATGAAGGTGTCGAAATGGACGATGCAACCGTCGGCCACCTGCACCCATTTGGAATGACTGCCGGGCAGGCCGATCAGCACGTCGTCCCCTGCCCCGCCCGCCAGTTGCGGCAGCACACCCAGCACCTGGGTTTCTTCGCCCCGCATCACGTTCGGCAAGCGCGAACGCTGGATCACCCCCGGCACGATATGCACGTCCACCCCGCGCCGGCTGCGCAAGGTCACCAGGGCCTGTCCGAGCTGGGCGACATCCGCCGGGGTCTCGCAGTAACTGGCCTCGCGCCAGCCCTGGGCGCTGCCGACCATGCCGCAGGCAATCACCGGCAACCCCGGCTGCGCGTCGAGCCAGTCGCCGCAGGCGTCGTCGAAGGCCAGTTCGAAACCGTTGTCGCAGCGCTGGCCGGCAATCATCCGCGCCACTTTCGGCAACTGCATGATCCCCGAGGTCAACGCGCGCTGTTCCAGCACCTGGCCGCCTGCTGCGAGTTTGTAAGCACGAAGGGAGGTGGTTCCCCAATCGAGCGCGATCAATTGCGCCTGCATCGCTTCACCTGTGAGTTGTTTTTGGCAGTGAGTGCGTAAGAGCTGATGGCGGCGACTATAAACCCGACTCAAATAAAATCTCAATATATAAATATCACTCCCATATTGTGGGATTTATTGATTTACATGAGAACAGCCCGCTATTGCCTGGTTTTCATGGCAGCAGGCAGGCGTCGACCGCCTGTCCCCACAAGGGAACAGGAACCGGCAACGAGTGAGATCGGTTTTTGAGCCTGGGCAGTGAATGCGGGCCTAAGCCCGAAGAAAAACGCCGGCCGCCCCGAGTACACAGGGCGGTCTTGGCAGCGAGGGATCTGGAAAGGAATCGCGAGCAACCGGATAGCGAGCGGCTGCCCCTACAGCGTTGACGATGGACTCAGCCCTGGGCGAACGCGCGCAGTACATCGCCATCCATGCGGTACCTCACCCACTCTTCCTGGGGCTGGGCGCCCAGGGATTTGTAGAACTGGATCGCCGGTTCGTTCCACTCCAGCACGCTCCACTCGAAGCGCCCGCAACCGTTGTCGCAGGCGATCCGCGCCAGGTGCCGCAGCAGCTGTTTGCCAGCGCCGCCGCCACGTTGTGCAGGGGTGATGTAGAGGTCTTCCAGGTACAGGCAGTTGCTGCCCAGCCAGGTGGAATAGCTGAAGAAAAACACCGCGAAACCGATCGGCACACCATCGCGCAGGCAGATCAGGCCGTGGGCCGTGGCGCCCTCGCTGAACAGGCTGCGCTCGATGTCGGCGACGCTGGCGATGACCTCATGGCGAGCGCGTTCGTAATCGGCCAACTCCCTGATGAAGGCAAGGATTTGCGGTGCATCGCTGGGCACGGCTGGACGGATTTCGACGGACATCGGCGGGTCTCGGTTAGAAGGCAGGCGGCCATATTAGATCGACAGGGGAAGGACATGCACGGGTATTTCACAGGGATATGCCTGGAGGTCGTGGCGGGTGATTGTCCATGTCGGAATTGCCGATTCCCGCGACCAGCGCCGCAGACTGACCAACCGGCCAGCCAGCAAAGGACGCAGGTATGAGCGCCATGGGCCTTATCGCCGCCTTCGACAGCGGCTACAGTGGCGCGTTATTGACCCGCTGATGGCTCCCTCCTGATGACCGCCCACGCTTTTGCTCCCCTGCCCGATCTCGCCAATACCCTGCTGCCCCACGCCTTGGAGCCTGTCGACGACGGCGCCCACGACCTGTCGCACCTGCAGCGGGTGTGGGCCAATGTGCGGCGCATCGCCAAGGAAGACGGCGGCGATTTGCAGGTGCTGCTGGCCGCCACCCTGCTACACGACTGCGTCGCCGTGGAAAAGAGCTCACCGCTGCGCGCCCAGGCCTCGCGCCTGTCGGCGGAAAAGGCCGCGGCCCTGCTGCACCGGCTGGGCTGGCCCGAAGCCAAGATCGCCGCGGTGGCCCACGCCATCGAAGCCCACAGTTTTTCCGCCGCCATCCAGGCCGACACCCTGGAGGCGAAGATCCTGCAGGACGCCGACCGTCTCGACGCCCTCGGTGCTCTCGGCGTGGCCCGCACCTTCTATGTCGGCGGCCGGTTGAACCGAGCCTTCTACGATCCCCACGACCCGCACGCCGAGCACCGCGGCTATGACGACCTGAACTTCACCCTCGACCACTTCCACACCAAGCTGCTGCACCTGGCCGAGGGCTTTCAGACCGTGACCGGCGCGCGCCTGGCGCAGGTGCGGCATACCCGCCTGAAGCGCTTCATGGACGAGTTCATCGACGAGATCGGCGGCTGACTTACTCCGCTAGGCACTAACCCTGAAGCCTGCAAGATCACAACTAACGCGACAGCCGCCCATGGTAGAACGGCGCCTCATGAATCCAACAAGAAACGAGGCCTGCGCATGTCCAGCGCTACCCCACCACCCATGGTTCCAGCCAGGCTGTTCGGGCTGTTCTGTGTCGCCAGCTACCTGCTGTCGCTGTCCTATGGCTCGACCTTCCTGCTCTCGCTGCTGATCGGCTCGCGCGGTGGCAATGAGCACGATGCCGGCAGCGTGATTTCGGTCGCCATGCTCAGCACCTTGGTCGCGGTGATCTTCTCCGGGCACCTGTCGGACCTGCTGGGCGCCGCGCGCTCGATTGCCCTGTTCGGTTGCCTGCTGGTGGTCGCCAGCCTGGGCTTTGCCCTGACGCCGGGCTTTGGCGATGCCCTGCTGTTTTTCGGCCTGACCCTGGGCCTGGGCTGGGGCGTGTTCTACACCCTGGGGCCGATCATCGTCGCGATGATGGTGGCGCCGGCACAGCGGGCCAGGTTCTTCGCCCTGCTGTCGGGCAGCATGATGAGCGGCATCGGCTCGGGCCCGCTGCTGGGGCGGCTGGCCAGCGCCCTGGGCTACCCATTGACTGCGGCCTTTCTGCTGGCCGCGGCCGCCAGCTTGATCGGCGTGCTGATCTTCTGGCGCCTGGGCGCGCTGCTGAAGAGACACCCCAGCCATCTGGGGGCCGGCGCGGCGAAAATCAGTTGGGCCAGCAGCGCCCGGGTGCTCTCGTCCAAGGCCTTGTTCCCGATCCTCATGGTCGGTCTCGGTGGCTGCGTATTCGGCGGCCTGTCGAGTTTCCAGACCAGCTACGCGGCCTCCCGCTCGCTGGACTATTCGCTGTTCTTTCTCGGCTTCATGGTGGCCGCCATCGGCAGCCGCCTGCTGATCGCCGGCTTCGTGGTCAAGCGCGACGCCTATCGCGCGGCGTGCCTGCTCTCGGGGCTGATGCTGGGGTCGATCCTGATGTTCCAGCTGCTGGTCGATGACGCGACGAGTTATCTGTTGGCCGCCGTGGTCCTGGGGGTCGGCTACGGCCTGACCTACTCGGTGATCAACGGCCTGGCCGCCAACGAAGCGCCGCCCGGCGACACCTCGCAAGCCTTGCTGCTGTTCAGCCTGGCCTATTTCATCGGGGTGTTCGGCTTTCCGCTGCTGGCCGGCCGGATCATCGTCGAACAGGGCATGCCGGCCCTGATGCTCACGGTGCTGGACATCGCCCTGCTGAACTGGCTGATCAGCGTCGGGCGCCTGGTCTGGCGCGGGATGAAACCCGACGGGGTGGCGCAGAACGCCTGAACCGTTCGTCGTTCATCAGGCACCAATCAAAATCGCCGGCAGCCCAAGATCAGGTAGCGACTCTAAAAACGAATGGAGGCGACATCATGATCAAATCCAGGCTGACGCTCCTCGCCCTGGCCGGGCTGCTGTCCTCGGCGGCCTTCGCCGGCGCCAGCGGCCCCATCGATCCGGTGGAACGGCCAAAGTCCCCGGCCACCCAAGGCTCGCCGAGCATCAATATCAACCCGCCGCAGGTGGACGAAAGCACCCTGCCCCCCGCCACGGGTACCGATCCGCGCATCCAGGGCAACGACACCGGCCGCGCCGGTACCCTGGACACCGACCCGCCGGACAGCAAGCCGAAAACCACCATCGGCGGCACAGGCTCCGAAGGCCACGGCACCGATCAATGAACCAGGCACGCACCTTTCCCTCACACAGAGGTCCGCATGAACGTCGACAAAGAGCTGGAAAAAGAAGTGCTCACCCGCTTGCTGCACGCCCACCCCAACGGCCTGGGCAAGGAGGTGCTGGATAACTATCGCGGCGAAAGAGTCGTGGCCAGTACCCTGGCAATGTTGCAGGAACGCGGCTTGATCAAGGAGGGCCATGTCACCCTCAACCCGGCGGGCGAACATGCCCTGAACCTGCCGATCAAGCTGACCGCTTCCGGAGTGGAAGCGGCCCGCAAGCTGGACGCCTGATCGAAGGCCCGGGCGTTCGTTTGCGCCCACCGGCACCCGCGTCGCGACGCGGGTGCCGCCAGCGCCGATTCAGCAGGTCGGATGGTTGAAGCGATTGATCATGTTGCCGTAGGTGCGGTTGTAGCGGTTGGCCGAGCGAACGATGCTCGAGCTCTGCATATGCGCCGGCAGGTTCTTCATCGCGCCTTCGGGAGCGCGCTTGTACACCCCGTCCTTGACGTCGCGGATGATCGAACGCGACTGGCCGATGAACTCATTGATTTCCAGCATGCCGCCACCGCACGACTTGCCGCTCTGCGCCGCCTGGGCGCTGACCTTGCCATTCCAGCCCGCGGCCGCGTCGGCCACCAGTGCCAGGGACTTCTCGAAAGCCGCCAGGGCCTGCGGATCGTTCGGTTCGGCGAACAGCGTCTCGGCATCGGCGGTGTTGAGTTTGCCGTAGTAGATCAACCCGGCACGGTAGTAGGCCGCGGTGTCTTTCGGCGCCTCGTCGAAGGCTTGCTTGGTCAGCGCCAGGTCACGCGCGCCAAGGCCGGCGTAGAAGTCCTGCTCCTTTTCGCTGACCGCGGTCAGGGCGGCCAGATAGGCCTGGCTCTGGCGACGGGCCAGCTCGCCGTTGTCGCTCAGGTAGCCCTTGGAAGTCGCGTAGTTCTGCAGCTCATGACTCAGCGGCGAGAGGGTTTTCAGCGCCGCGGAAAAGGCCTGGGCCGCCTGATCCACTTCCGGGATTGGTGTATCGATGGCCAGGGCGCCATCCAGGGCCTGGCTCAGGCGATCGATGAGGATATCGTTGCCGACGCTGAAAGCGCTGATCGGCGCCTTGCCCGCCAAGGCTGGCACCTCGTACTGCTGGTAACGCTGGAGGAACGTCTGGAAGGATTCGCTGATGCTGTTCGCCGCACCGACGTACTGGTTGTATTTATCGATTTCCTGCTGCTTGGCATCGACCTGTGCCGCGGGCTGGCTGACCTTTTCAGTCTTGTCGCCACAACTGGCCAGCAGCACGCTGCCGCCCAACAGGGCCGCAGCCAAAAACATCCGGGTATTCATTGGTTCATTCCTTTAAAAACAGGCCACGACCACACCGCACGGCAGCGGCAGACCGGTGACGGGGTTGGATTTGCGCAACAGGGGATTGATAGCGGGCGTACTGTATCGATCAGCCGCCCCTGATCTGGGGCGTAAGAATCATCCATGAGCATCTCGCGAAAAGGCCTGACAACTCGTCAGACGCATCCATTTCCGGGGCAGGCATTGTGCGAGACTTCCCCCGCCCTGGCAAACCTCGGGCCGCCCTGGCCTGCCGCTTTTGTGCGCAATGCTGTGCTTCTGTGACAGCGATCACACCCCTCTGGCACTGGCGTCGAGAGCCCCATTCGTCGATTCCCGGGCACTTATCGGCCTTCCTCCCGACCCAACTTCAGGTACCCATTGCCAAAGGAGAGCCCTCATGCCTCGTGGAAGCAAAGCCAAATACACCGCCGAACAGAAGCGCAAGGCCGCGCATATCGAAGCCGGCTACGAAGCCAAGGGCGTGCCCAAGGACGAGGCCGAAGCGCGCGCCTGGGCTACGGTGAACAAGCAGTCCGGTGGAGGGGAACGGGCTGGCGGCTCCGGGCAACGCACACCGGCCTCGGAAAAGGCCGCCGCGCGCCACTCCTCGGCCAGGCGTGCCGCCGCCAGCCGTGAGGGGTACGCCCGTAACAGCCAGGCTTCGCTGAGTACCCAGACCAAAGACAGCCTGCTGAAGGAAGCCCGGGTGAAGAACATCCGCGGCCGCTCGACCATGAGCAAGCAGGAGTTGATCGACGCATTGCGCAAGGCGGGATAAACCGCGATCGCGAGCAGTGCTCCCTGTAGGAGCGAGCTTGCTCGCGATCCCCTCACTCCGTCAGCAAGTGTCAGGCGTGGACGCCGTTCCCATTGACCAACGCATCCACCTCCGCCGCCCCCGGCGCGGTGGCCGGGCCCCAGCGGGTCACCGCCAGGGCCGCCGCGGCATTGGCACGACACGCCGCCTGCAATGGCTCCAGTCCCTGCGCCAGGGCTGCGACGAAGACTCCGGCATGGGCATCGCCAGCGCCGTTGCTGTCCACCGCCTGGACCTTGAAGCCCGGTACATGGGCGCTGTGGCCATGCTGGCTGACCCAGCAGCCTTGCGGGCCGTCCCTGACCACCAGCAACACCTCCTGCGGCAGCCCCTCATGCAGGCGTCGCAGGGCTGCGCCGATGCTCGTGGTCCCGGTGAAGCGCAAGGCCTCGACGCTGTTGCTGGTCCAGAGATCGATACGCGGCAGCAGCCGGCGCATCGCCACGGAGTCCGGCGAATCCACCAGCGGGCCCGGATCGAACACCAGCCGGATCGCCCGTGGCAAGGCCAGCAGCCAGTCCAGCAAGGCCTCGGCCTTGCCGGCATGCAGCAGGCTGTAGCCGCTGACATAGACAAAGTCGTCGGCCTGCACCGCGACACCGGCCAGGTCCTGGGCCGACAGTTGGCCTTCCGCCCCGATGTAGGAAATGAAGCTGCGTTCGGCCGTGGCTTCGGTCAGCGCCACGCACAGGCCGGTGTCCTCGGTGCGGCTGGCCTCGAGAGTGACCTGGATGCCCTCGGCACGCATCGCCTCCCGCGCCAGCGCCCCGAAGCGGCCGTTGCCGTGCCGCCCCAGGTACAGCACCGGCAAGCCGTTTCGCTGGGCGGCAGCCATCACGTTGAAGCCGCCGCCGGCCTCGAAGCTGGCGGACTGTGCCAGCACGTCGCCGCCGGAGCTCGGCAGGCGGTCTACGGACATCACCAGATCGACGATGACCTGGCCGGTGTGCAGCATTCTAGGCATTGGCATTCTCGACAAAAGCGCCGCGGCGATCCCTGGCCCCACCCAGCACGGCATACACGCCGCCGGCTACCAGGAAAGTGACGATCCAGCCCAGGCCGTTATGGCCCAGCCAGGAATCGGCCAGCGGCCCGGCGAACCAGACGTTCTCGGCGTTGGTGCCGATGGTGGTGAAGCTGAAACCCAGCACTATGGCCAGTGCCCAGGCACCGAAGGCCCGCCATTCGACACCACCGCGATACCAGTAGGCGCTGCTCGGGCTGACGTCCAGCAGGTCCTTGGGGCTGTAGTAGTGACGGTGGATCAGGTCGACCACGAAGATCCCGACCCAGGCGGTGAGAGGCACCGCCAGCAAGGAAATGAAGGTAATGAACGGCCCATAGAAACTCTCGGCGATCAGCATGAAGTAGATGGAGCCGGCGAAGATCGCCACGATGTCCACCACCACCGCGTACACCCGCTTGACCTTGAGCCCCAGGGTCAGGGTGGTCAGGCCGGCCGAGTACACCGACAGGTTGTTCGACAACAGCAGGCCGCCGAAAGCGGTGATCAGGTAGGGCACCGCCATCCAGGTCGGCAGCATGTCGCGGATCGCCACGATCGGGTCGGTGGCCGAGGCCAGGTCATCGTTGCCCACCGACAGCAGGCCACCCAGGGTAATCAGCAGCACCAGCGGAATGCCGGCGCCGAAGGCCGCCGATGCCACCAGGCGCGAGGCCTTGACGCTGCTGTGCTGGTAACGCGACATGTCGGCACCGGTATTGGCCCAGCCGATACCGGTGCCCGCGGCCATGGTGCCGATACCGATGATCATCGCGCTCAACGGCGCCGGGGTGGCGTTGAACACCGCGCTCCAGTCGATGGTGGCGCAGAGGAAGCCGCCCACCAGCAGGTTCAGCGCGCCGAACACATAGGTGGCCCACTTCTGGATCACCAGCAGGGTCGCGTGGCCGAGGCCGGAGACGGCCAGGGTCAACAGCACGAAAATGCCGATGAACAGCAGGGTCAGCAGCGGCGCACTCTTGGCTTCCACCGGCGAGCCGAACAGGATCGAACACAGCGACAGCAGGACGAAGGCAGCGGTGGTGGTGTTGACAGTTTCCCAGCCCACCCGCGACATCAGCGACACCAGGGTCGGGCCGATATTGCCGCGCACGCCGAAGATCGCCCGCGATAGCGTCAGGCTCGGCGCCCGCCCGCGACGCCCGGCGATGGAGATGATCCCCACCACCGCGAACGAACCGGCGGCACCGAGGATAGCGACGATGATCGCCTGCCCGATCGACAGGCCACGAAAAGCCACCAGGGTCGCCCCCAGCGGCAAGCCGAGGATGCTGATATTGGCGGCGAACCAGACCCAGAACAGTTGCAGCGGATGGCCGTTGCACTCGCCTTCCGGCACCGGCTCGATGCCACGGGTTTCCAGCTGCCCGGCGCTTTGCCCGGGGTTCGATGCACTCATGAAAACACTCCTGTTGCCTTTGTTGTGATTGTCGGCAATTTCGGAAGTCGATCAGACGTCCCGGCATTCCTCGCCGTATTCCTGCTATCCATGGCAAATAGGCCTCAGCGACGGCTCGCGCACAGGGGGTGGGAGCCTTGATCATGCAGCCTCGCGCCCCTTAACGCAGGGCCAGCAGCCCCTGCACCAGCGGTTCGAGATCCAGGTCATTGACCTGCTTGATCTGCTCGATCAAGGCGGCCGGCCAGCACTCCATCCCCTGGCAGGCACCGAGCATCGCGCCGAGGATGGCGGCAATGGTATCGGTGTCGCCCCCCAGGCTGGCGGCCATGCACAGCGCTTCGAACGCCTGCAGTTCGCCGATGGCCACCTGATGCGCCAGGGCAAAGGAGACCACCACCGATTCCTGGGAAGCGACGGAAGTACCGATCAGGTCGTACAGCAGATCGGCCAGCAGCGCCTTGTCGCTTTCGACACTGAGGCTGCGCGCCCAACTGATGCGCGTGGCGATACGCCCGCCGGCCACCCAGTGGCC
The DNA here is from genome assembly GCF_028640915.1 of Pseudomonas sp. B3G-3. Classification (NCBI taxonomy): domain Bacteria; kingdom Pseudomonadati; phylum Pseudomonadota; class Gammaproteobacteria; order Pseudomonadales; family Pseudomonadaceae; genus Pseudomonas; species Pseudomonas sp. B3G-3. The sequence continues at coordinate 57,722 of NZ_JAQZAB010000069.1, read as the reverse complement.
ATGCCGCTCCGCCTCCTGGGCGATCTGCACGCCGACCTGCAAGGCATCGCCCAGCGGCACGCCATTGATCCCGGCGGATACCACCGCCGCCACCGCCGCCGCGCTGGAGATGCCCAGCGTGGTGTTATGGGTGACCTGGCAAGCCTCCACCACCGCACGGATAAAGGCCTGGGCATCGTCGACATTCGCCGCGATGCCCACCGGAGTGATGCGCATCGCCGCGCCGTTGGTGGTGCCATAGCGCCCGGCTTCTTCCGCGGTATGCCCGGCGAGGATCATTTCGATGGCGCGTTTGGTCGAAGGGCCCAGCAGATCCTGGGAGCCCTTGGCCTGCATCGCCGCTTCCCACTCGATCAGGCTGTGGGCCAACGCTGCCGGTTCGATCCGGCCCTTGCCCGCCACCAGCAGGTCGCCGACCAGGATCGCCTGCTCGGTGTCGTCGGTGATCGAGCCCTTGGGCATGTTGGCGGCAATCGGTTGATCGGGACCGGCGTCTTCCAGGCTGTGGATGGCACCGAAACGCTGCTTGATCTGCTGCCGGCTCAAGGATTGGGTCGGCATGCCCAGGGCATCACCCAGGGCCAACCCGTAAAAGGCGCCCAGAGCGCGATCCAGCGGGATCATTTCTGCGCTCCGAATTCCAGGTGCATGCGAAAGTGCAGCGGGTCGAGAAAACTTTCCACCTGTTCCATGAAACGCCCGCGGCGGTCATAGGTGGTCCGCAGGGCCTTGAGAAACACACTGCCGGCCGGGCGTCCCAGCAGTCGTGCCTCTTCTTCACCCAGTGGCTCGGCGCCGATCCATTGATCGCCGCGCTCGCCGATGTAGCCGTAGGCGGCCAGGGTAATGGTCAGGGAATCATCGATCAGCCCTACTCGCGGCAGGCTTTCCAGGCCTCCGGTGGCGGGCATCAGGGAACGTTCAAGGGAAACCACGGTGCCGTCGGTAGAGCGCCGGCGCCGGTCCAGGGCGATGAATTGGTCGGTACCGAAACGGCTGAACAGGTCAGGACGTTGCACCGCCTCCAGGCGCAGCAGCTCGGTGTTGATCAGCGCCCCGCTGTCCGCCAGGGCCTGGGCCCAGCCGTTTTGCTGGTCCAGCACCACTCCGTCAAAGGTGACGATGGAGCCGACCCCGCTCTGGGTGGCGATGTAGTTGCGGCGTTTGAGTTCGGCCAGGGCCTCACGCAGGGTGCCACGACTCACCGAGAATTCCTGGGCCAACTGATGCTCGCCCGGCAGCAGGAAACCGTCCTCCATGAGGCCGCTTTCGATGCGTCGGATCAGTTCATCGACCACGCGTTTTTTCTTGTCAAATCGAACATGTCTAATCATGTACAAATTGATACCCGAAACGGGATCTTCGTCGCAAGATATTTATTCGGGACACAAGGTATTTCGCAGCTCAGGGCTCCAGGCCGATCGGGAAGAACACCCCGCCGCTCCAGACGCCCAGCCAGTTCTGACCGTCGATCGGACGGCTCACCGCCAGTTCCACCAGTTGGTAGAACACGTTGCGGTGCACCAGTGCTTCCAGGTTGCTGCGCACGTGAACGTAAGGCGCCGGCTCCTGGGTCTGCGGGTCGATCACCACCCGCAGCGGATGCTCGCTGCCGGCGCTGACCTGCTCGTCGACATTGGTGGTAAAGCGCAGGAGTTGCTCCTCACCCTCGCCTTCGACCTCCAGGGTGACAGCGACAAAAGGCGTGTCATCGACCTTGATGCCGACCTTTTCCACCGGGGTGATCAGGAAATAGTCGTCGCCGTCGCGGCGAATGATGGTGGAGAACAGCTTGACCATGGGTTTGCGGCCAATGGGGGTACCCAGGTAGTACCAGGTGCCATCGCGGGCGATACGCATATCGATATCGCCACAGAAGTCGGGATTCCACAGGTGGACCGGCGGCAAGCCCTTCTCCGCCTTGGGAATCTGCGCCAACAGATCGTTGGCTTTGCCCGGACCACTCATGCTGCTCTCCTCGTGCTTGGCTTAATCGCTCAAGCCTAACAGGCTGCGGGCGTATTGTTCGAGCGGCGGGCCAAGCAGGTCTTCCGGCTTGTTGTCGTGGAACGTCAGTAAACCGCCACGACTGCGAATCCGCGCGGTGTCGATCAGATACTGGGTACTGGTCTCGATCAGCATGATCTGAATCACGCCGTTGTCGATCCCCAGGCGATCCACGGCTTCCTGGTCGAACCACTCATCGGAGTTGCCGATACGGTCGTCGGCCTTGGCGAAACGGGTGTACAGCAGGTAATGCGCGCCCACTTCACGGGCTTCGGCCATGGCCTGGTCCAGGCCTTCCGGCGCCCGGGCGCGGCGGACCATGGGGAAGTATTCGATAAAACCCTTGAAGGCTTCCTCGGCCACCACGTTGGGGCGCGGGTAAGCGCTGCCCGGCGGCGCAAAGGCGCCCTGGGCGATGAAAATGAACGAGTCCGGCTGAACACGGAACGAGTTAGAGCGCTGGGTATTACTGTGATCGAGGAAACCCGCATCACTCATGTGATAGCGAACACCCTCGCCCATATCGCTGACATTCATGCAGCCACCGAGCCCCAAAAAAGCCAGCAGCAAAACCAGGCTACGCATCCTTCCCTCCAGAAGCCGGTGACGGAAAACCGGCGAATGGCCACGAGATGCAGCTTCCGCGCCAGCTCGGGCGCCTGTAGCCGCGGCCGTAGCTGCGAATGGCTGCGCAGCAGCCACAAACCCGTTGAAGGCTATTGGCTGGAGAGAAATGGGTCGTCTGGATTGGCGAGGGCTACGCCCTCGATCGCAGCCTGCGGCAGCAGCTACAGAGGACGGGGATCAGAGAGATGGGGTTTAGCCGCCGATGATTTTCATCACCGTCGCACCACCGGAGAATGCCACATCCTGCTTGTCGCCCAGGGCCTTGACCAGCAGGCGCTGCAAGGCCGGCAAAGCTTGATGGCGCGGCTTGTCCAGCAGGTCGCCGACGTAATGCCGGTTGCTCGACGACAGGCAACCGTGCAACCAGCCGGTGGATGACAGCCGCAGACGCGAGCAGGTCCGGCAGAACGGCACACTTTCGTTGGCGATCACGCCGAAATGGCCCAACCCCGGAATTTCATAACGCACGGCTGTGGCATCCACCGGGGCATCGGCCTGCAGGTATTCGTAGCGTTCACCGATCAGGCTCAGCAATTGTTGCAGACTGACGAACTGCTGCAGGAAGGCGTTGGAGTCGCTGGCCAGATGGCCCATGCGCATCAGCTCGATAAAGCGCAGCTCATAACCACGCTCCAGGCAGTAGTCGAGCAACGGCATTACCTGATCCAGGTTCTGCCCGCGCAGCGGCACCATGTTGACCTTGATTTTCATGCCCGCCGCGCGAGCCTGGTCCATGCCGTCGAGTACCGTCGCCAGATCGCCGCCACGGGCGATGCTGCGGAAAGCCGAGGCGTCCAGGGTGTCGAGGGAAACGTTGATGCGCCGGATACCGGCATCCACCAGTAGCGGCAGCTTGCGTGCGAGCAACTGGCCGTTGGTGGTCAGGCTGATGTCTTCCAGGCCCATTTGCCCCACCGCGCCCATGAAGGCTTCGAGTTTCGGGCTGACCAGGGGCTCGCCGCCGGTGATGCGCAGGCGTTCGATGCCTGCCGCCTCGATCAGGTAGGCCACGCCGCGCGCCATGGCCTCGGCCGACAACTCGTCCTGGGCAGCCACCAGCCGCTTGCCGTTGGGCACGCAGTAGGTACAGGCGTAGTTGCAGGCAGAAGTCAGGCTGATACGCAGATTGCGAAAACGCCTGCCTTGACGGTCAACGATCATGGATGACTCCGGCGAAGGAAGAGTGAACCGACCAAAACCTGACTCAAAAATCAGATTTTGGCAAGTCCCATGCCTGAGTATATTCCTGGGACACTGCGCCATATAGAAAAATCATGGCGCCATAAGGCGACTGAATGAATCAGCTGCCGGAGCTATCGGGGTCGCGCTTGCGCTTGTTGCCCATGCGCACGCCGATGTCCATCAGGAACTGGAAGAAGCCTTCCTGGTCTTCCAGCACGTTGCTCCAGAACGGCGAGTGGTACAGCGCTACCGCGCCGTGCACCAGCGCCCAGGCCGCGCAGTAGTGGAAGTAAGGCGGCACGTCTTCGAGCTTGCCTTCGCTGATGCGGCCCTTGATCAACAAGGTCAGGCGTTCGAAGTTGGAAGCACGGATCTTGTGCAACTCCTCGACCATTTCCGGCACCTGGTTGCCCTTGACCACCTTCTCTTCCAGGCGATCGAACAGCCGGTAACGCTGTGGGTCGCGCATGCGGAATTCGAAGTAGGCCCGGGACAGGGCTTCCTTATCCTTGTCGACATCGGCAGAGTGCAGCAGCTCGTTCAGGTCGCGCTCATAATCGAGCATCAGGCGCAGATAGATCTCCGCCTTGGACTTGAAGTGCTTGTAGATGGTCCCTTTGCCGATACCAACGGCATCAGCGATCATCTCGACGGTGACGCTGTCTTCACCTTGATCGAGGAACAGCTTGAGCGCGGTATCGAGAATTTCTTGCTCGCGGCGACGAAACTCACGGACCTTACGAGGTTCTTTCTGCATAAGAAAAGGTCTGTCGGGGTCAAAATCGAAGCCGCGTATTATGCCTAAATTGCGCCAAAATGCACGGATCATCCGACCATGACTATGTTTCTTGATGAATTTGTACAGGCCCCGGGCCTGCGTTATTTGAATCACGCAGCTGTCGCCCCCTGGCCGAATCGGGCCGCCGAAGCCGTGGCGCGCTTCGCCAAAGAGAACGTTTTGCTGGGTGCGCGGGACTATCCGGACTGGATGGCCCTTGAACAACGCCTGCGCGAACGCCTGATGCGCCTGCTAAATGCACCGTCAACGGATGACATCGCACTGGTCAAAAATACTTCGGAAGCGCTGTCATTCGTCGCCTTTGGCCTGTCCTGGGAAAAAGGCGACCAGATCGTCATCAGCGACGAAGAATTCCCCTCCAACCGTATTGTCTGGGAAGCCCTGGCCAGCCAGGGCGTGGAAGTGCTTCAGGTCAGCCTCAAGGGCGACGACCCGGAAGGCGCGCTGCTGGCCGCCTGCGGGCCGCGCACCCGGCTGATGGCGATCAGCGCGGTGCAATTCGCCAGCGGCCTGCGCCTGGACCTGCAGCGCCTGGGCGCCGGTTGCAAACAACAGAACGTGCTGTTCTGCATCGACGCCATCCAGCAACTGGGCGCGCAACCCTTCGATGTCCAGGCCTATCAATGCGACTTCGCCATGGCCGACGGCCACAAATGGATGCTCGGGGCTGAAGGCCTCGGCGTGTTCTATTGCCGCAGCGAGCTGCGTGCGCAGCTCAAGCTCCATGAGTTCGGCTGGCACATGCTGGAACACATGGGCGATTACAGCCGCAGCGAATGGGAACCGGCCAAGAGTGCCCGGCGCTTCGAATGCGGCAGCCCGAACATGCTCGGCGCCATGGCCCTGGAAGCCAGCCTGTCGTTATTGGAAGAAGTAGGCATGGAGCACGTGGCGACCTTGATCGCCGAACGGGTCCAGTGGCTTCAGGACGGCTTGAATGCTATCCCCGGCGTACGCCTGCACACCCCGCTCAACCCTGCCCGTCGCGGCGGAATTTTCTCGTTCAGTATCGATGGCATCGATAATCAGGCGGTTTATGAGGCGCTGCAACAGCAACAGGTGGTGTGCATCCCCCGCGGCCCCGGAGTTAGATTTTCACCGCATTTCTATACCGAAAAACGCGTGATCGACGAAACTCTCGCCATTGTGGCTGACATCGCCCGGCAATGAGAACTCAAGCGAAGCGCTCGTATTCCAAATTTGTTTAAAAAACGAGCAAGGCCAACTGGACTGAATTCAATAGTGATCAATACTTGAACTGTCGGCGTGACATCTCCCCCAAGTGAAGCGCCGATGAAGGTACCAAGGGATGGCGTGCCTTTGTTTTACTCCTAATGGTCTTAACCCGGATTCACCCCCCAGAACCCGGGTTTTTTTTGCCTGCGATTCAGCCCTTGACGTGCGCCAGCGGGAACAGACGCTTGAAGTTCTCGGTGGTCTGCTCGGCAAAACGCTCGTAGGGCTCCCCACGCAACATGGCCAGGAACTCGGCGACTTCACGCACATACTGCGGCAGGTTGGGCTTGCCGCGATAAGGAATCGGCGCCAGGTACGGCGAATCGGTTTCCACCAGCAAACGGTCGGCCGGCACCTGGCGTGCCACGTCCCGCAGCGCATCGGCATTGCGGAAGGTGACGATTCCAGACAGGGAAATGTAGAAACCCAGGTCCAGAGCGGCCTTGGCCATGTCCCAGTCTTCGGTGAAGCAGTGCAGGACCCCGGCTTGCGGCAACGCCGCTTCGCGCAGCAGGGTCAGGGTATCGGCGCGCGCGCCACGGGTATGGACGATCACCGGCTTGCCGGTCTGCTGGGCGGCTTGCAGATGCAGGCGGAAAGACTCCTGCTGCAACTGCGCGGCTTCCGGTTCGTAGTGGTAATCCAGGCCGGTCTCGCCGATGGCCACCACCCGCGGGTGGTTCAGTTCCTGCAGCAGCCAGTCGAGGGCTGGTGCGGCGCCGGGCTGGACATCCAGGGGATGGACACCCACCGAGCAGTCGACATCGTCATAACGCTCGGCCAGGGCTTTGACGTCGGCCGCATTGTCGGCACTGACGCCAATACACAGGAAATGCCCGACACCGCGCTGACGAGCCGCGTCCAGGGCGGCGTCAAGGGAGCCGTCGTGCGCGGCAAGGTCGAGGCGATCGAGGTGACAATGGGAATCTACAAGCATAAGAAGCGACAACCACATTCGGTCAATGAACAGGCCGGCCCGAGCGGCAGCCGGCGATTCGGTTTGTTTCCAGGTGCCGCCGTCAGTTGCGGCCAGGCAGTGCGGCCCACTGCACCAGCAAGGCTTCGAGCAACAGCACCCGATTGAGGTTGGCCTTGTTCAACACCTTCTGGCGTTGCGCAAGGATCCAGTCCTGGATCTCCAGAACCTTGGCCTGGGAGGATTTCTGCGCGAGGTACTGCACCACTTTGCGCATATCGGCCAACCCCAGCCCCTCCTCGTCCTGCGTCAGCTGATAACGCAGGATCAGGCTCGACCAGTCGCAAAACCAGTCGAACAGCAACAGCAAGGGTATCGCATTCCAGCCTTCGGCCAGCTGGGTCGGCGATTGCTGCTGCTTGAGCAACTTCTTCACCCCGTCGACCACCTGCGCCCGCTGCTCGCGCGCGCCCTGGGCTTGCAGGCTGACAGCTGCCAGGGGCGAACCGGCCGCCAGGGTCAACAGCTCGACCCGCTCCTCTTCCGAGCAGTCCGGCAGGGCCTTGCTCAGCCATTGCAGGCTCATGGCCTCACTGGGCAGAGGACAGGCCTGCTGCACGCAGCGACTCTTGATGGTCGGCAACAAGCGGCTCGGCTGGTGGCTGACCAGCAGCAACACCGTATCGCCGGACGGCTCTTCGAGGCTTTTCAGCAGCGCGTTGGAAGCGTTGATGTTCATCGACTCCACCGGCTCGATCAGCACCACCTTGCGCCCGCCCAGCTGCGCGGTCTGCACCACGAAGCTGACCAATTCGCGCACCTGATCGACCTTGATCGCCTTGTCCGCTTCTTCCGGCTCCAGCACGTAGTTGTCCGGGTGGCTGCCGGCCTGCAGCAGCAGGCACGATTTGCACTGCCCGCAGGCATCCAGCCCCGCCGGATGCTGGCACAGCAGGCGCGCCATCAGGCGCTCGGCCAGCGCACGCTTGCCGATGCCCGCCGGACCATGGAGCAGATAGGCATGGGCATGCTGGGCACGGCCCGCCAGTTGCTGCCAGAGCTCGTCCTGCCAGGGAAAGGCCTCAGCCACGGTGCAACTCCAGCAATTTCGGCAACAGGGCGTCCAGCGCCTGCTGGACCCGGGACAGTGGTTGCGCCGCATCCACCAACAGGTAACGCGCCGGGTCGGCCGCCGCACGCTTCAGGTAGGCCTGGCGTACCGCGTCGAAGAACACCCGGCCTTCCAGCTCGAAACGATCCAGGCGACCACGGGCGCTGGCGCGGGCCAGACCCACTTCGACCGGCAGGTCGAACACCAGGGTCAAATCAGGCCGCAGCTCACCCTGAACGAACTGCTCCAGGGTCGCGATGCGCTCGACGGACAAACCACGACCACCGCCCTGGTAGGCGTAGGTGGAATCGGTAAAACGGTCGCACAACACCACTGCGCCACGCGCCAGTGCCGGACGAATCACCTCGGCCAGATGCTGGGCGCGCGCGGCGAACACCAGCAACAACTCGGTATCAGGATTCATGACCTCGTCGCCGGGGGTCAGCAGCACCTCGCGGATCCGCTCGGCCAAAGGCGTGCCGCCCGGCTCGCGGGTCAGCAAGACCTCGATGCCGGCCGCGCGCAGGCGCTCGGCCAGGTATTCGCGGTTGGTGCTTTTACCCGCGCCTTCCGGGCCTTCCAGAGTAATAAACAAGCCAGTCACAGGCAGTCCTTAATCAAAGTCATTGCGGGCTTTTCGGCTCGGGCTCGACGGGAGTTTCGACCGGTGCTTGCGGCGATGCTTCCGGGCTCACCTGGGGAGCCTCCTGAGAGGGCTCTTGAGGAGGCTCTTGAGGCGCCACCTGCGGAACCGCCTCGGGCGCCGTATCGGGCGACGGCGCCGGAGTCGACTCCGGAGTCTCGGAAGCTGCCGGGCTGCCCGTCGGCGCCGGGCTGGAACGATAATCGGCGCGACGCTTGAGCTGGAACTCGCGCACGGCATTGTTGTGCGCATCCAGATCGTCGGAGAACACGTGACTGCCATCGCCACGCGCCACGAAATACAGACTGCTGCCCGGCACCGGGTTGAGCGCGGCATGGATCGCCTCGCGGCCAACCATGGCGATCGGGGTCGGCGGCAAGCCACTGATCACGTAGGTATTGTAAGGGGTCGCTTCCTTCAGCAGAGCGCGGGTCAACTTACCGTTGTAACGCTCGCCCAGACCATAGATCACCGTCGGATCGGTTTGCAGCAACATGCCAACCTGCATGCGGCGCACGAATACCCCGGCAATCTGTCCACGCTCCTGGGGCACGCCGGTTTCCTTCTCCACCAGCGAGGCCATGATCAGCGCCTGATAAGGCTCGGTGTAAGGCACATCGGCCGAGCGCTTGTTCCATTCCTTGGCCAGCACCTCGTCCAGGCGGTTGTAGGCCTTTTCCAATAGCTCGGCATCGGTCATCCCGCGCACGAAACGGTAGGTATCGGGAAAGAACCGGCCCTCGGGGAAAACTCCGCCGTGGCCGAGCTTTTCCATGACTTCGCTGTCACTCAACCCATTCAGGGTCTGCTCGAGCTTGTCATGCCTGGCCAGCGCGGCACGCACCTGGCGGAAGGTCCAGCCCTCCACCAGGGTCAGGCTGTACTGCACCACTTCACCGCGCTGCCAGACCCCTATCAGGCCTTGCGCGGTCATCCCAGGAGTCATGCGGTATTCGCCGCTGTGCAGCGGCTGCCCTTCCATGTTGAAGCGCCAGTACAGGCGCAGCCAGAACGCGTCCTTGAGAACGCCATTGGCTTCCATACGGTTGAAGGTACCGCCTGGCGTCGAGCCGGCTGGTACGTCGAGCAATTGCTCTTGGGTCAGGTTGAGAGGCTGCTCCAGCGCCGAATTCAACTTCCAGGCCGAGGCGCCCAGCGCCAGACCTGCCAGAACCAGTCCGGTCTCCAGCAGAAGCAATAGTTTACGTCTCACAAATCAGGCATCCAGTAGCGTGCGGGCAATGCGTTGCAGTTTACGGGTGAGCGGTCCGGCCGACCAGCGCAGCGCGCCACAGGCAAGCACCGGCCAAATGCCATAAACGCTGTTGCAGACAAAGACTTCGTCGGCCTGTTGCAACTGTTCGAGACTGATGTCGGCGATTTCCGTGGGGATCCCCAACGACGCGGCCTGAAACAATATTTCAGCGCGCATCACTCCGGCGACCCCGCAACGGCTCAAATCGGCCGTGAACAAGGCACCGTCGCGCACCAGGAACAGATTGCTGAACACCCCCTCGATCACCCGTCCGGAAACATCGAGCATCAAGCCTTCGGCATGCTCGCTGTCCTGCCACTCAGAACGGGCGAGAACCTGCTCCAGTCGGTTGAGGTGCTTGAGGCCGGCGAGCAGGGGCTGCTCGGACAAACGGGTGGTGCAAGGGAACAGTCGAATCCCCAGCTCGGCATGCTCTGCCGGGTAAGCCGCTGGCGCATTGCCTTGGAGGATTCGCCGCGGCTGCGCTCGCGGGTCGGCGGCATAACCGCGCAGGCTATCGCCACGGGTGAGGATCAGCTTGAGCACGCCCTCCCCCAGCAGCGAGGCGTAGGCCGTGAGTTCGCTGCGGATCAAGGCTTGATCGGCAGCGATGGCCAGGCGCGAACAGCCCTCGGCCAGGCGCAGCAGGTGTCGCTCCAGCAACAAGGGCTGGCCCGCCTTCACCGCGATGGTCTCGAACAGACCATCGCCATAAGCCAGGCCGCGGTCCTTGAGCGACAGAACGTCAGCCGGCTGACCGTCGACCCAGCTGTCCATCAGCCGGCGAACCGGCGGAACACCAGGGAGCCGTTGGTACCACCAAACCCGAAGGAGTTGGACAACACCACGTCGATGTCCATGTTGCGTGCGGTGTGCGGCACGAAATCCAGGTCGCAACCTTCGTCCGGCTCATCGAGGTTGATGGTCGGCGGCGCTGCCTGGCTGTTGATCGCCAGCACGCTGAAGATAGCCTCGATCGCGCCCGCCGCACCCAGCAGGTGGCCGGTCATGGACTTGGTGGAGCTGATGGCCAGTTTGTAGGCGTGATCGCCGAACACGCTCTTGATCGCCTCGGCTTCCGCCAGGTCACCGGCAGGGGTCGAGGTACCGTGGGCGTTGATGTACTGCACCTGCTCGACGTTCAGCTTGGCGTCACGCAGCGCATTGGCGATACAGCGCGCCGCACCGGCGCCATCGGCGGGTGGCGAAGTCATGTGGTAGGCGTCGCCGCTCATGCCAAAACCGATCAGTTCGGCATAGATGGTCGCGCCACGGGCCTTGGCGTGCTCCAGTTCTTCGAGCACCAGCGCGCCGGCACCGTCGGACAGCACGAAGCCATCACGGCCTTTGTCCCAAGGACGGCTGGCACGGGTCGGCTCGTCGTTACGGGTCGACAGCGCGCGGGATGCGCCAAAGCCGCCCATGCCCAGGCCGCAGGCGGCCATTTCAGCGCCACCGGCGATCATCACGTCGGCTTCGCCAAAGGCAATGTTGCGGGCCGCCATGCCAATGCAGTGGGTTCCCGTGGTACAGGCCGTGGAAATGGCGTAGTTCGGCCCCTGGGCACCCAGATGGATGGACAGGAATCCGGAAATCATATTGATGATCGAGCCAGGCACGAAGAACGGAGAAATTCGACGCGGGCCGGATTCATGCAGCGTGCGGCTGGTTTCTTCGATATTGGTCAAACCGCCAATACCCGAACCCATGGCAACGCCGATTCGCTCACGGTTGGCATCGGTCACTTCCAGGCCGGCATTACGCACTGCCTGAAAACCGGCCGCCAAGCCGTATTGAATGAACAGGTCGAGCTTGCGGGCCTCTTTGACCGACAGGTACTCCTCGACATTGAAGCCCTTTACCGAGCCGCCAAAACGGGTGGAATAGGCAGAAAGGTCGGTGTGTTCGATCAGACCAATGCCACTGCGGCCAGCCAGAATGCCCTGCCAGCTGCTCGGAACATCCGTACCCAGTGGCGACAACATACCCATACCGGTGACTACGACGCGTCTACGCGACACAGCACTCTCCTTTTTTCTAATGACGACACTTTGCATCAGGCCTAAAGAAAAAACCGCACGCCGTGACGGCAGTGCGGTTTTTCCATGACAGCAAAAGACGACTAAATACGATTAAGCCTGGTGGCTGGTAACGTAGTCGATAGCTGCTTGAACGGTAGTGATCTTTTCAGCTTCTTCGTCAGGGATTTCGGTCTCGAATTCCTCTTCCAGAGCCATCACCAGCTCAACGGTGTCAAGGGAGTCGGCACCCAGGTCTTCAACGAAGGAAGCGGTGTTAACAACTTCTTCTTCCTTAACGCCCAGTTGCTCAGCAACGATTTTCTTGACGCGCTCTTCGATGGTGCTCATACCTTGTTTTCACTCCTAATGGACAAATTCAGGCAGCTGGCCAGTGGGTAAGTGTATAGAAAGGCTTTTCAGCTTTTCAACTGAAAGCTTCACTCCTCAAACCCTTTGGCCACCTGCCCTATAAATTGATTGCAGCTTTATAACGGATTTTAGACAGCTCGTATGACATTTTTTTGAAGCAATCCGTCACATTTAACTCACATGTACATCCCGCCGTTCACCGGGATTGTAGCCCCGGTCACGTATGCCGCACCGTCGGATGCAAGAAAAGCGACCACTTGCGCGATCTCTTGAGCCTGCCCCAGACGACCCAGCGGAATTTGGGTTTGCAGCGCTTCACGCTGCGCTTCAGGCAAATCGCGGGTCATGTCGGTATCGATGAAACCCGGGGTCACCGAGTTCACGGTAATCGACCGCGAGCCAACCTCACGCGCCAGAGCACGGCTGAAACCTTCCAGACCGGCCTTGGCGGTGGCGTAGTTTACTTGGCCAGCGTTGCCCATGGCACCCACCACCGAACCAATACTGATGATTCGACCCCAGCGAGCCTTGGTCATGCCGCGCAGAACGCCCTTGGACAGGCGATACAGACTGTTCAGGTTGGTATCGATCACGTCGTACCACTCGTCGTCTTTCATGCGCATCATCAGGTTGTCACGGGTAATACCGGCGTTGTTCACCAGGATCGCCGGCGCGCCGAACTGCTCCTGAATGCTGGCCAGTACGGCAGCAACGGACTCGTCGCTGGTGACGTTGAGCTCAAGGCCGGTGCCTTGAATGCCGTTTTCCTTCAAGGTGGCAGCAATGCCCTCGGCACCCGAAGCGGAAGTTGCGGTACCCACAACGATCGCGCCCAGGCGACCCAGTTCAAGGGCGATGGCCTGGCCAATACCGCGGCTGGCGCCGGTAACCAATGCAACTTTACCTTGCAGACTCATGCAGGCTTCTCCTAATTCAGACCAACGCTGCGCGAGCGGCAGCGAAGGCATCTGGGGTGTTCAGGTTAGAGGTCGATACGCCTTCGGCGCAGCGCTTGTTGAGACCCGCCAGGACCTTGCCCGGACCGCACTCGACCAATTGGGTAGCGCCCTTGGCCGCCAGAGTCTGCACCGACTCCACCCAACGCACCGGCTTGTACAGCTGTTCCAGCAGGTCACGCTTGAGGGTTTCGAGATCCGGCGCCACATCGGCGCTGACGTTCTGTACCAATGGAATCTGTGGCGCCTGCCAGTTGATGGCGGCAATCGACTCGGCGAAGCGCTCGGCGGCCGGACGCATCAGCTCGCAGTGCGATGGCACGCTGACCGGCAATGGCATGGCGCGCTTGGCGCCACGCGCCTTGCAACCCTCGATGGCGCGCTCGACAGCGGCCTTGGCACCGGCGATCACCACCTGGCCCGGGGAGTTGAAGTTGACCGCGCTGACCACTTCACCTTGCGCGGCTTCGGCACAAGCGGCCAGCACATCGGCATCTTCCAGGCCGAGAATCGCCGCCATGCCACCCTGCCCCGCAGGAACGGCTTCCTGCATCAATTGACCGCGACGCTCTACCAGCTTCACGGCCTCGCCCAGAGTCAGACTGCCAGCGGCAACCAGTGCGCTGTATTCACCCAGGCTGTGGCCGGCGACGAATGCCGGGCGCGCACCGCCTTCCGCCAGCCACAGACGCCACAGGGCGATGGAGGCTGTCAGGATGGCCGGTTGGGTTTTATCGGTTTGATTGAGCAGCTCTTCGGGACCCTCTTGGGTCAAGGCCCAGAGATCGTAGCCCAGAGCATCGGAAGCTTCTTTGAAGGTTTCGAGGATCAATGGGTACTGCGCGCCCAACTCGGCCAACATGCCGAGGGACTGCGAGCCCTGTCCTGGAAAGACGAATGCGAGGGATGCAGACATGTAACAAGCCCCTAATGATCTTGTCGTCGGAGAATTGACGCCGCACCGTGGTGGACGCAAGAAACTGAGAGTTGGATGGCCAATTGAACTGAGCGGTCACATTTAAGCATTTCCGAGTGCAAACGCCTAAAGCAACAGATCTTCGAGCCGGCCGTGCAGGCGCTCCGGGAGGTTTTCCTGGATCTCGATCAATGCCCGTTGAATCGCACTCTGGAAGCCTTGAACCCCTGCCGAACCGTGGCTTTTCACGACTATTCCCTGCAAGCCGAGAAAGCTCGCACCATTATGCCGCGCCGGCGCCAGATCGGCCTGCAGGCGCCGCATCAGCGGCAACGCCAGGGCGCCGACCACACGGGAAACCGCGTTTTGCTTGAACAGCGATTCGATACGCGCAGCAATCATGGTCGCCAACCCCTCGCTGGACTTGAGCAGGATATTGCCGACAAAACCGTCGCATACCACCACATCCGCCTCGCCGCGATACAAGCCGTCACCCTCGACAAAACCGATGTAATTCAGCCCCCTGGCATTCTGCAACAGGCTCGCCGCCAGCTTGACCTGCTGATTGCCCTTGATGTCTTCGGTACCGATGTTGAGCAATGCCACTCGCGGACGAACGACCCCCAGCGTCTCGGCCGCCACCGACCCCATGACAGCGAACTGGAACAGGTGCTCGGCACTGCAATCGACATTGGCACCCAGATCCAGCAGCTGACAATAACCGCGCTGGGTCGGAATGGCCGCCACCATCGCCGGACGATCGATGCCCGGAAGGGTTTTCAGCACATAACGCGACAACGCCATCAGCGCTCCGGTATTGCCGGCACTGACACAGGCCTGGACCTTGCCATCGCGCAGCAGCTCGAGCGCCACCCGCATGGAGGAATCCGGCTTGCCACGCAGAGCCTGGGAAGGCTTTTCATCCATGCCAATGACTTCTGCGGCGGGCACAACCGTCAGGCGCGCGCGATCCACAGCCGAATGACCGGAAATCAGTTCTTCTAGAAGGAAAGGTTGACCGACGAGGGCCAGGTGCAACGAGGGGGTGGCAGACAGGCAAGCAAGGCTGGCCTGAACAATGCTGCGGGGACCGAAGTCCCCGCCCATTGCGTCAATCGCGATGACTTGAGCGGACAAGGATTACTCGTCAGCGCCCTTGTCGATCACTTTACGACCACGGTATACACCTTCTGGCGATACGTGGTGACGCAGGTGAACTTCACCAGTGGTCTTTTCTACGGACAGGGTGCTAGCCTCGAGAGCGTCGTGCGAACGACGCATGTCACGGGCAGAGCGGGATTTTTTGTTCTGCTGAACAGCCATAATTGATTAACTCCTAAACGTTTGGGTCACGCTTTAACTGCGCCAATACACTGAACGGGTTGGACCGCGTTACCTCGTCCTCGCTCGGTTCGGGCTCATCGAGACCCGCCGGCTGCTGGCATTCTTCCGGATGATGAGCAGGCACGATGGGCAAGGCGAGCAAAAGCTCCTCCTCGATCAAAGCCTGCAGATCCAAAGGATCTTCGCCCAGTTCCAGCACGTCATAACCTTTCGGCAACGACTGGGTATTCGCACCCTCCTTCACCACAGCATAACTGCACTCGCTATGGATCGGCAGGGTGACCAGCTCAAGACAACGCTGGCAAACCATTTTGACTTCGACGTCGATGGAGCTGTGGATAACTACAGCTTTACGTTCGTCACGCTCGAAAACGAATTTAGCCTGCACCGTACCGACATTGTCGGAAAGCGGGTCGCAGAGTCTCTCCAAATCAGCCAGCAGCAGTTCACCTTGGAGGGTGGTGCCACGGTCAGCCAATTTGCGCGGGTCAACGTGAGGTGGAATCGGGTCATTCAACATAGGCGCAGCATTATAGGGATGCCCCCGGCCATGTCAAAGGAAATTCAGCCCTGTCCGTCACTTGCAAGCCCCGCTAGAATTCGCGGCCAGCCTCAGGAGATGCGCATGCTGCCTTTATTACTTGCCTCAAGCTCGGCCTACCGCCGCGAATTGCTCACCCGCCTGCGCCTGCCATTCACCTGCTGCTCACCGGATATCGATGAAAGCCACCGTCCCGCGGAATCCGCCACCGAGCTGGTCAAGCGTCTCGCCGAAGAGAAAGCCCGAGCGCTGGCCGCCACTCACCCAGGACACCTGATCATTGGCTCGGACCAGGTCGCGGTGCTCGGCGAGCGCATTATCGGCAAGCCCCACACTTTCGAAAAGGCGCGCGAACAGTTGCTCGCTGCCAGCGGCGCCAGCGTGACCTTTCTCACCGGCCTGGCCCTGCTCAACAGCAAGAGCGGCCATTGCCAGGTCGACTGCGTACCCTTCACCGTGCACATGCGCGACTTGAACCCCGCCCGCATCGAGCGCTACCTGCACGCGGAACAGCCTTATGACTGCGCCGGCAGTTTCAAGGCCGAGGGCCTGGGCATCAGCCTGTTCCGCAGCACCGAGGGCAGCGACGCCAGCAGCCTGATCGGCCTGCCACTGATCCGCCTGGTAGACATGCTGCTCGCCGAAGGCGTGGAAATCCCCTGACCGACCACCCATAAAAAAGCCGGCCACAAGGCCGGCTTTTTTTGAAAGCAGCGCATTCAGCGCAGCGTTGGCCCCTGAAACCCCATCCACATGGCCAGATGCTCGGCAACACTGGCACCCAGCTTTCTCGAGAAGCGATCGAAAGGCGACTCCTGAACGGTGAAGTCCACCAACTCCTTCTCGCCGACCACATCCCGGGCAACCGAGCTGGCACTGCCCAGACCATCGATCAAGCCCAACTGCAGCGCCTGCTCGCCGGACCAGACCAGACCGGAGAACAGCTCCGGATGCTCCTTGTCCTTGAGACGCTCGCCACGCCCCTGCTTGACGCTGGCGATGAACTGGCGATGAGTGGTATCCAGCACGCCCTGCCAGAACTGGGTTTCCTCGGGCTTCTGCGGCTGGAACGGGTCCAGGAACGACTTGTGCTCACCCGAGGTGTAGGTACGACGCTCCACCCCCAGCTTCTCCATGGTGCCGACGAAACCATAACCGGCTGCCGTGACACCGATGGAACCGACCAGGCTCGCCTTGTCGGCATAGATCTGATCGGCAGCACTGGCAATGTAGTAGGCGCCGGAAGCCCCCAGATCGGAAATCACCGCATAGACCTTGATATCCGGATGCAGGCCACGCAGGCGACGGATTTCGTCATAGACATAACCCGACTGCACCGGACTGCCGCCAGGGCTGTTGATACGCAGCACAATGCCCTTGACCTTCGAATCCTCGAAAGCGGCACGCAAGCCGGTCACGATGTTGTCGGCGCTCGCCGATTCCTTGTCCGCGATCACACCCGTCACCTCGATCAATGCCGTGTAACCGGCCCCGCGGGTGGCGGTTTTTTCCATATCCATCAACGGCGTAAACAGCGCCAGGGCCACAAGCAGATAAACAAAGGTCAGGAGCTTGAAGAAAATCCCCCAGCGCCGTGAGCGCCGCTGCTCCTGCACACCGGCCAGCAGGGTCTTTTCCAGCAGCTTCCAGCTCTTGTCGTCAGCACTGTCGGCAGCCGATTTGCTCGGCGCTTTCCATTCGTCGCTCATGCTTCTTTACCCCAAAAGGCTCAATTGCCCCGCTGGCTGAGCCAGGCATGCAATTGAGGAAAACTATCGATAGACAGGCGCGGCTCATAAGCCTGCAAGGCTGCCAGCGATTGCGCGCCATAACTGACCGCAACCGATGCCATGCCCGCGTTACGCGCCATCAGCAGGTCGAAGGAGGAATCCCCAACCATCAACGCTTGCTCGGGGCGCACCTCGCAATGCGCCAGGATCTGCTCGAGCATCAGCGGATGAGGCTTGCTCGCGGTTTCGTCGGCAGCGCGAGTGATGTCGAAATAATCTTCCCAGCCATGGGCCTTCAACACCCGATCCAGGCCGCGACGCGCTTTACCGGTCGCTACCGCCAGATGATATCCCTCGCGCCGGAAAGCTTCGAGAGACTGCACTACCCCGGCAAACAACGGAGAAGGCTCGACCTCCAGAGCAATGTAGTGATCGGCATAGTGCTGGCGGAAATCCACCAGCTCGGCATCGCTGATGTGTGGATACAGCGTGCGGATCGCCTCCGGCAACCCCAGGCCGATGATGCCCTTGACCGCAAAATCGTCGCACCGGGCAAACCCCGAGCGATCGGAGGCCACATGCATCGCCTCGACTATCCGACCAATGGAGTCGGCGAGGGTGCCGTCCCAGTCAAAGATCAGCAGCTTGTAATCAGGGTGCACTCAGGCGCTCCACGGTCTTGGCCCACATTTCATCCACCGGCGCCTGCAATTTCAGCTCGCCGCCATCGGGCAGCGGCACGGTCAGCATGTAGGCATGCAGAAACAGGCGCTTACCGCCCAGGTCACGAATTTCCTTGGTGAAATCGTCGTCGCCGTACTTGCTGTCGCCAGCAATGCAATGCCCGGCATGCAGGGTATGCACACGGATCTGGTGAGTACGGCCGGTTACCGGTTTGGCTTCGACCATGGTGGCGAAGTCACCGAAGCGGCGCAGCACCTTGAACACGGTCAAGGCCTCCTTGCCCTCCTCGTTCACTTCGACCATACGCTCGCCGGAACGCAGGTTGCTCTTGAGCAATGGCGCACGGACCTGCTTGATCGAGGTCGCCCAGTTCCCACGCACCAGCGCCATGTAGCGCTTGTCGACACCATCGCCGCGCAAGGCTTCATGCAGATGGCGCAGCATGCTGCGCTTCTTGGCGATCATCAGCAGACCGGAAGTATCGCGGTCGAGGCGGTGAACCAGCTCCAGTTCCTTGGCGTCCGGGCGCAACTGACGAAAGGCTTCGATCACCCCGAAATTCAGACCGCTGCCGCCATGCACGGCGATGCCAGCGGGCTTGTTGATCACGATCAGGGCCTTGTCTTCATAGACAATCGAAGCCTCCAGGCGCTGCAACAGCCCCTGCGCCACCGGCACAGGTTCGTCGCGCTCAGGCACGCGCACCGGCGGCACGCGCACGATATCGCCGGCCTGCAGCTTGTATTCGGGCTTGATCCGGCCCTTGTTCACTCGCACTTCGCCTTTGCGCAAAATGCGGTAAATCAAGGTCTTGGGCACGCCTTTGAGCCGAGCGAGGAGGAAATTGTCGATTCGTTGGCCGGCATATTCCGGCGAGACCTCAAGCAGTTGAACGCCTGGGGTCGAGGGGGCAGTAGTCGTCATGGCGCAAATGATAACAATTTTTTATGGAATTGAAGCACTTAATGATTACTGCTATAGTCGCGAACGCCGCCAAAAGCGGCCTGGACAGCGGACCAACGGCCAACAGCCGGCCCTGACCAACGCAATTCACCAGGATGCGAGGCCGTCCTACGGGGCTTTCGCTACGAACGGTGGAGTTTTGCAGTTGTAACAAGCGCAGGTGACATGAGGCCTGAAGCACGCCGAAAAGCAGAGTTCCCACTCGCCTTTCGAGCAAATATTCACGGCCAGTTCACAAAGTGCAGTCAGCTACGAACGAACCCGAGCGAGCGCTTCGGAAACACCGCCTAAATTAGCCATGATGCGTGAGCTCCCCTTTCGGAGCTCACGGTAAATGCCAACCCGCTGCGGATTCTGCGCGCGGCAGCACCCGAATTATCAGGGATACGTGTAGGGTGGAGATGCACAACCGTCGGACTGTGTAGCATTAGGCTTTATCAAGACGCTTCATCTCGTCCACAGTCGCCGGTTGATTCCTCCTCCTGATTGAGCTTTTGCTTAAGAGGTGCCTTTTGTCACCCCAGCAAGCAGGACGCGTGAGTCGCGAGTTCGCCCCAACTGGCCGGATTTCGCTAGACACTGGAGCGGCCAACCGCTCCTGACGCACCTGACACCGACCGTGAGAAGTCGTGTGTGCCGAACGCCGTTTCCGGCAGCCCGGAAACCGACGGTACTACATGAAAAGAATGCTGATTAACGCAACTCAACCCGAAGAGTTGCGTGTTGCACTGGTAGATGGCCAACGCCTCTACGACCTGGACATCGAATCCGGTGCACGCGAGCAGAAGAAGGCCAACATCTATAAAGGCCGTATCACTCGCATCGAACCAAGCCTCGAGGCTGCCTTTGTCGATTTCGGCTCTGAGCGCCATGGCTTCCTGCCCCTCAAAGAAATCTCCCGCGAATACTTCAAGAAAGCCCCCGAAGGCCGCGTCAATATCAAGGACGTCCTGAGCGAAGGCCAGGAAGTCATCGTCCAGGTCGAAAAAGAAGAACGTGGCAACAAGGGCGCAGCCCTGACCACCTTCATCAGCCTGGCCGGTCGTTACCTGGTGCTGATGCCGAACAACCCGCGTGCCGGCGGCATCTCCCGTCGCATCGAAGGCGAAGAGCGCAATGAACTGCGCGAAGCCCTGAACGGCCTGGTAGCCCCTGCCGACATGGGTCTGATCGTGCGCACTGCCGGCCTGGGCCGCAGCAGCGAAGAAATGCAGTGGGACCTCGACTACCTGCTGCAACTCTGGACCGCCATCAAAGAAGCCTCGCTGGACCGCGCAGCGCCTTTCCTGATCTACCAGGAAAGCAACGTGATCATCCGCGCCATCCGCGACTACCTGCGCCAGGACATCGGCGAAGTGCTGATCGACAGCGTTGAAGCCCAGGACGAAGCCCTGACCTTCATCCGCCAGGTGATGCCGCAGTACGCCAGCAAGATCAAGCTGTACGAAGACAGCGTCCCGCTGTTCAACCGTTTCCAGATCGAAAGCCAGATCGAAACCGCCTTCCAGCGCGTCGTCGAACTGCCTTCCGGTGGCTCCATCGTCATCGATCCGACCGAAGCCCTGGTGTCCATCGACATCAACTCGGCCCGCGCCACCAAAGGCAGCGACATCGAGGAAACCGCCCTGCAGACCAACCTGGAAGCAGCGGAAGAAATCGCTCGCCAGCTGCGCCTGCGTGACATCGGCGGCCTGATCGTCATCGACTTCATCGACATGACCCCGGCCAAGAACCAGCGCGCCGTGGAAGAGAAAGTCCGCGAATGCCTGGAAGCCGACCGCGCCCGCGTCCAGGTCGGTCGCATCTCGCGCTTCGGCCTGCTGGAGATGTCCCGTCAGCGCCTGCGCCCATCCCTCGGCGAAAGCAGCGGCATCGTCTGCCCACGCTGCAACGGCACCGGCATCATCCGCGACGTCGAATCGCTGTCGTTGGCGATCCTGCGCCTGATCGAAGAAGAAGCCCTGAAAGACCGCACCGCCGAAGTTCGCGCCCAAGTGCCGATTCCGGTCGCGGCCTTCCTGCTCAACGAAAAACGCAATTCGATCACCAAGATCGAACTGCGCACCCGTGCTCGTATCGTCATTCTGCCGAACGACCATCTCGAAACGCCGCACTTCGAAGTCCAGCGTCTGCGCGATGACAGCCCGGAAGCCAGCATCAACCAGTCCAGCTACGAAATCGCCGCTGCCGCTGCCGAAGCCGAAGAAGTCCAGCCAGCCGCCGCGACCCGCACCCTGGTTCGCCAGGAAGCCGCCGTCAAGACTGCTCCAGCCCGCGCCAACGCACCGGTTCCAACCGAAGTTGCCGCAGCTCCTGTTGCCGCCCCGGCCGCCGTTGCCGAGCCAAGCCTGTTCAAGGGCCTGGTGAAGTCCCTGGTCAGCCTGTTCGCCACCAAGGAAGAGCCAGCCGCTCCGGTCGTGGTTGAAAAACCGGCCACCGAACGTCCTGCGCGCAACGAAGAACGCCGCAACGGTCGCCAGCAGAGCCGCAACCGTAACGGTCGCCGCGACGAAGAACGCAAGCCACGCGAAGAACGCGCCCCTCGTGAAGAGCGCGCACCGCGCGAAGCCCGCGAAGAGCGTCAGCCACGTGAAGTCCGCGAGGCTCGCGAGGAAGTCCAGGCCACCGCTCGCGAAGAGCGCGCGCCACGTCCGCCACGGGAAGAGCGTCAACCACGCCCACCACGCGAAGACCGCAAGCCACGTGGCGAGCGTGAAGAGCGTGTGCGCGAACTGCGCGAACCGCTGGACGCTGCTCCTGCCGCTACCGCTGAAGAGCGTCCGGCTCGCCAGCCACGCGAAGAGCGTCAACCGCGTCAACCGCGTGAAGAGCGTCAACCACGCGCCGAACAGGCCGCTGCCGTCGCTGAAGAAGAGCTGCTGCCGAACGAAGAGCAACTGCAGGAAGACGGCCAGGAGAACGCCGAAGGCGATCGTCCACGCCGCCGCTCCCGTGGCCAGCGTCGTCGCAGCAACCGTCGTGAGCGCCAGCGTGACGCCAACGGCAATGTGATCGAAGGTTCGGAAGAGAACAGCGAAGAGCCAAGCAGCGCCGATCTGGCCGCAGGCCTGGCGGTAACCGCCGCCGTTGCCAGCACCGTGATCAGCGCCCCGGCCGAAGCCCAGGCTCACGAGCAGTCCGAACGTGCCACCGCTGCCGTCCAGGAAGCCGCACCGACCGTCGAAGCACCGGTCGTCGAGGCCACCACTGCGGTAGAGACTCCAGCAGCACCGGCTGTTGAAGTCGCCCAGGCCCGTGAAGAACAGCGTGAAGAACAGACCGCGCAACCTGCAGTTGTTGCAGAACAACCCGCAGTCGTTGCCGAGCCAGTGATCGAAGCGCCAGTCGCAGAAGCACCAGCGGCAGAGCCAGCCCAGGAAGCGCCTCGTACCTTCGAGCGTGCCGCCGAGGCGATCGTTGCCGAAGCGCCTGCGCCAGTCGCAGAAATCGTGGCTGCCGAGCCTGTGGTTGCCGCACCAGCAGCACCGGTTGAAGCACCTGCCGCCGAAGTGGCTGCGCCGGTTGTCGAGGCCGCTCCGGTCAGCGCCCTGACCAGCACTGGTCGCGCACCAAACGACCCACGTGAAGTGCGTCGTCGCAAGCGCGAAGCCGAGCGCCTGCAGAAGGAAGCCGAACTGGCTGCCGCTGCCGCCGCTGAAGCTCCGGTAGAAGCCGTAGTGGCTGCCGAGCCTGCGCCGGTGGTTGCCGAGGTGGTCGAGGCTGCTCCTGCTGCCGAACCGGCCATCGAGCAACCTGCCCCTGCTGCCGACGAAGCCCCGCGCTCCGTCGAAGAAGTGGTAGAGCACAAGCCAAAGGCCCTGGAAGAAGAGCACGAGCCTAAACCTCTCGTCTGATTCCTAGCCCGATAAAAAGCCCCGCCTGGTCACCCAGGCGGGGCTTTTTTATGACTGCGATTCTTTGATCATCACGCCCGCTGCGAGAGCGAACACAACGATCTCAACCGGTAAAAACCAACGCCTGCGGCACATCCACGTCCCACAACACGCCTGCATCCGCCAGCTCTACCTCGACAACCTGCCCCGCGGCAAACAATGGCCTGGCGCCTCGATCCCCGGACAAGCCCTGCAACGCCTGCCCAAAGGCCGCGCCAAAAGCCACCGGATGACCATAGGCACCGTCATGCACAGGTACCCTGATCATTCGCTCGCCCAGCCCCCGCGCCACACTTTCGATACTCGACGGCAGGATAAAGGGCATGTCCCCCAGCACCACCAGCCAGCCACCGGCACCGGCGCAGGCCCCAACGGCGGCCGCGAGGCTGTCGCCCATGCCCGGCGAATCCAGAAGCACCACCTGGCAGCCATAGGCTTCAGCCAGGGTAATGACTTCGCGGCGATCCGGTGTTGTCACCAACACCCTACGAGCCAACAACGCGGGCAAGTTCTTCAAGACCTGTTCGATTACCGGCCTGACCACCCTGTCCCGCCCCTGGCATGGAGCCAGCAACTTGTCCTGCCCGGCCCCTGCCGCCTGCCGATAACGGCTGCCCTGCCCTGCGGCCAGGACCACCGCGCACAGCGACTGACTCAAGCGCTCACCTGCGCAGTGACTTGAGACGGCTTTTTCTGCAACAGGTCGATGCCGTTCTTGATGGCGACGATCTCCGACATCACCGACAAGGCAATCTCCGCCGGCGTATGGCTGCCGATATGCAGGCCGATAGGCCCGTGCAAGCGTTCGATGGCCTGCGGCTCCAGCCCCAGCTGGGCTAGGTTCTCCCGACGCTTCTGACTGTTGACCCGAGAACCCAGCGCCCCGACGTAAAACGCCCGGGAATTGAGCGCGGTCAGCAGCGCCATGTCATCCAGCCTCGGGTCATGGGTCAACGCGACAATGGCGGTACGCTCGTCGGTCTCGATGCTCAGCACCGCATCGTCCGGCATCCCCGCCACAAAACGCCCATGCTGCTCTTCCCAGCCGTAGACGAACTCCTTGCGCGGATCGCAGATCAGCACTTCGAAGTCCAGCAGCCGCGCCATTTCCGCCACATACCGCGACAACTGCCCGGCGCCGATCAGCAACAGCCGCCAGCGCGGGCCATAGATCGCCCGCAGGGTCGTGTCATCGAAGCTCAGCACGTCGGTCTTGCTGGCCGGCTTCAGCAGCACTTCGCCGCTGCTCAGGTTCAACTCCCGGGCAACAATCTCATGCGCCTCGCAACGCGCCAGCAGTTCGGCGACCCAGGCCGGATCGCCAACCCGCTCCTCGGTCAGGCGCAGGGTGCCGCCGCAAGGCAGGCCAAAACGCGCAGCCTCCTCGCGGGTCACGCCATAGGTCACCAGCTGGACCGGCGGCCCGTCCTGAGGCAGGCGGCCATCGTGCAAACGGGCGATCAGGTCGTCCTCGATACAACCACCCGAGACCGAGCCGATCACCATGCCGTCTTCGCGCAAGGCCAGCATGGCGCCCGGTGGCCGCGGCGCGCTGCCCCAGGTCTGGACCACGCTGTACAAGGTCACGCGCTGCCCCGCGCGGCGCCATTCCAGCACGCTGCGCAGGACATTCAGATCAACGCTGTCCATCAGGCCTTGCTCGCTTGTTGCCAGCCTTGCAGCTGATAACGCACTGGCAGGTTGCGGATACGCTTGCCGGTGGCGGCAAAGATCGCATTGCACAGGGCCGGCGCGATCGGCGGCACGCCCGGCTCACCGACACCACCCAACGGCACATCGCCCGACGGCGTCACCAGGTGCACGGCAACCTCCTTCGGCGCCAGGGACATGCGCGCCACTTCATACATATGGAAGTTGTCCTGCTGGACCTTGCCGTCCTTGAAGCTGATCTCGCCCACCACCGCATTGCCCAGGCCCATCACACAGGCGCCCTCGAACTGCGAGCGGATACGCTCGGGGTTGATCTGCGGACCGCAGTCCACGGCGATATCGGCCTTGTGCACGATCAGGGTGCCATCATCCTTGACCTCGACCTCGATCACCGCCGCCACATAGGTGACGAAGCTGTAGTGCACCGCCAGCCCCAGGCCACGGCCCTTGGGCAGGCTGCGTCCCCAACCCGCCGCCTTGGCCGCGGTCTCCAGCACGCCGCGCATGCGCGCAGTATCGATCGGGTAACGCTCCGGCGACTCGCCATAGTTCCATTCTTCGCTCAAGGTCCGTGGATCGATCCGGCGATCCGGCCCCAGCAGCTTGAGCTGGTACTTCAACGGGTCCTGACCGGCCTTGTGGGCCAGTTCGTCGACAAAGCTCTGGATGGCGAAACCGTGGGGGATGTTCGACACCGAGCGATACCAGCCAACCCGGGTATGCGCGGCGGCCTCGGGGTTTTCCAGGCGCACGTTGGGAATCGCATAGGCCAGGTTGGTAAAGCCCATGCCCAGCTCGAAGGCGGCCTCATGGTTCATGCCCGGGGCGAACAGCGCAGTGATGCTCGGCGCCACGGTGCGGTGCAGCCAGCCGGACGGCATGCCGTCCTTGTTCAGGCTGGCCTTGAGGTATTCCGCCGACACGGTGTGGAAGTAAGAGCTGTGAATGTCGTCTTCGCGGGTCCATTGCACCCGCACCGCCTTGCCCGGCACTTCCTTGGCGAGGATCGCCGCCTCGAGGATGAAATCGGGCTTGGATTTCCGCCCGAAGCCACCGCCGAGCAGGGTGATGTTGACCGTCACCTTGTCGAAGGGAATACCCAGGCGCTCGGCGATACGTTCGCGGGTCACCTGTGGCGCCTGGCTCGGCGCCCAGGCTTCGCACTGGCCGTCCTTGAAGCGCGCCACGGCGACCATTGGCTCCATCGGCGCCTGCGCCAGGTGTGGCAGGTAGTAGGAGGCTTCCAGGCTGCTGTCGGCGCTGCTCATGGCTTCGTCGATATTGCCGGTGCTGCGTACTACCTTGCCCGGCTTGAGCGCCGCGGCTTCCAGCTCCTTGCGGTAGGCAATCGAGTCGTAGCCGGCGTTGACGCCATCGTCCCATTCGATCTTCAGCGCCTCGCGGCCCTTGATCGCCGCCCAGGTGTTGCTGGCGATCACCGCCACGCCTCCCAGCGGCTGGAACTCGGACGGCAGCGGACGGCTGTCGATCTGCAGCACCTTGATCACCCCCGGGACCTTCAGCGCCGCGCTGCCATCGAAGGATTTGACCTTGCCGCCATAGACCCGTGGGCGCGCAACCGTGGCGAAGAGCATGCCGTCGAAATGCACATCGGCGCCGTAGACCGCCTGGCCGTTGACGATGTCCGCACCGTCGATGGCGCGGGTGCCCTCCTTGCCGATGTAACGGAATTCGCCCGGCTGCTTCAAGCGCAGACTGTCACGGGCCGGCACCGCCAGGGCGCTCGCCGCGGCGGCCAGGGCGCCGTAGCCCAGTTCACGGCCGCTCGGCTGGTGGATCACTTTATGCAACTGCGCCCGGCACTCGGCCAGCGGGACTTTCCACTGCTCGGCCGCCGCTTGTTCAAGCATGGTCCGGGCGGCCGCGCCGCAGCGCCGCATCGGCTCGTACCAATGGCGCATGCTGCGCGAACCGTCGGTGTCCTGGTTACCGAACAGCGCCTCGTCGCCCGGTGCCTGCTTGACCTTCACCAGCGCCCAGTCGGCCTCCAGTTCGTCGGCGACCACCATGCTCAGGCTGGTACGCACGCCCTGGCCCATTTCCGAACGGTTGCAGAGCACGGTCACGCTGCCATCGGCGGCGATGCTCACGTACACCTTGGGGTCATCGACCCAGCCATGGGGCATACCATCGGCACCGAATTTCTTCTCTTCGGCAAAGGCATCCTGCCAACCCCAACTGGCCGCCAGCACCAGCGC
Organism: Pseudomonas sp. B3G-3; assembly: GCF_028640915.1. NCBI lineage: Bacteria > Pseudomonadati > Pseudomonadota > Gammaproteobacteria > Pseudomonadales > Pseudomonadaceae > Pseudomonas > Pseudomonas sp. B3G-3. Next base: position 30,639 of record NZ_JAQZAB010000069.1, on the reverse strand, counting down.
ACCGGTGGCGCCGGCGCCCTTGAGAAAACCGCGGCGGCTGAGGTTGCTCAAAGCAAAATCATTCGGCAGCTGGCTCATGCCTTGGCCTCCTTCAGGTGGGTGGACGCCTGGCGGATCGCGGTCTTGATCCGGTTGTAAGTGCCGCAACGGCAGATGTTGCCGACCATGGCGGCTTCGATCTGTTCGTCGCTGGGGTTGGGGTTGACCTTGAGCAAGGCGGTGGCCGACATGATCTGCCCGCCCTGGCAGTAGCCGCACTGGGCCACCGCGCTGTCCAGCCAGGCCTGCTGCACGACTTTGCCGACCGGGTCGCTGTGCAGGTTGTCGATGGTGCTGACGTTCTGCCCGACCACCGAGCCGATCGGCGTGATGCAACTGCGCGCCGGGGAGCCGTCGATATGGATGGTGCACGCACCGCACAGGCCCATGCCGCAACCGAACTTGGTGCCGTTGTAGCCCGCCACGTCGCGGATGGCCCAGAGTAGCGGCATGTCCTCGGTGACATCCAGTTGGTGATCTTGACCGTTGAGTTTCAGAGTAATCATGGGCACGCCCGCATATTTTCCGTTTATGGGGTCGAGCAATCTGCCGTTGAGTACAACGACTTGCAGGAGCAGATCGACTCAGGCTAATGGGCTCTCTTATGAAGACGGGACGTCTTCACCGGGCCTTTGGAGGTACAAATAGTTGCATTGTTAGCAGGCTAAGTTAAGCCGCGATTAACAAAAAAGCCTTGCAGGGTGTGAACCCGTGCAAGGCTTTGCTAGTGCGCTCTGAGCTTAGCTCAACGGGCTCAATAGAGATTGGGCTCCATCTCCAGCTGAACATGGAAGCGCTCCGCGATATCCTGCTGGATCCTTCGCGCCAGGCTCAACAACTGCAAGCCCGTGGCACCGCCATAGTTGACCAGCACCAGCGACTGCAAGCGATGCACCCCGGCATCGCCATCGCGAAACCCTTTCCAGCCCGCCTGCTCGATCAACCAGCCAGCTGCCAGTTTCACCTGTCCATCCGCCTGTGGATAACCCACCAGCCCCGCATGCCGCTGCCTGATCTCGGCCGCCAGCGCCGCGGGCACCACCGGGTTCTTGAAGAAGCTGCCGGCATTGCCCAGCACGGTCGGGTCCGGCAGCTTTTCGCTGCGGATGCTGCAAATGGCGCGACTGACATCGCTGGCCGTCGGCTGCTCGATGCCCTGCTCGCTCAAACGCTGGCGCACCGGGCCGTACTCCAGATGCAGATGCTCGCTGCGGGCCAGGGCAAACCGCACCCGCAGAATCAGCCAGCGGCCGGCCTCTTGCTTGAACAGGCTGTCGCGGTAGGCGAACTGGCATTGTTCCAGGCTGAAATCGCGCAGCTCGCCGCTCTGCCGATCCAGCGCGGTCAGGCCGGCGAACACATCCTTGATCTCGACCCCATAGGCGCCGATGTTCTGCATCGGTGCCGCGCCCACGGTCCCCGGGATCAGGCTGAGGTTTTCCAGGCCGGACAAGCCCTGCTCTAGGGTCCATTGCACGAACGGATGCCAGGTCTCGCCGGCCTCGGCCTCGACCACCACTTGCTGGCCATCGTCGCTCAGCAGGCGAATGCCCCGGGTACTCATGCGCAAGACCAGCGCCGGAATATCAGCGGTCAACAGCAGGTTGCTGCCGCCGCCGATCACCAGCAGCGGCAGTCGGTGCTGCGCCGAATAGGCCAGCGCCTCACGCACGTCGGCGTCGCTGTAGGCCTCGGCGAACAGCTGCGCGCGCACATCGACACCGAAAGTATTGAAGGGCTTGAGGGAAACCTGGGACTGCAGATGCAAGCTCATAGGCGCCCCTTCAGCTCGATGACCAGCCGGTCGCTGGCGTACTCGATCAAGTCCAGCACCTGCTCGAAACCTTGCTCACCGTCGTAGTAAGGATCCGGCACCTCGTCCACCGCCGCTTCGTAGCGGCGCAGGAACAGGTCCAGCTCGGCCTTGCCCTGGGCCGGCTGCAGCGCCTTGAGGTTGCGCAGGTTGCTCTCGTCCATGGCCAGGATCAGGTCGTAGCGGGCAAAGTCCGCACTGCTGACCTGCTGGGCGCGCTGGGCCGACAGGTCGTAACCGCGCAACAGCGCTGCGCGCTGGCTGCGCTTGTCCGGCGCCTTGCCGATGTGCCATTCGCCGGTCCCGGCGGACGCGACTTCGACCCGATCGGCCAGCCCCGCTTCGCGCAACTTGTGGCGCAATACGCCTTCCGCCGTCGGCGAACGGCAGATATTGCCCAGGCAGACAAACAGAACCCGCATCAGGCCTCCAGCAGGCGACGAACGCGCTCAAGGTCTTCGGCGGTATCGACGCCACCGGGCGGCGCTTGCAGGGCATCGGCGACATGGATGCGCACGCCGTGCCACAAGGCCCGCAACTGCTCCAGCGACTCGGTGTTTTCCAGCCAGCACGGGCCCCAGCTGACGAAGTCATGCAGGAAGCCGGCGCGGTAGGCATAGATGCCGATATGGCGGCGATAAGGCACGCCTTCCGGCAGCAGGTCGCGGTTTTTCGCAAAGGCGTCGCGCGCCCAGGGCAACGTGGCGCGGCTGAAGGTCAGGGCCAGGCCGTTGATGTCACTGACCACCTTGACCACGTTCGGGTTGAACAGAGTCTCGACGTCTTCGATCGGCTCGGCCAGGGTGGCCATGCTCGCTTCGGTGTGGGCGGCCAGGTTGGCGGCCACCTGATCGATCACCGCCGGCGGGATCAACGGCTCGTCGCCCTGGACATTGACCACGATGGCGTCTGCCGCCAGGCCCAGCTGGCTGGCGACTTCCGCCAGGCGATCGGTCCCGGAATTGTGGTCTTCGCGGGTCAGCACCGCTTCGGCACCGAAACCCTGGCAGGCCTCGACGATCCGTGCATCGTCGGTCGCCACCACCACGCGCTGGGCGGCGCTCTTGCAGGCCTGTTCCCAGACGTGCTGGATCATCGGCTTGCCGGCGATCAACTGCAGCGGTTTACCCGGCAGGCGGGTGGAGGCGAATCGGGCTGGAATGACAACGGTAAAGGCTGTGGTCATTTATCCAGGCGCTCGTCGGTGCTGAGGGTGCGGGCTTCGCTTTCCAGCATGACCGGGATGCCATCGCGAATCGGATAGGCCAGGCCGGCGCCCTTGCTGATCAGCTCGGTCTTGTCGGCGCTGAGCTTCAGCGGTCCCTTGCAGATCGGGCAAGCGAGGATATCGAGCAATTTGGTGTCCATGAGAATTCCCTGGATAGAAGCGTTTAAGGCAAAAGACGAGCGGGCAACAGGCGCATCAGCTGTGTATCGAACCAGGCCACGAAGGCCGGGGATGGCACAGCATCCACCGCCAGATACCACCAGTCGGAAGCCGCGAAGGCGCGGCACTTCACCGCATCCTTTTCGGTCATGACCAGCGGCAGCGACGGGGTGAAACTCAGCGCCTGCGCGCTGTATTCGGCGTGGTCGGCAAAAGCATGCGGGACAGGCTGCCAGTGTAGCGTTTCAAGGGTAGTGAAGAAACGTTGCGGATTGCCGATACCGGCCACCGCATGTACCGCCTGCCCTGGCGCGAAGTGCTCAAGCCCGCGGCGTTCGCCGCTTTGCAGATTGACCAGGGCGGTGGGCGCCAGGCGAAAGGCAAACCCATCCTCACGATCGTCGCTGGCGCCGTTGTAGAGCACTGCGTCGACGCTTTGCAGGCGCTCGACCGGCTCGCGCAGCGGCCCGGCCGGCAGGCAGCGCCGGTTGCCCAGGCCGCGCGCGGCATCGATCAGCACCAGTTCGAGGTCGCGGGCCATGCGGTAATGCTGCATGCCGTCGTCGGAGAGAATCAGGTCCAGCGGCTCGGCGGCCAGCAAGGCCCGCACGGCGCGGCTGCGGTCGGGGTCGATCATCAGTGGCACGCCGGTGCGCTGGACGATCAGCAAGGGTTCGTCGCCAGCGATATCGGCGCTCTGCTCGGCGGCGACCCGCCATGGCAACTGCGGCGGCTTGGCGCCGTAACCACGGCTGACCACGCCAACCCGCAGCCCGCTGCGCTGGCAATGCTCGATCATCCACAGGATCAGCGGCGTCTTGCCGGTACCGCCCACGGTGATATTACCCACCACCACCAGCGGCACCGGCGGCTGGTAGACATTGCCCTCGCCGGCCAGGAAGCGTTCACGCTTGCGCACCACCACCCGGCGATAGAGCCATTCCAGGGGCCGCAACAGGCTCAGCGCGGGATGGCCGTTGTACCAGGCAGCGAGCAAACGATCGGACATGGCCATCAGGGTGCTGGCGCCGCCTCGACGGTGGTCATGCGCAGATGGCTGAAACCGAGCTTGCCGGCGGCGTCCATCGCGGTAATGACGGCCTGGTGCTGGGTCTTGCCATCGGCGCTGATGGACAGCGGCAGGTTGGTGTCACCCGCCGACTCCTTCTGCAAGGCTTCGATCAGGCTGGCCAGGTCGCTCTTGGGCAGCACCTGGTTGTTCACCGAAAACACCCCGTCGGCGCTGATGGCGATATCCAACTGCTTGGTCTGCTGGTCTTCGGCCGGCGAGCCGCTGACGGCCTCCGGCAACTCGACGCGCAACTGGGTTTCCCGGGTAAAGGTGGTGGTCACGACGAAAAACAGCAGCAGGATAAACACCACGTCGATCAACGACGCAAGGTTGATATCAATGGTTTCCCGTGGCTTGCGGCGGAATTTCACGCTTTGCCCTCGGCCAGATCGACGTCGCGGTCGCCCTGCACCACTTCGACCAGCTTGATGGCTTCCTGCTCCATGCCAACCACCAGCTCATCGACCCGGCGTTGCAGGAAACGGTGGAAGAACACCGCCGGGATACCGACCATCAGGCCGGACGCGGTGGTAATCAGCGCCTTGGAGATACCACCGGCCAGCACCGCGGCGTTGCTGGTCATGCCCGAGCCCATGAACGAGCTGAAAATATCGATCATGCCCAGCACCGTACCCAGCAAGCCCAGCAGCGGCGCCATGGCGGCGATGGTGCCGAGGGCATTGAGGTAGCGCTCCAGTTCGTGAATGACCCGGGCGGCGGCTTCCTCGATGCACTCTTTCATGACCTCGCGACCATGCTTGGAGTTGGCCAGGCCGGCGGCCAGGATCTCGCCCAGGGGTGAATGGGCGCGCAGTTCCTTGAGCTTGTCCTTGTTCAGCTGTTTGTCCTTGATCCAGCGCCACACCTGGCCCAACAGATGTGGCGGGGTAACGCGGCTGGCCCGCAGGGTCCACAGGCGCTCGGCAATGATGCCGACCGCGACAATGGAACTCAGAATGATCGGCAACATCATCCAGCCGCCGGATATGACCAATTCCCACACAGTGACAGTCCCCTCGAAAAAGTGCGCCACTCTAACATAGGGGCCGAATGCACCGAAGAACCTGATGTCGCATGCCTTCAGGCTTTAATAACTCTCGGTTATTTAAGGAGATAGTGGCCATTTGCGCCAAAAGCGTCGCTGCGCCCGCAGGCTCGTCGGTTCGGTGTAGGTGCCCAGCATCAACCGTAGCGCTCCTTGCTCCGCGCTGTCGTAAATGGCAGTCCCTTGCTGGCGATAACGCTCGACGACCTGCGGGTGCGGATGCCCGAAGCCATTGCCGTGCCCTCGGGAAATCAGCACCGCCGAAGGCGCAAGGGCCTTGAGCAAAGCCGGGGACGACGAGCTGCGGCTGCCGTGGTGCGGCGCCTGCAACCAATGGGTCTCGACGGCCAGCGGGGTATCCAGCAACGCTCGTTCCGCCAGGACGTCGATATCCCCCGTCAGCAGCAAACGCTCGCCCTTGGCCTCGACCTGCATCACGCAGGACTTCTGGTTGCCATTCTGCGCATCCGTCCATTGCCACAAAGAAAACCGTACTCCGTCCCAGTGCCATTGCTCGCCGCTGGCGCAAGGCTCTGCCGACAAATAGGCCGGCAAACCCTCGGGATCGCCGCTGACCAGCCTGGCCACCGGCAAGCCGCGCTGGATGGCGTCGGCGCCACCGGCATGATCGGCATCGGCGTGGCTGAGCAGCATCAGGTCGAGGCGCGCGATGCCCAGCTTACGCAACGATGGCAGCACTACCCGGGCGCCCAGGTCGGAATCACCAAAACGCGGGCCGGCGTCATACAGCATCGCGTGCTCGCGAGTCCGCACCAGCACCGCCAGGCCCTGCCCGACATCCAGCTGCCAGACTTCCGCCTCGCCGTATGGCAGCGTGTTTTTCGGCGGAAACACCATCAACAGCAGCATCGGCCATCCCAAGGGACGCAGCGGCACACCCGCGGGCAACAACAGCAGAAAGGCCCCCAGCGCACTGATGCTCCAGGCCCAGAGCGGTATGGCCGGTGCTATCCACGCCGGCCATTGGGCAGCCAATAGCGCCAGACCGCGGAACAATAAATCCAGCAAACCACCGGCCAGCCAGAGCAGGCCTTCGCCCAGGTAAGGCACCGCCAGCAACAAGGTCCCGAGCAACGCCGGCGGCAGCACCAACAGACTGATCCAGGGTTCCGCCAGCAGATTGGCCAGCGGCCCGCTGAGGCTGATGGGCAACCCCAGCGCCAGCAGCACCGGGCACAGGCCGATGGCGATCAACCATTGAATACGGGTCCAGGACTGCCACCAGCGCCAGCCCCCCAGACGCCCGCCAAAGATCAGGATCAGCACCGCCACCGCGGTAAAGGACAGCCAGAACCCTGGCTGCAGGCTGGCCAGGGGCTCGAACAACAGCACCGCATTCAACGCCAGCAGGAACGGCCACCAGGCGCCCAGGTGACGAAAGCGCAGGCGCCAGATCAGCACCAGGGCAACCATCACACAGGCGCGACGCACCGGCACATCGAAGCCCGCCAGCAACCCGTAACCCAGGGCCGAAGCGAATGCCAGCCCACAGGCCCAGGGCAGCCAGGGCCAACGTCCGGGCCACAGGCCGTAGCGGGCCAGCCCCGCCACCAGGGCGTACATCACCGCGGCCAGCAAACTGATGTGCTGCCCGGAAATCACCATCAGGTGCACGGTCCCGGTGTCTTGCAGGACACGCCAATCCTCCCGGCTCAGCCCCGAGCCGTCACCCAGCACCAGGGCCGCCAGGCCACCGGCGCGCCCCTGGGCATCGACTTGCAGCAAGCGTTGGCGAATGCGCGCACGCCAGCTCTCCTGCGTGGCGGCCAGCAGTTGCCCATCCTTGACCGTGCCCGTGGCGCCAATGCGCTGGGCCAGCAGCCAGGCCTCGTGATCGAAGGCCTGCAGATTGACCAGCCCAGCGGGCCGCTTGAGTTTTACCGCCAGGCGCCAGCGTTCGCCGCTGTGCACCGGCGGCCCGCCATACCAGGCCAGGCGCAGGCGCTGGGGAATCCGTCCGCGCCGTGCCCGCCCGCCTTCCAGTTCGAAACGCAGCACGCCCTCGGCCTGCTGCGGCAGTCCCACTACCCGGCCCTCAAGCCAGCGGGTCTGTCCGTCGAGCGGTTCCGGCAAACGATCGTCCAGCGCCCATTGCGCACTCACGCAAGCCCACGCCAGGCCCAACAGGAAAAAAGCCAATGGATAGGTGCGAAACGGCAGCAGCATCAAGGCCACCACCGGCAGCACTGCCAGCCATCCGATCGCTGGCAGCGCCGGCAAAAAGCGCAGGCTCAAAAGCCCCGCCGCCAACGCCAGCATCCCTGTGCGCATAAGCCCGTCCTTGAGCAGTTTTTGAGTGTTCCCACTCTCTGGCTTAGCTCAGCGGACAGGGCGCCAGCTTTATCATTTGTCACAAAGTCTGAATGGGCGCCTTCTAGAATCCGGGCATACTTGCCGCTTGAACTGACCGAGAAGCCTTATGCCCCGGCGCCTATTCAAACGTTACATGCCAGATCCAACCAGCATCAGGGAACACAAGTCCTTACGCTTTCTTGGCACGTTGCTGCATGACCCCAACCTCTGGCACCTCAACCGGCACTCCGTGGCACGCGCCATGGCGGTCGGCCTGTTCGCGGCCTTCATGCCGATCCCGGCGCAAATGTTGCTCGCCGCGGTGCTGGCCATTTCCGTGCGCGGCAACATGCCGATTGCCGTGAGCCTGGTCTGGCTGACCAATCCGATCACCATGCCGCCGGTGTTTTTCTGCACCTATCAGGTCGGTGCCTGGTTGATGAACGTGCCCGCCCGGACCCTGCCCGACGAGCTGACCTGGGAATGGATCAGCGGCGAACTCTCGACTCTCTGGCAACCCTTCCTGCTGGGCTCGGTGGTGGCCGGCCTGGTGCTGGGCGCCCTCGCCTATTGCCTGACCATGCTGTATTGGCGCTGGTGGGTCGGCCGGCAATGGCGCCGCCGCAGGCAGAGCCGGCTGTAGAAACGCAAACGGCCTCCCGAGGGAGGCCGTTGTTGTATCTGCGCAGGCTTACTGGCGCATGCCGCGACCACTGACCAGCAGGCGGGCACAACCGAAGTACAGGACCACGGTGGCGACCAGCATGAAGGTAATGGCCACGCTGATCTGGATGTCGGAAACCCCCAGGATGCCGAAACGGAAGGCGTTGACCATATGCAGCACGGGGTTGGCCAGCGACACCGTCTGCCAGAACGGTGGCAGCAGGGTGATGGAGTAGAACACTCCGCCCAGATAAGTCAGCGGGGTCAGCACGAAGGTCGGGATGATCGAGATATCGTCGAAGTTGCGTGCAAATACCGCGTTGATAAAGCCCAGCAGCGAAAAGATGGTCGCGGTCAGGACCACCACCAGCAAGGTAATGCCCAGGTGATGCACTTGCAGATGGGTGAAGAACAGCGACAGCAGCGTCACGATCACGCCCACCGCCAGCCCCCGCAGCACACCGCCCAGGGTGTAGCCGATGAGGATGGTGTGCGGCGACACCGGCGACACCATCAATTCCTCGATGGAGCGCTGGAACTTGCTGCCGAAGAAACTCGAGACCACGTTGCCGTAGGAGTTGGTGATCACCGACATCATGATCAGGCCCGGCACGATGTACTCCATGTAGGTGAAACCGCCCATGTCGCCGATCTGCCGGCCGATCAGGTTGCCGAAGATCACAAAGTACAGAACCATGGTGATCGCCGGCGGCAGCAGGGTTTGCGGCCAGATCCGGGTAAAACGCCGGACTTCGCGATAGACGATGGTGTTCAGCGCGACAAGGTTGGGCCGTAGCTCGGAACTCATACCGCCACCTTCGACAGGTTTTTCTCCACCAGGGACACGAACAACTCCTCAAGGCGATTGGTTTTGTTACGCAGGCTCAGCACTTCGATGTTCTGCTGGGCCAACTGGCTGAACAGCGCGGTGATGCCCACGGCCTTGTCGACCTGGACTTCCAGGGTGTGACTGTCGACCAGCTTGCTCGGATAGCCGATCAGTTGCGGCGCCACCTTCATGTCGGTCTTCAGGTCGAGCAGGAAGGTTTCCACATGCAGCTGGCTGAGCAGCTGGCGCATGCTGGTGTTCTCGACGATGGTGCCGTGGTCGATGATGCCGATGTTGCGGCACAGCTGCTCAGCCTCCTCCAGGTAATGGGTGGTGAGGATGATGGTGATGCCTTTCTGGTTCAGTTCGGTGAGGAAGGTCCACATCGAACGACGCAGCTCGATGTCCACGCCAGCGGTTGGTTCGTCGAGGATCAACAGGCGCGGCTCGTGCACCAGGGCGCGGGCGATCATCAGCCGGCGCTTCATGCCGCCGGACAGCGAGCGCGACGGCACATCACGCTTGTCCCACAGCCCGAGCTGGGTCAGGTACTGCTCGGCCCGCTCCTTGGCGACCTTGGTCGGGATGCCGTAGTAACCGGCCTGGGTCACGACGATGTCGAAGGTCTTCTCGAACTGGTTGAAGTTGAACTCCTGCGGCACCACGCCGATGCAACGCTTGAGCGCGGCGGGCTCGCGGTCCAGGTCATGGCCGAAGACACTCACCGTGCCGCTGGTCTTGTTCACCAGGGTCGAGAGGATGCCGATGGTGGTGGATTTGCCGGCACCGTTGGGGCCGAGCAAGGCGAAGAAGTCACCTTCGGCGACATCCAGATCGATACCACTCAGGGCCTGGAAACCGTTGCCGTAGGTTTTGGTTAGCTGCCGGATGGACAGAGCGGAACTCATATCGGATTTACGCACCAAGAAGGGAGAACATTATAGGTAAGGGCGGATCGCCTGCATTGCAACGGCGCCGGATACACCCAATGGTGCTTGCCGACGCCGCACAAGTACAGTCACCTGTGTTGATAGTCAGTATTAAGTCAACGCGGTCATCACCGCCTTGCGATAGGCCGGACGCTGCTGCAAGCGTGCGTACCAGGCTTGCAGATTAGACAATGGCGGGCGCTCGATGGGCATTTCGAACCAGGCATAAATGAAACTGCCCAGGGGGATATCGCCCATGCCGATTTCGTCGCCGGACAGGTAGGGATGTTCGGCCAGGGCCTGGTCGACCACTGCCAGCAGTTCGCCGCAGTTGTGCAGCGCGGCATTGATCTTGTCCCAGTCCTGCTGCTGCGCCGGCGTGCGCAGCACACCCCAGAACAGGTGGCGGAAGGGTTCGGCAAAGGTCGAGGTGGTCCAGTCCATCCACTTCTCGGCCGAGGCCCGCGCCCGCACATCGTCCGGGTACCAGGCCGTACCGGCGGCATGGCGCGCGACGAGATAACGCACGATGGTGTTGGATTCCCACAGCACGAAGCCGTCGTCCTCGATCAGCGGAATCCGCCCATTGGGGTTCATCGCCCGATACGCCGGGGTATCCACCACACCGAAGGCGCCACCGGCATCCACCGCCTCGTAGGTCAGGCCGAGTTCTTCGGCGCACCACAATGCTTTCCTGACATTCGACGAGTTTTTCCGACCCCAGATCTTCAGCATGACCGCTCCTCAGTGATGAATGCCGAGGCAGTCTACGCCGGATCAGACCTGACTCAAATCACTCTGCATGTCGCCCAGCAGCATCGGCATCTGCTCGCCGAACAGGTGCGGATAACAGGTTTCCAGGTGTTTGAAGAAGAAGGTCTCGGGGACATCGGCGAATTGTCCGTGGTCCAGCACGTACTCCATCATCTGCTCGCCCTGGCGGTTGAAGGGGTGGAATACGCTGTCGTGGCGGCCATCGAACTCCAGTGGCGCCACATCGTACATCTCGCAGAGTTTCCGGTTGAACGCTGGCGTGGCCTTGACCCAGCGCCCTTGCAGGTACAGCTCGGTATAACCGTGCATGGCAAACACGTCGCTGCGCAGCAATTCCAGCAAACGCGGGGTCGACAGGTGATTGCGCACGTCCGCCAGGCCGATCCGCGCGGCAATCCCGCAATGCCGCGCACAACCGGCGAGCAGGGTGGCCTTGGGCACGCAGTAACTTTCGCCCGCGGCCAGGGCATGGCTGCCACGCAGGGTCTCGGGGTCGCGACTGAAGGTGTAGGGGTTGTAGCGCACGGCCTCGCGCACCGCGTAATAGAGGTTCACCGCCTGCTCCAGCGGATCGCTGTTGGGGCCACGATGAGTTTCCGCGAACTCCACCACCGCGGGATGGTCACTATCGATGAAGCGGCTGGGACTCAAGTACTCGTGCATGGGGATATCTCCGAGTGAAGTCTCGAGTCTAACGACGGCCTCATCCCAGCGATAACGACGTTTCGGCCAAACATCAGAGGCTGCCGCTTCGAGCCTGACAAGATCGACAAGCTGCTGACCCGATGCCTGACGCGCTGCGTCCGCTTCTTCTTACCGCTTCAAGCGCACTGCCCTGTCACCCCTTTTGTCGGATGCCGACTAAGCTCTTTGGGTGATTTTGCCCCTGGCTTCACGGAGGATTAAATATGCTGTTGTTGTGGATACTGGTTCTGCTGGTCGGTATTGCCTACCTGGCCCACCGCCGCATCGCCCCCCTGCCCGCCCTGGGCGTGGTGGCCGTCTACCTGCTGGCCATGGGCGCCTTCAGCCATGCACCGGGCTGGTTGCTGCTGATCTTCTGGGTATTGCTGGCCGCGGTGGCGGCGCCCTTGCTACTGCCCGACCTGCGCCGCAAGTACTTCAGCGCCCCGCTGTTCAGCTGGTTCCAGAAAGTCCTGCCGCCGATGTCGCAAACCGAACGCGACGCTATCGATGCCGGCACGGTCTGGTGGGACGGTGAACTGTTCAGCGGCCGTCCGGACTGGAACAAACTGCTGGCCTACCCGAAAGCGCAACTGAGCGAAGAGGAACAGGCCTTCATCGACGGCCCCACCGAAGAACTGTGCGCCATGGTCAGCGACTGGCAGATCGGCCAGTCCATGGATCTGCCGCCCGCGGCCTGGGAGCACATCAAGCAACACGGCTTCTTTGCCCTGATCATTCCCAAGGAGTTCGGCGGCAAGGGTTTCTCCGCCTATGCCCACTCGCAAGTGGCGATGAAACTGGCAACCCGCAGCGGCGACCTGGCGTCCACCGTGATGGTCCCCAACTCCCTCGGCCCGGCCGAATTGCTGCTGCATTACGGCACCGACGAACAGCGTAACCACTACCTGCCGCGGCTGGCCCGTGGCGACGATATCCCGTGCTTCGCCCTCACCGGCCCGCTGGCCGGTTCCGACGCTGGCGCCATGCCCGATACCGGGGTGATCTGCAAAGGCCAATGGCAAGGCGAGGAAACCATCGGCCTGCGCCTGAACTGGGAAAAGCGCTACATCACCCTGGGCCCGGTCGCCACCCTCCTCGGCCTGGCCTTCAAGGCCTACGACCCGGACCACCTGCTGGGCGAGGATGAAGACCTGGGGATCAGCCTGGCGCTGATTCCGACCGACACCCCCGGCGTGGAAATCGGCCGCCGCCACCTGCCGCTCGGCGCCGCCTTCATGAACGGCCCGAACTCCGGCAAGGACGTGTTCATCCCCCTGGACTTCCTTATCGGCGGCCAGGAAATGCTCGGCAAGGGCTGGATGATGCTGATGAACTGCCTGTCGGTCGGCCGCTCCATTTCCCTGCCGGCCGTCGGCACCGGCGCGGCCAAGTTCACCAGCCTGGTGACCGGCCAATATGCCCAGGTGCGTGAGCAGTTCAACGTCCCGCTCAACGCCTTCGAAGGCATCCAGGAAGCCCTGGCCCGCATCGGCGGCAACGCCTGGCTGATGGACAGCGCACGCATGCTCACGGCCAATGCCGTCGACCTGGGGGAAAAGCCCTCGGTACTGTCGGCGATTCTCAAGTACCACCTGACCGAACGCGGCCGCGAGTGCATCAGCCACGCCATGGACGTGCACGGCGGCAAGGCCATCATCATGGGCCCGAACAACTACCTGGGCCGCAGTTGGCAAGGAGCGCCGATCTTCATCACCGTGGAGGGCGCGAACATCCTCTCGCGCAACCTGATGATCTTCGGCCAGGGCGCCATTCGCTGCCATCCGTTCGTGCTCAAGGAAATGGCCCTGGCCGATCGCGAAGACCACGATCAGGCGCTGGTCGAATTCGACGGCCTGCTGCTCAAGCACATCGGCTTTGCCGTGAGCAACGCGGCCAGCACCCTGGTGCTGAACCTGGGCCTGGGGCACTTGGAACAAGCGCCGGGGGACAAGCTCAGCCAGGGCTATTTCCGTGCCCTCAACCGCCAGGCCGCGGCCTTCGCCATGCTGGCCGACCTGAGCATGATGCTGCTGGGTGGCGAACTGAAACGTCGCGAACGCCTGTCGGCACGCCTCGGCGACGTGCTCAGCCATATGTACCTGGCCTCCGCCGCCCTCAAGCGCTACCACGACCTGGATTCGCCGGAGCATCTGCAGCCACTGTTCACCTGGGCCATGGAAGAAAGCCTCGGCCAGTCGGAACGGGCGCTGGACGAACTGCTCGAGAACTTCCCGAACCGGGTGCTGGGTTGCCTGCTACGGGTGGTGGTCTTCCCCTTCGGCCGCCGCCACAAAGGCCCGTCCGATGAACTGGATGCCGAGGTCGCCGCGATCATCGGCCGGGCCAAGGGCGACCCGACCCTGGAAGAACTGCTGGCTGGCTGCTACCGCCCACAATCGGCAGAGGACCCGGTCGGCGCCCTGCAACAGGCCTTCGACTTGTTGAGCGCCAGCCATCCTCTGCAGAAAAAACTGCACGAGGCGCTGAAAAGCGGCCAGCTCAAACCGGTCGCCGGCGAACATGCCATCGACGCCGCGCTGGAAGCCGGCGTATTGCAACCGGTGGAAGCCCAGACCCTGCGCGAGGCTGAAGCCGCCCGCCGCAAAGTCATCGACGTCGATGACTTCGCCAAGGAAGAGCTGACCCTGAGCGAAGGGAAAACCCGCTAAGGCGCAAGACCGTCAGGCGGATTATGAAACCGGGCGCGGGAGCTATATACTCCCGCGCCCGTTTTGCTGTTGAGGACTCATGTCATGTCCAACGTCGTCGCCGATCACCTCGTCCTGCTCGACCATTTGCGCAGTATCCTGGTCGCCGTGGGTGAAGCCGAGCAGGTTCCCGAAGAAAGCCATGCCTTGTTCCTGGAACGCTTCGACGAACTGCGCGCCTCGCTGCCGATCGACCCGATCGAAAGCCAGTACCTGGGCCAGGACCTGCTGTGCCAGGTGATGCAGCGTTATCCACAGGTCGCCCATCTGGTACCGCGCGACCTGCTGTGGTTCTTCGCCGGGGATTGCCTGCACTACATGCCCGACGAAGAAATCGACCTGTACCAGGCGCTTGAAGAACGCCGCTACGAGGCCGAGCAGAACGATGAACCGTTCGACTGGAACCAGGAAAAGCAGCTGCTGGCGCTCTCCGCCCAGGACAGCAAGCACTGAGTCCGGCCCGGACACTCCAAAGGCCCGCACGGTTGAACCGGCGGGCCTTTTGTTTTCCTGCCCATGAGCGGCTGGCTCAGCCGGCGCCATCGCCTTCGGGCTGTTCGTAGCCTTTGGCTTCCTGCTTGCCCTGCCGGCTCAAGGTCGGCTCCTTGGCCAGGCACTCCACCAGGTAATCGATGAATACCCGCAGCTTCGGCGGCAGGTAACGGGTCGGCGAATGCAGCAACCAGGCACCGCCATGGTAGGAGGCGAGAAACGTCCAGTCCGGCAGTACCTGCACCAGCAAGCCCTGCTCCAGGGCATGCCGCGCGGTGAAGTATGGCAAGCTGCCGATGCCAATATGCTCCAGCACTGCCCCCAGCCTTACCCCGGTGTGATTGGCCGCATAACGCCCGCGCACGCCGACGGTCACCGACTTGCTGCCCTTCTTGAACTTCCAGCGCGCATCACTGGGGGTTTCGCCCAGGTAAATGCAGCTGTGGTTGAGCAGGTCGTGGGGATGGCTCGGCGTCCCGTGCTCGGCCAGGTACTGCGGCGTGGCGCACAGCATATGGTCGATGGTCAGCAACTGGCGCCCGACCAGCCCCGCCGGCGGTCGATCGGTGATGCGGATGGCCAGGTCGACGTTATCGTCGATCAGGTCGATGTTGCGATCTTCCAATAACAACTCGACATCGACCTTGGGATAGCGCCGCAGAAACTCGGGCATATAGGGATGCACGACAAAACGCCCCACCGCCTTGGGCACGCTGACCCGCACCAGCCCTTCGGCCTCATGGGTGAATTGACCGCTGATTTCCATCACCGACTTGGCAGCGCTGACCATCTCGCTGCAACGCTTGAACACCTCCTCGCCCCCTTCGCTCAAGCGCAACTTGCGCGTGGTGCGTTGCAGCAGGCGAATCGCCAGCGCCTTCTCCAGCCGGGAAATGCTGCGGCTCACCGCCGACGGTGAAGAGCCCAGCTGGCGCGCGGCTTCGGAGAAGCTGCCGACCTCGACGACCTTGACGAAAATCGCCATTTCACCCAGCAGCGGAAGGGGGAGATTTATGCTCACAGCACAACAGTCCTTTGAGGTTTGAACGGATTATCACGCAATTCCGCCGCACCATATAATTAAAAAAGACATTTTAATAAGGGCACGGAATATGACGCTTCGCCTCTTTTTTCATAATGATGAACTCAAGGCCAACGTTGAAGTGCTCGAATGCACCCCGCAGGACAACGAATTCGCGGTGGTCCTGCGTGCCACGATTTTTCATCCCCAAGGCGGCGGCCAACCCTGCGATACCGGCTGGATCGGCGAAAGCCAGGTATTGCGCGTGGTCCAGGAACCCGAACGGATCGTTCATTACGTCAGCCAGCCGGTGCAACCGGGCATGGTCCAGGTCCAGGTCGATGAACAGCGCCGCCAGTTCAATACCCGCATGCACTCGGCCGGGCACCTGATCGGCCATTTCGGCGAAACCCGCGGCTGGGTCCCGGTCAAGGCCCATCACTGGCCTGGCGAGGGCCGCGTGTCCTTCAAGCCCGGCGACAGTCCGCAGGAACTCGACGTCGACAGCCTGCAGAATGGCATCGATCACTGGATTGCCGCCGACCTGCCGCGCCTGGTCTCGCTGCGTGAAGGTTCGCGGGAAATCGGTTTTGGCGAGCTTCCCGCCTATGGTTGCGGTGGTACCCACGTGAAGCGCCTGAAGGAATTGGGCAACGTCACTATCGCCTCCCTCTCGCAAAAGAAAGGAATGCTTTCGGTTCACTACCACGTGGACTGATTCATCGGCGGTGTCGCCTTGCACATCACGCGACGCATCGCCTGACACAGGGGAAACCCGCGTGCGCGGGTTCGACGACTATCGGATAGAGGGATCTGCAGATGATGCTTGACGTCGAGCGTCTCGATGAGACGTGCATAAAAAAACTGGCCCAGGAACAAGTGCTCGCCCTGCGCATCAAGAACTTCCTGCCGCACGCCCAGGCGATCCAGCTGGGCGACAAGATTCTCGCTCCCGGCTTCGAGGGCTACATCAACGCTCCCAGCATCGGCCGTATCGGCATGGCGTTTTACGAAGCGGAAAACCAGCCGCTGCTGATCGAGGACTATTTCGAGCGCGCCACCGCCAACATCGACGAACTGCGTTCGCGCTGCGCGCCCTACGCCTCTCCTGTCGACACCCTGCGCTGCATGCTCGACGAGTCCTGGCCCGCTGGCGCCCACCTGGAAAACCTGTACGGGCGCAAGATGTACGTCGGCCTGTCCCGGGTGGTGAAGCCCGGCGTGTGCTTCCTCGCCCATCACGACATTTTCGCCAAGGACGCCCCCGACAGCTTCCAGGCCCACAGCCTGGAAGCGCAGTTCGCCTGCAACCTCTATCTGAACATGCCCGAGGCCGGCGGCGCCCTGCAGATGTGGAATCACGATATTTCACCCGACCAGTTCGACGAGATGCGCGGCGACAGCTACGGCATCGATCCCACCCTGCTCGGCACACCCTCGCTGGAAGTCCGCCCGGAGCCCGGGGATTTCATCATGTTCAATTCAAGGCGCATGCACGCCGTCACCCCGGGGGTGGCCAACCCGCGCCTGAGCCTTTCCTTTTTTGTCGGCTATCGCGGCAGCTCGTCCCCCCTGACCTTCTGGAGTTGAAATGCTTTCCAACTATCTAGGCGAATTCCTGGCCCTGGCGACCATCCACTTTCTCGCCGTGGTGGCTCCCGGGCCCGACTTTGCCGTGACCATCCGCCAGAGCGTGCGCTTTGGCCGGGTGGTCGGGCTGTGCACGGCCATCGGCATCGGCGCGGGGATTTCCGTGCATGTGCTGTACACCCTGCTGGGGGTCGGTGCGCTGATGCACACCACGCCATGGCTGCTGAGTGTGGCCAAGGTGGTGGGCGGTGCCTACATTCTTTATCTCGGAGTCAGCCTGCTGCGCAGCAAGCCCAAGACTTCGATCGAAGGCAGCGATGCGGGTAATGATCAAGCACAGCGGCAGACTTTGCCCAAGGCCTTCATGACCGGCTTTCTGACCAACGCCACCAACCCCAAGGCCACGCTGTTCTTCCTGGCGATTTTCACCACGGTGATCAGCGCCACCACGCCCCTCAAGGTGCAGGCGCTCTACGGCGTGTGGATGTGTTGCGTGAACGCGCTGTGGTTCGTGATCGTCGCGCTGTTCTTTTCCAGCCCGCGGGTGCGCTTGCTGTTCATGCGCATGGGCCATTGGTTCGAACGGACCATGGGGGTGATCCTGATTCTGTTCGCCGGGCGCCTGATCCTGTCGATGTAAGCCTCCCAACGCCCTGCTCGATCGAGCCGCCGGCAACTGGCGGCTCGATCCAGACTTTGCTCAGTGCAGATCCACGGTCAACGGATGGATGACAGGGCCTGAAGCAGGGCTCCCTGCGGTTTTGCCATTTCATCCAGTACTGAAAAGTGCGTACAGCCCGGCACGTGAATCAGCCGCACAGACTCTCCTCTAGCCAAGGCCTGCTTGGCGTATTCATCGGACTGGCGGACCAGTTCCGACAGCTCGTCGGCGCCTACCGCGACCCATGTATTCGCGCCCTTGTCGATATGGTGCAGCGGGCTATACGCATCGATTTCCGCCTCCGAGAGACTCAGCTTCTCGTTCAGCCACGACAGGCTGATGGGTTCCAGGTCGACCAGTGCGCTGATGGCCAGGACATCGGTCACCCATGGGTGCGAGCGGAACTGCAGCGCCAGGTGTCCGCCTGCCGAGTGCCCGCTCAAGACCACCTTGTGCCCTGCGATCCCCAGCTGATCGGCGTCGGCCTGGAGATGCTCGAGCAGGCTGCCAATCTCGCTGACGATCTGGGTCATCGAGGCTTGCGGCGCAAGCGTGTATTCGGCCAGGACGACGTTGAACCCCGCCGCCAGGGGCCCGGCGGCGATGAATGCAAAGTCTTCCTTGCTGCAATTCTGCCAATACCCGCCATGGATGAAGATGAGCGTCGGGGCGTCGGCTTTTCCACAAGGCAGCCAGTCATAACGCTGTCGAGGCGCCGTGCCGTAAGACAGGTTGAGGCGACCGGCCGCAGAGGCATAGAAACTGGCGCTACGCGCCTGCAAGGCGGCGTAGATACCGGGGAAATCCGGCACCGCTTGCGTATTGTTGTACGCCGCATCGAGTTGGGCTTGATTCATGTCGCGATAGAGAAGGGTCATTGTCATCTCCGGTGGAAGGAATGTTTGAAAGGGCTTGGCCAGCGATCTGCGGTTCGTTCGGACTTATCCGTATTGGCCAGGGTGACTTCAGGGGATCGGCTTCGCTGTCCACGGCTGCTCTCTGTGCGAGGAGTGCCACGCGTGGTGGGGGTTGTAGGCAGGAAGGTGGGCAGAACGCGGCGCGAATGCGTTAAAGAGTGAGTGGAGCCCATGTCAGACGTAAATCAGTCGATTCTTAAAACTTATAGGATTTTTCTTACCAACCACCTTGAGCGAACGGGCGGCGCTGGGCGAGCTCAACCAGCGCCGCCATCGTTCGTGATGGGATTGTCGGAATGCTTTCCTAGTAATCAGTTCGTCGTGCTCAAGCCCGCGCAGGATCGCGTTGAGTATTCTCCAGCGCCTGGCGCAGCACCTGCTGCGTCAGGGGCTTGAACACCACATCGTCCATCCCGGCGGACAGGCAGCGCTGGGTTTCCGCATCCTCGGCGCTGGCGGTCGCACCAAGGATCCAGCAGCGCCTGCGCCCCTCCTCGCGCTCCTTCTGGCGGATGCGCAGGGTCAAGTCATAGCCGCCCAGGCGCGGCATCTGGCTGTCGGTGATCAACACGTCGTACTCGGCAGCCAGCCAGGCTTCCCAGGCCGCCTGCCCATCCTCGACCAGCGTCACGCGATGCCCCAGGACCAGCAATTGCTCTTCCAGCGTCAGCCGGCTGAACGCATTGTCTTCGGCGACGAGGATGTTCAGCGAAAGCGCCTCCGTGATCGCTTGTGGCACTTCTGCCGCGGCTTCGGCAGGCGCCTCGACCAGGGGCAGTTGCAGGGTCACGCTGAAGCAGGAGCCGATATCCGGCTCGCTGCTCAGGACGATGCTGCCGCCCATGAGTTCGACCAATTGCCGGGTGATATTCAGCCCCAGGCCGCTGCCAAAGGTTTGCCCGGCCTGGGCCGAGCCGACCTGGGAGAATGGCTGGAACAACCTGGCCTGATCCTCCTCCGAGATACCGATACCGCTGTCGATCACCTCCAGCACCAGGTGCAGATGCTCTGCCTCCCGGCGGCCCGAGGCATGCAGCGTCACCCTGCCCCGCTCGGTGAACTTGATGGCGTTGCTCAACAGGTTGAACAGCACCTGTTTCAAATGCAGCGGATCGATCAGCACCCATTGCTCCATGTCGCCCGTGAACTGCATCTCGAACGCCAGGTGCTTCTGCCGCGCCATGCCGACCACCAGGGGCGCGATAGCTTCAATCTGCGCCTTGAGCTGCACCGGCTCCGGTGCGGAATCGATCATGCCGGACTCGATCCGGGTCAGGTCGAGCACATTGCCGAGCAGCAACAGCAGCCCCTGCGCGGCCTCTTGCGCGATCGCCAGCGAAGCCTGGTCCAGCTCGCCCCGTTCGGCCTTCTGCTGCACCACTTCCTGCAGGCCGATGATGGCGTTCAGCGGGGTTCGGATCTCATGGCTCATGGTGGACAGGAACACGCTCTTGGCCTCGTTGGCTGCTTCGGCCTTCTCCCGCGCCAGCGCCAGCTCGCCTTCGGCCTGGCGAGTCTTGCGCACCTGGCGGGTCAGGTAGAAACCCCAGATCAGCGACAGCAGGACCAGCAAGCCGAATACACCGCCGAGCCGCAGGATATTACTGCGGTGATCACGCCAGAAATGGCTGCCGGTGGTAGAAATACGAGGTTCCCAATGCGCCACGATGTCCGCCACCTCCTCCGGGGTAATGGCGACCTGAGCCTTCTCCAGGATGCTGCGCAACTCTTCCTGCCCCTTCAGCACCCCAAGGCTGACCGGCCGGGAGAACTCGTCGAGAATGCCGATCACCCGCAAGCGATTGTTGAAACGCTGCGCGGACAGGAAACGGCCGGTGTAGTCACTGCCGATGAACGCGTCGCTACGTCCGTCATCGACACTGCGCATGGCCTCCAAAAAGTTGGGATAGATCTGTAGCCGGATATCTGGATAGTCCTGCTGGATGATCGGGTTGATGAAGTAGCCGGGGACGCTGGCCAGGCGCTTGCCTTGCAGGTCTTCAAGGCTATGAAAAGGGCTGCCCTGGGTGCGTGCGGATCGTGGTCCGGCCATCAGCACGACCGAGCTTCTCAGATAAGGAAGGAGGATATCCATATCCGCCTCGGTATCAGGATCTGCCGAGGTGACCGAGGTCATCAGGGTATGGCCCTGGGTTATCTGCGCCTTCATCTCGGTATAGTTCTGCGCCCGGACAGGGCGAAACGTCAGGCCGCTTCGCTGGCTGATCAACTTGAGGTAATCGGGGCCGATACCCCGTACCTGCCCACCGCTGTCCAGTTGCCCCAATGCTCCGAGAGAGTCACTGACGCTCACCGGGATTTCCGGGTGTGCCGCCAGCCAACGGTTCTCGGCGGGCGCCAGTTTCACGCGCTGCTGGGTCAGGCGCAGGCTGCTCCCCGCACTCCAGTTACGCAGGATCTTTTCGCTATGCCGCGAGCGTATGGACGGCAAGGCGCGTTCGATCACGCCATGCAATCGCGTATCGGAAGCGCGCACCAGGAAACCGAAACCACGGCTTTCCACCGGAGCGAAGTTTTCGATATGCAGGTCCAGCAGGTAGTTGATGTTGATCAGGTAGTGAGCCGACACCGCATCGTCGATCACCCCATCGACCTCACCCAGGCTCAATGCCTCGAGCGCGCGCAGCGGCGAGACAAAGGGCAGGACCTGGCTGTTCGGATAAGCGGCGGAGACTTTTTCCTCGGCACGATAGCCGGCAAATACGCCGAGCCGGGTGCCGGTTTTCTCTGGGTCGAAGGGGCGGCTCTCGGCTGTTACCAGCACGGGTTGGTTCGGTTCATAGGCCTGAGTCAGTAGCAAGCCGTGGTCCTCGGCATCCACCGCGGAGCCGCCGCCGACCAGGTCGATCTCGCCATTGTGCAAGGCGGCCAACGCCGCCTGCCGGGAAGCAAACAGACGGACATGAGGGGGGACTTCGAACAGCAAGGCCAGATAGTCCGCGGTGATTCCCTGAAAGCGATTGACGTCGAGCATGCCCAGCGGCGGGTAGTCGGGCAGTGCCACCCCGATCGTGAGCGGACCTCTGCTTGCCAGCCACTGGCGGTCTGCTTCGCTCAGCCATGGTCGGCTGGTCACTGCCACCCTTGCGATAAGCGAGATGTCTGATTCCTGCGCGAGTAGTAGCGGCGATGGAGCAAGTAACAGGCAGAGAACGACAATCCGACAGCACGCTGGAATCATGGAATACCTTCCTGGAATTCGAACCCCGGCAACCGGCGTAAGCGGGCCATTGCCCCACGAACAACAGCATCACCCTCTTATGGAAAGTGACGCTTTGATCTGTGGCAAATAGGGGATGGATCAAGAGTGATCCGTCGGTATTCTAGCCGGGCGCCGGCTGTTGTGAAATCAGCGGCGAGAACCTCTCTTGAGCGGCCTTCCATTTGCTCTCTGGCGCGCTCGGAAAAGCTGGATAACAGCGGGCTGGCGACAGAGATCCGGCCGGGCTGGGAACAGGTCGGCGAGCAAAAGGATTTGTGCCCGCCGCCAATAGCAATCAGTTGTAGTTGATAACGAAGCTCATGGTCGCATCGCCTTTGCCCGGTTTCATCTCGTCCCCTGTCGGAGCGTACTTGGCTTTGCCGGAGAATCGGTAAATGGAGCCATCGGCAGCATCCCTGTTCCAGTCGAGAGCGACGGATCGGGCGATGTCGAACGGCAACTTGACGCCCTTGTCGTTGACCAGGGAAATTCCCACCCCCGATGCGACACCGGACTGGCCCAGATTGGAAAGCTTGAGCATGCCGTCGGCCTGGGAGGTGCCTTCGAAGTAGACTTTCACCGGAACTTTTGCACCAGACGTCAACCCGCTACAGCGCACATCGAAGTTGAACGGCACCTCCCTGGCGCTACCATTCTTGATGTGCTGGATGGTTTGTTTACCCATCTGCACATTGACCGCCGCGCCCACCGACTCGCATCCGGAAAAATACACATCGTTGACCAGTTCGGTAGTGCCTTGCCCTTTGACCTGAAGGGCAGCACCTCCGGCTACCCAATCTATGGTGAACGCCATGGGTACACTTTTTCCTGACTCTACATCGCGGCCCGTGCGGATGATCCTCGTTACTAGATACGAAGGGAGCGCCTTACCTCCCAAGTTATGAAGCCCCTGGCTATAGAAAGGACACACCAAAGAACCCCACCAGTTCAAACAGAATTGAACGCCAAGGCCTTTGACACCTGTTTCATAAACCTTAGGTATCGCCGATGGTTTCAGTGCAGTACTGATGCGGATAGTGAGCTCCTGGTAATCATCAGAGCACGTAAAAGAACCACTCCAGAGCCTCACCTCATGCCTGGCAAGTTCCCCTCCAATAGGAGCTTCCTTAATGGCGGCCTGAGAGGGTAAAACGATGTCCAGCGCTCGCGGGATATCCGGATACGTACAAATTGCAAACGCCTCCCGAACAAACAGACCGGATAAAAACATCAAGACAAGTACCAGTTTTCGCATATAAATAGAATTCCTTCCCACGCCCCGTTAAGTGTCCGAGTACAAATCGATGATGGCCAAAAGAAGTAGCAAGAAAGTTTCCGTCGCTACCAAAAAGACGCCAAACCTCAGCCGGAGATAGTACTGTCGTATTTGAGGATTCCGCCGTAATCACCAATGACTTCGAATTCAACCTTGAGGTCGTTGGCCTGGACGCCGTTCGGCAGTTCGGGAATCTCGACCTGGGCAGTGGTGGTCGGCGCGACCATATCGATCGGTGCAGTGAAACTCTTGCTTCCCATCCGCAACGTGATCGCGGCAAAAGACTGATGGAAAGCCGATGGATTGGTCACTTCCAGATAGGGTTTGCCGTCTTTGGCCAGCAGCCGCCACTTGAGCTGTTGCGGGGCCTGCACGACCTTTCCCGGTAGCCCGGCTGGCCGGTAGAACAGCTTGAGACGCTGCTGCACGGCGATTTGCAGGGTATTGTCCTCCCGGGACTTTTGCGGGACCTCGCGCACGTTCAGCCAGAACACCGACTCCTTGTCGGTCGGCAAGCCCTTGCCGCTGTAGAGGATGCGCAGCACTTGCTGCTCGCCACTCAGGCGCTTGAGCACCGGGGTGAGGGCGAAGGGCACATCCTCGCTCTTGTCAGCCCCTTCTATCCAGGCCTGGAACATCAGGTCCTCGGCCGCGCTGTTCTTGATCACCAGGGAGGCTTGCTTGCTCGGTGCCGCAAGCACCACACGGGTGTTTTCCAGATTGATGCCAGCCTGGGAAGAGGTAGAAAAAAGCAGGGACAAGCTGGCCAGAATCACTCCGGCGATGACTGGAATCTTCACGGTAAATGCTCTACTCCGTGTGAATCGAACGGCTGAGGCCCAGTGTTTCGCCTTAGTGAAAAATATCGATGGCGCGATAAGGCCACTGTGCCGATATGAGTAACGTTCGAATGGATCGGGGGGAGGAAATTTACATGAGATAATTCTTATTATCAGTAGGACGATTCTCAAAATCCCCCTGATTCTGGGCCGTCGCGCCAATATCCAGCGCGGAAATCGTAAGCACAGGCAGCGCCCCCCAGGACGACTCCTTGGGTATTTGCAACCCTGAATTTTCAGGTCGATATGAATGTGCGGCCGTTATTTAAATAATATGACTGCTAACTTCATGCCCCATCGACCTGACTACCGACAAAAACAAACGCAATATAAAAATCTGGAGATCAAGCGAATATAAGTCGACTCCCTCAAGACAAATAACCGCCCCATCATTTATATCCGAACCTCAATTCCAACAATCACCACGCAAAACTTTCAGCGACACTGAAACTTCCCAATACCGCCGCGCCTCGCCTCCAAAAAAGAGGCTAGCCAGAAGCGGTCCGAGCATGCAGCCAAAACAAAAGCAGCGCGGGGTATGGCACAAAGCCCGTCAATGCGGCCCTTTTACAGCGTGAGGCAGGACAAGCCTCAACAGCAGCGAGCAAGAGCCTCCTGCCTCCCCATTCAAACAGGAAAGGGCTAACCACCAGTTAAGAAAGTTCTGGTTTTTTTTGCCCCCTGCCTTTTGCTTAATTAATCACCCCGGCCCAACCAGCAAATACAAGCAACTCCCAGAAGGCTCCACAGCCGCGCCAATTAATGCTTGAAGCAAACAAGTCAATCGAACATCGAAAGTATGGAACCCCCTTTAAAGCCCATGACTCGATAAAGGTTTTTCATACCCCATCCAAACAATCGGTCCCAAGTGCACGAAATCCAATTTGGTTGAGAGAAACAGCCCGCGATTGCGTATTGGCGCAGCACCCGACGGACCAAGCGTTCTTCCCTCCTTCCCCCCTCACCCCATGGCTTGGGAGGACTGACACACCGTCTTTCACGATCGCTCGGAGCAGGCCGTCACTCCTGCTCCGCACCCGTAGTACCCGTTCTGCTGGGGGGACCAGCAGAGTATTCATATAGAGGATGCACCATGAACAAAAGTTATGCATTGATCTGGAACCAGGCCACTGGTTGCTGGAACGTCGCCAGCGAAGGCACCCGACGCCGAGGCAAATCAAGCCGGCTCAAGGTCGTGATCGCCGCCGGCTTCTCGCTGCTGGGCCTGCTGGCTCAGGCCCCGGCCTTCGCCCTGCCGGGAGGAGCGGCGATAGTCGCGGGCGAGGCCGGCATTCACACCACCAGCGACGGCAAGCAAATGACCGTCGAGCAGCAGAGCAACAAGCTGATCACCCACTGGAACGACTTCAGCGTCGCCGGCGACGAAAGCGTCAGCTTCCATCAGCCCGGTAGCCAGTCGGTCGCCCTCAACCGAGTGGTCGGCACCAACGGCAGTGATATCCAGGGCCGCATCGACGCCAACGGCCAGGTGTTCCTGATCAACCCCAATGGCGTGGTCTTTGGCAAATCCGCCCAGGTCAACGTCGGCGGCCTGGTGGCTTCCACCCAGAACATCAGCGACAAGGACTTCCTCGACGGCACCTATCACTTCGCCGGCGACTCCAGCGCTGCGGTGAGCAACGCCGGCCAGATCACCGCCAGCGAAGGCGGCAGCGTCGCCCTGCTCGGCGCACAGGTCAGCAACAGCGGGGTGATCCAGGCGCAAATGGGTAGCGTCGCGCTGGGCGCGGGCAAGGACTTCAGCGTCAACTTCGACGGCAACGGCCTGCTCAACCTGCAGGTGAACGGTGCCGCGGTGGATGCCCTGGTGCAGAACGGTGGCCTGCTCAAGGCCGACGGCGGCCAGGTGCTGATGACCGCCAGCAGCGCCAGCAGCCTGCTGAAAAACGTGGTGAGCAACCAGGGCGTGATCGAGGCCAAGACCTTGCAGAACAAGGCCGGCAAGATAGTCCTCGACGGTGGCGACAACGGTATCGTCCAGGTAGCCGGACGCCAGGACGCCAGCGCCTTGGGAGGCCAGGGCAACGGTGGCGTGGTGGAAAACCGCGGTGCCCGGGTCGAAGTGCAACTGGCCGCGCAAGTGGACACCCGCGCCGACAAGGGATCGACCGGTACCTGGAAGATCCTCTCGGACGAGGTGAGCGTTTCCAAGGTAGACAACAGCACCCGCGGCCTGGTCATCGGTGGCGGCCTCAACGGCAACAGTGCAACAGGTGGCACCACCGGCGCTGCCCCGACCCTGCATGCCGATACCCTGGCCCAGAACCTGGCCCGGACCAACGTCGAACTGAGCAGCAAGGGCAACCTGTCGGTCAACCAGGCGGTTTCCTGGAACAGCGGCAACAAGCTCGGCCTGACCGCCGAACGCGGCGACGTCCAGCTGAACGCGGCCTTGAACGCCACCGGCGCCGGCGCAACCCTGGCCCTGAATGCCGCGCAGGGCGGCATCCGCCTGAATGACAATGTCGCGTTGAGCGGATCGGGAGCCAGCCTTGAGTTGAATTCCAAAAACGGCCACAGCCTCAAGGATGACAAGAGCGTCACCCTCTCCGGTGCGGATGCCCGCTTCAGCGCCAACGGCGAGGCCTATCAGGTGGTGCAGAACCTGAAGCAGCTGCGCGATATCGAAAACGACATGACTGGCCGTTATGTACTGGGTAACCAGATCACCGGCCAAGGCCGCTTCAAGACGCTTGGCGAAAAAAGCGCCTTCACCGGCAAGCTCGATGGCCTGGGCAATACCATCAGCGACCTGTCGATCTATGGCACCGGTGCCTTTGTCGGGCTGTTCAGCGCAAACCTGGGGCAGATCAGCAACCTGAACCTCGAACGCATTTCAGCCAGCGGCGCCGATTCCAAGGACTACAACACCCAGGTCGGCAGCCTTGCCGCGATGAACATGGGTAGCATCCGCAACGTCAAGGCCAAGGATGTACGGGTGACCGGGGCGTCTCACTTCAACACCCTGGGTGGCCTGGTCGCTCTCAACCTGAACGGCGACATCGCCAACTCCTCGGCCAGCGGCCTGGTGATCGGCAACAAGTACACCTATGCAATGGGTGGCCTGGTGGCCGAAAACGTCTCCAGCTCCGGCGGCGTGGCGAGAATCACCAATAGCCATGCCGATATCAACCTCAGGGGGCAAATGAACAGTGATATCAGAAACGCAGGTGGATTGGTGGGCTCGAACCGCGGAGTCATCGCCAACGCCTCCAGCACCGGCACGATCAGCCTTGCCGCCGCCAACCTGAACATCGGTGGCCTGGTCGGTGAGAATACTGGGGCTGGCAGCATCACCAACTCAAGCTCCAGCACTCATATCTCGGGTAGCCAGGCGCGTCGGATCGGTGGCCTGGTCGGCTCCAACCTGGGTTCTCTGACCAACTCTCACGCCAGTGGCGAGGTAACCGGCAACGGCACGGAAGCGATTGGCGGCCTGGTGGGCAAGAATCAGGGGGGGGCGATCGCCAACAGCTCTTCCAGCAGCAGCGTGTCCGACCTGTACGGTAAAAATGTAGGCGGCCTGATTGGCCACAACCAGGGCGGCCGCATCGATAACGCCTCGTTCTCCGGCACGGTAAAAGGCGGCAGGACTGCCAATATCGGTGGCCTGATCGGCCTGAACCAGGACAGTTCGGTCAGCAACAGCTCGGCCAAAGGCAATGTGTCAGGTTTGTACGATAGCAATGTGGGTGGTCTGATTGGCTACAGCCAGAACAGCCATATCGATAACGTGACCGTCTCTGGCGCGGTGAATGGCGACCGCAAGGCGAAGGTCGGCGGACTGATCGGTTTTAGTGAAGACTCCTCCATCGCCAACGCATCTTCCACCTCGATGTCCGTTACTGGTAGCAATAACACCTTTATCGGTGGCCTCGTCGGCTATAGCCAGAATAGCGATATCGCCAACTCATCGGTATCCACCACAGTGACCAGCGGCAGCGGAAGCCAGATCGGCGGCCTGGTCGGCTACAGCAAAAATACCGACATCACCAACGCCTCGGCATCCGCCACGGTGACTGGCATCGGCAATAACCTGGCCGGCGGTCTGGTGGGCCACTACGAGGATAGCCGTATCACCAACGCCTCGGCATCCGGCACGGTGAGCAGCGGCAACGACAGCATGGTCGGCGGCCTGGTTGGTTACAACCAACGTGGCGATATCACCAACTCCACCGCATCCGCCGCGGTGAGCGGTGGCGACAATAGCCAGGTCGGCGGCCTGGTCGGCAGACAACAGGGCAAAGTCACCAACTCCTTCGCCAAAGGCTCGGCCAAAGGCGGTCGCTATAGCAGCGTGGGAGGTATGGCCGGGTCGAATGAAGGGGAGATCCGCAACTCCACAACCACCAGTGACGTCAGCGGCGGTTATGGCGCGCGCCTGGGCGGGCTGGCGGGAATGAACTTCGCCAAGATGTACCAGTCGTCAGCAGGTGGCAAAGTCGATGGCTCTGCCTCCGCCGGACAATTCTACGGTGGCCTGGTCGGCATCAACTCCTGGTCGGAATTGCAATCCAACAACAGCGTCTTTGGTGAAGCGGCCAAAGTGCAGCCGGTTGGCCTGCAGTTCTAAGAGCAGAAACCCTGCCCCTCGTCATAGGGGAGCAGGGCTTGTTGTCTGAGTGAAAAAGAGGGGGGTAATGATTCAGCCGAATCATTGCCCCTCTCTTTTTATCTGGCCCCTCTCTGCGCCCTCCTCCCGTGCTCTACTTCTCGGCCGCGGCCTCAACAGGGTCGACACCCGAAACGCTGGACCGGGTGAGGCGGTAGATGGATGCGCAGTAGAACAGCAGCGCCAAGGTCGCCAGCAAGCCGCCGGCCAAGCCGACATAGGCGAACCCGAGCTGGCCCCCTACCCAACTGCCAAGCAGCGCGCCACCACCGATGCCGATGTTGTAGATCCCCGAAAACAGCGCCATTGCCACATCGGTCGCGTCCGGCGCGAGCACCAGGACCCTGGACTGCAGCGCCAGCCCGAAGCCCATGATCGCCATCCCCCAGATCAGGCTGAGCCCACCCAGATACGAAACCTCCCCGCTCAACGGCAGCAGCAATGCCAGGCACAGAATGAGCAAGGCCACCGTCACCAGCAGAAAGCGCTGTGGGCTGTAGCGGTGAAACCTGCCGAACAGTAGCGAGCCGATAATACCCGCCCCGCCGAACAGCAGCAGGATGAGGGTCACCACATCGCCACTCAAGCCGGCGACCACCTTGATGAAAGGCTCGATGTAGCTGTAGGCAGTGAACTGCGCGGTGACCACCAGGGCCGTCAGCACATAGAGCGCCACCAGCGCAGGCCGCTTGAACAATATTGGCAGGCTCCGGAGAGAACCCGAGTTCTGGCTGGGCAACAACGGCAAGCTCCTGGCCAGCCAGAACACCAGCGCAACGGCCAGGCCGGCGATCACGATAAAGGTGGTGCGCCAGCCCATGGCCTCGCCCAGCAACCGGCCGAGGGGAATACCCAGCACCATCGCCAGGGAGGTACCGGTGGCCAGCAGGCCCAGGGCCTGGACCTGTTTTCCCGGTGGTGCCAGACGCACCGCCAGGGATGCGGTGATGGACCAGAACAGCGCATGGGATAGGGCCACACCGATGCGGCTCAGCAACAGCATGCCGAAACTCGTGGCCAGCCCCGACAGGATGTGACTGGCAATGAACATTCCGAACAGCACGAGCAACAGCTTGCGCCGCTCGACGTTGCGCGTCAGCAGCATGACCGGCAGCGAAGTCAGGGACACTATCCAGGCATAGAGGGTGAGCATCAGGCCGACCCGGTCCGTCGACAGATCGAAGCTGCTGCCGATCGAGCTCAACAGCCCGACGGGAACGAACTCCGTGGTGTTGAACACAAAGGCCGCCAAGGCCAGTGCAATGACTGCCCGCCAATTACCCTTAGTTGTCGCCACGCAGATACTCATTTAAAGGTTGCACCACGCTATCGATGGTCAATCAGGCCCGGACCGTCGCAAACCCCGTGCCAAGCGCGCACTCACAAAGGCTGGGCGCACGGTCGGGAGCATGCAGGCGCCGAACAGGACTGCGCCAGCGTACAGGACAAGGGGAAAAACAGCGCCATCCCGCGCTACAGGGGACAAATGGACCGAAGCTCGGCCACTGCCGACAGAAACGAAAAAAGGGTCCCGAATGGGACCCTTTTTCGATGAACTACAGACCTTTGAAAATCTGTAGCTCTATGTTTGGAGCGGGAAACGAGACTCGAACTCGCGACCCCGACCTTGGCAAGGTCGTGCTCTACCAACTGAGCTATTCCCGCAAATGGCGTCCCCTAGGGGACTCGAACCCCTGTTACCGCCGTGAAAGGGCGGTGTCCTAGGCC
>NZ_JAQZAB010000068.1:0-37585 GCF_028640915.1 Pseudomonas sp. B3G-3 | reverse complement strand
AGGCCTTTCTTGGCATCGCGCTTGAGCATCTCGTGCAGCAGGGTCACCAGCACCCGGCAGCCCGAAGCGCCGATCGGGTGGCCGAGGGCGATGGCGCCGCCGTTGACGTTGACCTTGCTCGCATCCCAACCCAGTTCCTTGCCCACCGACAGCGCCTGGGCGGCGAAGGCTTCGTTGGCTTCGATCAGGTCCAGTTGCTCCAGGGACCAGCCGGCCTTGTCCAGGCAGCGGCGGGTGGCCGACACCGGGCCGATGCCCATGATCGCCGGGTCGACGCCGGCGTTGGCGTAGGCGGCAATCTTCGCCAGCACCGGCAGGCCCAGGGCCTTGGCCTTGGCGGCGCTCATCAGGATCACCGCGGCGGCGCCGTCGTTCAGCGACGAGGCGTTGCCGGCGGTGACCGTGCCGTCCTTCTTGAAGGCCGGTTTGAGCTTGCCCAGGGATTCGGCGGTGGTGCCGGCGCGCGGCTGCTCGTCGGTGGCGAAGGCCACGGGGTCGCCCTTGCGCTGGGGAATCAGGATCGGGGTGATCTCATCGACAAAACGCCCGCCTTCGATGGCGGCCACGGCCTTCTGTTGCGAGGCGGCGGCAAAGGCGTCCTGGGCTTCGCGGCTGATGGCGTATTTGTCCACCAGGTTCTCGGCGGTGATGCCCATGTGGTAGTCGTTGAAGGCGTCCCACAGGCCGTCGCTGATCATGCTGTCGACGATCTGGCTGTGACCCATGCGCAGGCCGGTGCGGGCGCCGGGCAGCACGTAGTTGGCCAGGCTCATGTTCTCCTGGCCGCCGGCGATGATCACCTCGGCGTCGCCGCAGCGAATTGCCTGGGCGCCCAGGTGCAGGGCCTTGAGGCCGGAGCCGCAGACCTTGTTCAGGGTCAGCGCCGGCACGGCGTGGGGCAGGCCGGCCTTGATCGCGGCCTGGCGTGCGGGGTTCTGCCCGGCGCCGGCGGTGAGCACCTGGCCCATGATCACTTCATCGACCTGGGCGCCGTCCAGGCCGGTCTGGGCCAGCAACTGACGGATCACCGCGGCGCCGAGATCGACCGCGGAAATGTTCGCCAGCGAACCCTGGAAACTGCCAACCGCGGTGCGGGTGGCGGCAACGATTACGACGTCTTGCATGGCGCGAATCCTCATTGTCATTGGCGGCATCGGTCGGCGACTAGGGAAGATGATCGATGCGCGAGAACTTGGAAAATCATGGTTGCATAGAAGGTCGCGACGCCGCCAATCGCGAACCGATGGGTCGCGTTCTGTTCGCCCGGTCGGGTATTACAGGCCCATGCGCCGGCGTGCGCGATGTATCGAGCCATTGCGCACCGCCCAGCGCAGCATCGGCGCACTGCGGTTGACGCTGGCGCGGATCAGCTGGCGTTGCAGCAGACCCTGGTTGACGCCCAGCATGTCGCTGGCCCAGTCGGGCAGCAGGTCGATGCCGGCCTGCATCATCAACGAGCCGAATGGCTTGGCCAGGCGGCTTGGGGCAGGTGCCGCCAAGAGCAAACGCAGCACTTCGCGGCTGCGTTCATCGCAAAGCAACTGGGGGCGCATCCCGGCCAGGTACGCCGCCACGGCCCGGCGCGAGCGCGGCACATCACTGGCGCCAAGACGCTCGGCGATCAGCGCGACTTCCCCGTAGTAACGGTCCTGGTCGGCAGGCGACAGCTGCGGATTGCGATAGCGCAGATGCGCCGCCAGAAAGCTGCTGACCTCGGCCACATGCACCCAGGTCAGCAACTGCGGATCGCTGGCGGCATAGGGCCGGCCGTCTGGCGCGTGGCCGACGATCTGCAGGTGAATGGTGCGCACCTTGTCGATCAGCCATTCGGCATCCTGCCGCGAGCCGAAGGTGGTGCCGGAAATGAACTGCGCGGTACGCCGCAGGCGCCCGATCATGTCTTCCCGGAAATTCGAGTGATCCCAGACCCCGGCCAGGGCCAGCGGGTGCAGGGCCTGCATCAACAAGGCGCTGATGCCGCCGATCAGCATGCTGCTGAAATCGCCATGCACCTGCCAGCAGATAGCGTCCGGGCCGAACAGGCCCGGGTCGCCCTTGGGGTTGTCCAGGTCGAGCTGACCCAGTGACAGGCCACCCAGGCTCATGACTTGGGTTTCGATACGACTGCGAATGAATTCCATACCGCTTGGCTGTTCCTTGGTTGAGGCCCGAGGCCTCGCTCAGAGGTTCAGGCGTTTATCGATCAGGCCCTCGACCACGCTCGGGTCGGCCAGGGTCGAGGTATCGCCCAGGCTGTCGAGTTCGTTGCAGGCGATCTTGCGCAGGATACGCCGCATGATCTTGCCCGAGCGGGTTTTCGGCAAGGCCGGCGCCCACTGGATCAACTCCGGCTTGGCGAAACTGCCGATCTCGCGGCTGACCAGGCTCAACAGCTCCTTCTTCAACTCGTCGCTGGGCTCGACGCCATTCATCGGGGTGACAAAGGCATAGATGCCCTGGCCCTTGAGGTCATGGGGATAACCGACCACCGCGGCCTCGGCGATGCTGTCATGCAGGACCAGGGCGCTCTCGACCTCGGCGGTACCGATGCGATGACCGGAGACGTTGATCACGTCGTCGATGCGCCCGGTGATCCAGTAATCGCCGTCTTCATCGCGCCGCGCGCCGTCGCCGGTGAAGTAGTAGCCCGGGTAGGGTTTGAAATAGGTCTCGACCATGCGCTGCGGGTCGCCGTAGACACTGCGGATCTGCGCCGGCCAACTGGCCTTGATCGCCAGGATGCCGCTGCCGGCGCCGCTGATTTCCTTGCCGTGCTCGTCCAGCAGCACCGGCTGCACACCGAACATCGGGCGGGTGGCGCAGCCCGGCTTGATGTGGCTGGCGCTGACCAGCGGGCTGAGCATGATGCCGCCGGTTTCGGTCTGCCACCAGGTATCGACAATCGGGCAGCGCTGCTCGCCGACGCTATTGAAATACCACTCCCAGGCTTCCGGGTTGATCGGCTCGCCGACACTGCCCAGCAGGCGCAGGCTGCTGCGCGAGGTGTGCTGCAGCGGCTCGGGGCCTTCGCGCATCAGTGCGCGCAAGGCGGTGGGGGCGGTGTAGAAGATGTTCACCCGGTGCTTGTCGATGACTTCCCAGAAGCGCGAGCTGCTTGGGTAGCTGGGCACGCCCTCGAAGATCAGGCTGGTCGCGCCATTGGCCAGCGGGCCGTAGACGATGTAACTGTGGCCGGTGACCCAGCCGACATCGGCGGTGCACCAGAAGACTTCGCCTTCGCGGTAGTCCAGTACGTATTTGAAGGTCATCGCCGCTTGCAGCAAGTAGCCGCCGGTGGTGTGCAGCACGCCTTTGGGTTTGCCGGTGCTGCCGGAGGTGTAGAGGATGAACAGCGGGTCTTCGGCGTCCATCGGTTGCGGCGGGCAGTCGTCTTCGACACCGCGCAGGGCCTGGTGATACCAGAGGTCGCGGCCTTCGACCCAGTTCACCGGGTTCTGGGTGCGCTCGACCACCACCACCGTGCTGACGTTCGGGCAGCTTTGCAGGGCCTTGTCGACGTTGTTTTTCAAGGGCACGAACTTGCCGCCGCGTACCCCTTCGTCAGCGGTGATCAGGGTGCGGCAGTCGGCATCGAGAATGCGGTCGCGCAGCGCGTCCGGAGAGAATCCGCCAAAGACCACCGAGTGCACCGCGCCGATACGGGTGCAGGCGAGCATGGCGTAGGCCGCCTCGGGAATCATCGGCATGTAGATGCAGACCCGGTCGCCTTTTTTCACGCCGCGGCTTTTCAGGACGTTGGCCAGGCGGCAGACGTAGTGATGGAGTTTTTTGTAGGTGATTTGCAGCGACTCGGCGGGGTCGTCGCCTTCCCAGATGATCGCCACCTGATCGCCGCGTTTTTCCAGGTGGCGGTCAATGCAGTTGTAGCTGACGTTCAATTGGCCGCCGGCGAACCAGCTGGCGGCGCCGGTTTTCAGGTCATAGCGCTGCACGGTTTGCCAGGGGGCGCTCCAGTCGAGAAAGCGGGTGGCCTGTTCGGCCCAGAAGGTGCTGGGGTGCTCGATGGATTCGCGGTACAGCCGCTGGTAGTCGTCCTGACTCAATTGCGCAGCCCGGCGGACGGCATCGGCTTGGGGGAACATGCTGATATCGAACATGACGGTTCCTTATTCTTGTTTTAGCGACAAGTAATAAAGATGCGCCTTGATCGGAAGGGGTTCAAGGGGAGGGCGGTCTTGGGCGACCGATCGCAAATCGGCCCGCCGCTACGCAATGGATGGGGTTTGCGTAGCAGCGGGCCGGTTCGCGAAGGGGGATTTCAGCGGGCTATCAGCCGCGGTGGCGACCGCGGAAGTAGTTGATCAGGCCCTGGGTCGAAGCATCCTCGGCCGGGGTTTCTTCGCTGCCGACCAGGCGGTTGTAGACGCCCTTGCCCAGCTCTTTGCCCAGCTCCACGCCCCATTGGTCGAAGGCGTTGATGCCCCAGATCACGCTCTGCACGAAAACCTTGTGTTCGTACATCGCCACCAGCGCGCCCAGGCGGCGCGGACTGATGCGTTCGACCACCAGGGTGTTGCTCGGACGGTTGCCCGGGATCACCTTGTGCGGTGCCAGCTTCTGGACTTCGGCCTCGCTCATGCCTTTTTCACGCAACTCGGCTTCGGCCTCGGCGCGGGTCTTGCCGAGCATCAGCGCCTGGCTTTGCGACAGGCAGTTGGCGTACAGCCACTGGTGATGGTCGGCGACCGGGTTGAAGCTGACGATAGGCACGATGAAGTCGGCCGGGATCAGCTGGGTGCCCTGGTGCAACAGCTGGTGGTACGCGTGCTGACCGTTGCAGCCCACGCCACCCCAGATCACCGGGCCGGTGTCGGTGGAAACCGGCGTGCCGTCCTGGCGCACGCTCTTGCCGTTGGATTCCATGTCCAGCTGCTGCAAGTGCTTGGTGATGTTGCGCAGATAGTGGTCGTACGGCAGGATCGCGTGGCTTTGCGCGCCCCAGAAATTGCCGTACCACACGCCCAGCAGGGCCAGGAGGACCGGCATGTTCTGCTCGAACGGCGCGGTCTGGAAATGCTGGTCCATGGTGTAGGCGCCGGACAGCAGTTCCTTGAAGTTGGACATGCCGATGGCCAGGGCGATCGGCAGGCCGATGGCCGACCACAGCGAGTAACGCCCGCCGACCCAGTCCCACATCGGGAAGATGTTCTCTTCGCGGATGCCGAAGGCCACGGCGGCGGCGTTGTTGCTCGACACCGCGATGAAGTGGCGATACAGCTCGGCCTCGGAACCGCCCTGAGCCAGGTACCAGGCGCGTGCGGCCTGGGCGTTCTTCAGGGTTTCCAGGGTGTTGAAGGATTTCGACGAGACGATGAACAGCGTGGTTTCGGCGCGGATCTTCGACGACAGTTCGTGGAATTCGCTGCCGTCGATATTGGCCAGGTAATGGCAACGCACGCCTTTCTGGGCGTAGGACAACAGGGCTTCGGACACCAGCTCGGGGCCGAGGAACGAACCGCCGATGCCGATGTTGACCACGTCGGTGATCGGCTTCTCGGTGTAGCCGCGCCACAGGCCGTCATGGATGCGCCCGACCAGTTCGGTGATCTGGTTCAGCACCTTGTGCACTTCCGGCATCACGTTGACGCCGTTGACCGACAGCTTGTCGCCCACTGGACGGCGCAGGGCGGTGTGCAGGGCCGGACGGCCTTCGGAAGAGTTGACCAGCTCACCGGCGAACAGCGCCTTGATCGCATCCTGCAGACCGGCTTCATTGGCCAGGCCCACCAGCAGGTTGCGGGTTTCGGGGGTGATCAGGTTCTTCGAGTAATCGAGAAAAAGCCCACAGCCGCTGAGGCTGAATTGATGAAAGCGCTGCGGGTCGGCATTGAAGGCCTCGCGCATGCTGAAATCCTGCATGGCTTGGCGGTGGTCATTCAACGCTTGCCAGGCGGGCAGAGCGGTAACGTCGTGAGGAGTGCGGTAGTACGCCATCGCTGCGGTTTTCCTTTTACTTGAACTGCCTGTTGGACACTGAAAAGCCCGGAACGTCCTGCTTGAAGAATAACGTTCGGTCAAACCTGCGCTGACACGATTAAGCACGCAGGGCGATTACAGTAACTCTCGCGTGCTGATCTGTCTTGGCTTTGTCTGACCTGCGGCCGGTACTTTTTTATACCGGCGCCTCAGAGCCGCGCAACGAGCAGGATTTCAGGGGTGAGAATGACTGGGGCTCAGGCGACCTGAACCGGAATGGCATGGCTGGTGTGGCTCAGCTCGTTGCCCGGCGCCATATAGAGCATGCGCGGCTTGAAGTTGAGCAGTTCGGCTTCGCTGTAGTGAGCGTAAGCGCAGATGATCACCCGGTCGCCAACCTTGGCCTTGTGCGCGGCGGCGCCGTTGACCGAGATCATGCGCGAGCCTTCCTCGCCACGAATGGCGTAGGTGGTGAAGCGTTCGCCATTGTCGACGTTGTAGATCTGGATCTGTTCGTACTCACGGATACCGGACAAGTCCAGCCATTCGCCGTCGATGGCGCAGGAGCCTTCGTAGTCGAGCACAGCGTGGGTGACTTCGGCGCGATGCAGCTTGGCCTTGAGCATGATGGCGTGCATGAGTGGTTCTCTCGGTCGGATCCTTGAACAGGGCCCGCAGCATCGCTGCAGGCCCCGGGCGGCGGCAGTTTGCCCGAAGGTCGGGCTTCGGGCAATCGGCCTTTGGGACCTAGGCGTCGAGGTCCAGATGCAGGTTGTCGATCAGGCGGGTAGCGCCCAGATAGGCCGCCGCCAGAATCACCAGGTCGCGGTCTTGCGCGGTGGCCGGGCGCAGGGTCCGGGCGTGGCGGATTTCCAGGTAATCCGGGCGGAAGCCGGCGGCTTCGAGCACTTGTTTCTGTTCGTCCAGCAGCTTTGGATAGTCCCGCTCACCCTGGCTGATGGCCTGGGCGATCTGGGTCAGGCCACGATAGATCGCCGGGGCGATGGCACGTTGTTCTTCGCTCAGGTAGCCGTTGCGCGACGACAGCGCGAGGCCATCGGCGGCACGCACGGTGGGCTCGCCGATGATCTGGATCGGCATGTTCAGGTCATGCACCAGGGCACGGATCACCGCCAATTGCTGGAAGTCCTTCTGGCCGAAGACCGCAAGGTCCGGCTGCACCATGTTGAACAGCTTGCTGACCACCGTGGCCACCCCTTCGAAATGCCCGGGACGGCTGGCGCCGCACAGGCCTTCGGAGAGTTGCGGCACGCTGACCCGGGTCTGGCCGTCCATGCCGTCGGGGTACATCTCTTCGACGGTAGGGGCGAACAGCAGATGGCAACCGGCTTGCAGGAGCTTTTCCTGGTCGGCGGCCAGGGTTCGCGGGTACTTGTCGAGGTCTTCGCCAGCGCCGAATTGCAGCGGGTTGACGAAGATGCTCGCCACCACGAAATCCACTCGCTGGGCCGCCTTGGTCACCAGGGCGGCATGACCGCTGTGCAGGTTGCCCATGGTCGGCACGAAGCCGATGCGCTTGCCCTCGCTGCGGGCACGGGCCACGGCGGCACGCAGTTCACGTACGGTTTTTACAGTATTCATGCAGAAAACCCGTGTTCGGCGCCTGGGAAGGTCACGGCCTTGACCTCACTGACATAGGCGCTCAGGGCGGCCTGGATGCTTTCCTGGCCGGCCATGAAGTTCTTCACGAACTTCGGTGCGCGACCGCTCAGGGACAGGCCCAGCATGTCGTGCAGAACCAGCACCTGACCGTCG
The DNA here is from genome assembly GCF_028640915.1 of Pseudomonas sp. B3G-3. Taxonomy (NCBI): domain Bacteria; kingdom Pseudomonadati; phylum Pseudomonadota; class Gammaproteobacteria; order Pseudomonadales; family Pseudomonadaceae; genus Pseudomonas; species Pseudomonas sp. B3G-3. The sequence goes on along the minus strand of NZ_JAQZAB010000068.1, from coordinate 29,872 downwards.
GTGGCGCTGCCGGCACCGATGCCGATTACCGGAATACTCACCGCCTGGGTGATTTCCGCCGCCAGTTCGCTCGGCACGCATTCGAGCAGCAGCATCGCCGCGCCGGCCGCTTCCAGGGCGATGGCGTCGGCACGCATCTGCCGGGCCTGGTTTTCGTTACGTCCCTGAACCTTGTAGCCGCCGAGGATGTTCACCGATTGCGGGGTCAGGCCCATGTGGGCGCAGACCGGGATACCGCGCTCGGCCAGCAGGCGGATGGATTCGGCCAGCCACAACGCGCCTTCGACCTTGATCATGTGCGCACCGGCCTGCATCAACTGGGCGCTGTTGTTCAGGGCCAGTTCGGTGGTGGCGTAGGCCATGAACGGCAGGTCGGCGAGGATCAGGGCGCCACTGTTGCCGCGTTTGACCGCGGCGACGTGGTAGGCCATCTCGGCGGTAGTGACTGGCAGTGTGCTGTCGTGCCCTTGCAAGACCATGCCGAGGGAGTCGCCCACCAGCAGTACTTCAACGCCGGCCTGGCAACAGGTGTGGGCGAAGGTCGCGTCATAGCAGGTCAGCATGGTGATTTTCTCACCTTTCTGCTTGAGGCCTTGCAGGGTGGTCAGGGTGATGTCTGGCATGAAAAAGGGTCCTCATTCAGGCGCTCTGGAAACTGCTGCGAGTAACGCGCGTGATTCTTATCTATACAGGCGCACGGTCTGTTGTCGTGCTTATAAGGCCTGGATTGCGCCCTGTAACGCCGTGTTGGCGGCAACGGGACGCCTATAGTCGTGAGGAGAACTCGGGAAGTCAATTGCATGTGTTACCGCATTGTTACGGCGTGAGTGTTACCGCCGTAACTGATGCGTTTCAGCAGTCAGGCCAGACGTTCCAGGCCGACAAATGGGCAGGCGGCGAGCAGATCGTGCAGGTGGCGACCGTCGGCCAGTTGCAGGTCGGCGGGGGCCAGTTCGGCCAGGGGATAGAGGACAAAGGCCCGGGCCTGCATGTGGTAATGCGGGACCTTGAGCCGCGGTTCGTCGATCAGGCGATCGCCGAACAGCAGGATGTCCAGGTCCAGGGTGCGCGGCCCCCAGCGCTCGAGGCGCTCGCGGCCCTGGCCGTTTTCGATGGCTTGCAGCGCGTCCAGCAGTTCGAGAGGCGCGAGGCTGCTGTCCAGGGCGGCCACGGCGTTGGTGTAGCGCGGTTGGCCGGGCAGCAGGGAGTCGCTTTGATAGAAGGCCGAGACGCCTGCCAGTTGGCTGTGTGGCAACTGCGCCAGCGCGTCGATCGCACTGCGCAATTGCTCTGCCGGGGCAGCCAGGTTGCTGCCCATGCCAATGTAGATGCGTTCCATCGGGTTATTCGCCGGAAGCGCTCGGTGCGCCGGCGGTGGCGCGCTTGCGTTTGGCGCCACTGCTGCGACGACGCTTGCGTGGACCTGTGCCGGCTTCGTCCTTGCCGCTCAAGTCGCGAATCATGTCGCGGCGACCGGCATCGTTGGCGTCCTGATAGTCGGTCCACCATTCGCCCAGGCCATCGGTCTGCTCGCCAGCGCTTTCGCGCAGCAGTAGGAAATCATAACCGGCGCGGAACCGCGGGTTGTCCAGCAACTGGTCGGCGCGCTTGCCGCTGCGACGTGGCAGGCGTTCCTGCATGTCCCAGATTTCGCGGATCGGCATAGTGAAGCGTTTTGGAATGGCGATGCGCTGGCACTGTTCGCTGATCAATTCGTGAGCGGCTTCCTGCATCGCCGGAATCGGCGGCATGCCGCGTTCCTGGAGGCGCAGCACGCGAGCCGGCAGGGCAGGCCACAGCAGCGCGGCGAACAGGAAAGCCGGGGTGACCGGCTTGTTCTGCTTGATGCGCAGGTCGGTATTGATCAGGGCTTCGCTGATCAGGGTATGGGTGTAGGTCGGGTTGTACTCCAGTGCCTCGGCGCTGGCCGGGAACAGCGGATCGAACAGCTGCAGGTCGACCAGCATCTCGAAGGTGTCGGCGGCATGGCCGGACAGGAACAGCTTGAGCACTTCCTCGAACAGGCGTGCCGAAGGGATTTCCCGCAGCATGGGCGCCAGGTCGCGGATCGGCGTGGCGGTGTGTTTCTCGATGCCGAAATCCAGCTTGGCGGCGAAGCGCACGGCCCGCAGCATGCGTACCGGATCTTCCTGGTAGCGCTGGCGCGGATCGCCGATCAGGCGGACCAGGTGATTGCGGATGTCGTGTACGCCGTTGGCGTAGTCGAGGATGCGCTCGCTGACCGGATCGTAATACAGGGCATTGATGGTGAAGTCGCGGCGCTGGGCGTCCTCTTCGAGGGTGCCGTACACGTTGTCGCGCAGGATGCGCCCGCTTTCGTTGCGCGAGGACTGGTTGCTGTCTTCCTCTTCATCGTTTTGCGGGTGATTGGCGCGGAAGGTCGCGACCTCGATGATTTCGCGGCCGAAGTGGATATGCACCAGCTTGAACCGACGGCCGATGATCCGGGCGTTACGGAATTCGGCCCGCACCTGTTCCGGCGTGGCGCTGGTGGCGACGTCGAAATCCTTGGGGGTGATATTGAGCAGCATGTCGCGCACGCAGCCGCCGACCAGGTAGGCCTGGTAGCCGGCGTTCTGCAGGCGTTCGACGATGTTCACCGCATAACGGCTGAACTGGGCGCGTTGCAGCGAGTGTTGGCTGCTGTTGAGCACTTCAGGCGTGCTGCGTTTGTGTTGCGTACGACGCAAGGGAGAACGGAATGACTGGAACAACTTCTTCAGCATGGGATGCACTGTTTGAAGGAATGTTCGGCCATAACGAAGAATGACCGCATGATGGGCGGGGATTCTAGCATTTAGTCGGGGGATGGTGTAGGAAGCTGCGGCGAGTCGTGCGCGGCGCTTTGGAACGCGGGTTGGCGGGGCTTTGCGTGAGTAAAACCGTAATCGCGGAAACCACAAGGGGAGCCGAAGCTCCCCCAGAAGTGTTTGCGTGCTCTATTTTTATTATTGGTTTCGGGCTTCTTGTTTTTGTTTAACGCCCTTGTCACCTGGTTAACCCAGAGTGACCCTCCCAATCGGGAGCCAAGAGCAAACGGATTGCTTTGGTCGCTGTGTTGCAATGATCAGTGATCCAACCAGTTCAGGCTCTGCCTTAGGGCAGTTTTTGTTGTTCTCGGCCTGGTTGTGGGGCAAGCCCCAATGACAACGCCTCTCCAAAAGAATCAGTTAGCTGCGCCTCCGCCGTGTTGTTTTTATTGTGCGTGAGTCGATTCGTCTTATTTTTATTGTCTTATGCATTGCTTGTTATTGTTCTTGTACCAAACATATAGCAGGTGCCGTGCCAACTTTTGCGAGGCCCAGTAAAACAAGGGGTTAGGCGCGGTTATGAGGTTTCTCCAGGCGAAAAAAAGCCGGGGCTTCGTTACCGTAAGCCCCGGCTTTTGTTACGTGAAATGACTGAGGTAACAGTTTTTTCACAAGATCGCGTGTTACCCGCCACCCGTTACCGCCGGACTTCAGCTTTCGCTGGCGACCCCGGTCTTGCGCCGTGGGATGCCCAGGCGCTGGCGACGTTCCCACAGGCATTTGCGGCTGACGCCCAGTTTGCGGGCCAGTTCGGTCTCGGTCATGTGGTCCTGGTGCTCGAGAACGAAATGCTGGAAGTAGTCTTCCAGCGACAGGTCTTCGGTCGGCTCATGGCTGCTGTTGTTGGCGTTGGCGGCCTGGGGCGCCAGGCCGATGAATTCGTCGTCTTCCAGGTCGCTCAGTTCAATATCGATACCCAGCAGCTCCGCGGAGATTTCCGGGCTTTCGCACAGGATGACCGAGCGCTCGACGGCGTTTTCCAGTTCGCGAACGTTACCTGGCCAAGAGTAGTGGCGAATGGCTTGCTCGGCGTCCGGGGCGAACTTCAGGTCCGTGCGGCCCACGCGCGCGCTCTGGCGGGCGAGGAAGGCATTGGCGATTTCGTTGACGTCGGCGCCGCGTTCGCGCAGGGCTGGCAGTTTCAGGGCAATCACGTGCAGGCGGTAATACAGGTCTTCACGGAACTGGCCGATCTTGGCCAGGCTCTTGAGGTCGCGGTGGGTCGCGGCGATCAGGCGCACATCGACCTTCTGCGACTGCACCGAGCCGACCCGGCGGATCTCGCCTTCCTGCAGCACGCGCAACAGGCGGGCCTGGGCTTCGAGTGGCAATTCGCCGATTTCGTCGAGGAACAAGGTGCCGCCGTCCGCCGCTTCCACCAGGCCGGCGCGCCCGGCGCTGGCTCCGGTGAAGGCGCCTTTTTCGTGACCGAACAGCTCGGACTCGATCAGGGTTTCCGGAATGGCCGCGCAGTTCACCGAAATCATCGGCGCCTTGGCGCGCTTGGACAGGTTGTGCAGGGCGCGGGCCACCAGTTCCTTGCCGGTCCCGGATTCACCCTGGATCAGTACATTGGAGTCTGTCGGGGCGACCTTGCGGATCTTGCTGTACAGGTCCTGCATCGGTGGGCAGGAGCCGATGATGCCGATTTCGCCGTTGCTGGCGTTGGCACCGGCCTTGTCCGCGCTGTTGCCCGACTTGGCGGCCGGACGCTCGTTGGGGCTGCTCTGCGCGGTCTGGCGGTCGCGCAGGATGCGCGCCACGGCCTGGAGCATTTCGTCGTGATCGAAAGGCTTGGCGATGTAGTCCACCGCGCCCATCTTCATCGAATCGACCGCCGAGCGCAGGCTGGCGTAGCTGGTCATGATCAGCACCGGGGTGCCCTGGCCGAGCTTGATCAGTTCGGTGCCGGGGGCGCCTGGCAGGCGCAGGTCGCTGACGATCAGGTCGAACGTGGGAATGCTGAAACGCTCTTGTGCTTCCTGCACGGAACCGGCTTCGCTGACCTGGTACTGGTTGCGTTCCAGCAGGCGGCGCAAGGCGGAGCGGATAATTGTTTCGTCTTCGACGATCAAAATGTGCGGCATTGATTCGATTCTCTCGACGGTCTCAGTTCACAGCGGACGTCGCTTCGACATGACGCGGTAAGGTCACCCGGATACGGGTGCCGCGTTGGCTTTCGGTGTCAGCCGGGCTGTCGATGGTGATTTGTCCATAATGCTCTTCAACGATGGAATAGACCAGTGCAAGGCCCAGTCCGGTGCCCTCGCCAGGATCCTTGGTGGTGAAGAAGGGTTCGAACAGTCGATCCATGATGCTCGACGGGATACCGCTGCCTTCGTCTTCGACGATCAGGTCGATCGTGTGTTCGCCGGCCTCGCTCTTGACCCGTACCGCGCTGCCCGCCGGTGAGGCGTCGCGGGCATTGGATAGCAGGTTGATCAGTACCTGGGCGAGCCGCTGCGGGTCGCCGTCGACCCAGTGGTCCGGATCGCACAGGTTAAAGAACTGCACCTCGAAATTGCGTCGATTCAGCGCCAGCAGACCAATGGCATCCTGCGCCACCTCGGCCAGGCACACGGCTTCGTCGTTGTGCTGGTGGCTGCCGGCGTGGGCGAAGCTCATCAGCGACTGGACGATGCGTGACACGCGTTTGGTCTGTTCGAGGATCTGGCCGCTGATTTCGGTGAGTTCGCCGTCTTCTTCGCGCTCTTCGCGCAGGTTCTGCGCCAGGCAGGCGATACCGGTGATCGGGTTGCCGATTTCGTGGGCCACGCCGGCGGCCAGGCGGCCGATGCTGGCCAGCCGCTCGGAATGCACCAGCTTGTCTTCGAGCATCTGGGTTTCGGTCAGGTCTTCCACCAGCAGCACCAGGCCGCTGTTGCCCGGGGCCAGGGGTTCGTCGATGGCGGCCTTGTGCAGGTTCAGCCAGCGGGTCTGGCCGTCGAGGGCCAGGTGCTGTTTATGCAAGTGTTCATCGGGGACGTTGATGAAGCCTTGCAGCAGCTCCCTCCAGGGATCGGCGATGGTGCTCAGGCGCGAACCGACCACATGCTGCGCCGGAATGCTGGTCAGCTCTTCCATGGCCTTGTTCCACATGAGGATTTCCTGGTCCTTGGCCAGGGAACAGACGCCCATCGGCAGTTCCTGCAAGGTCTGGCGGTGGTAGCGGCGCAAGGCATCGAGCTCGGCGGCCAGGCCGGTCAGGCGCGAGTGGTAGTCCTCGAGCCGGCTTTCGATGAAGTGAATGTCTTCGGTCACGTAGTTTTCGCCGCCGGCCTTGTAGGGCAGGAAGGTTTCCACCATGTCCTGGGCCACGCTGGGGCCCATCAGGCCGGACAGGTTGGCTTCGATGCGGTCGCGCAAGCGGCGCAGGGCATAGGGGCGGCGCTCGTCGAAGGGCAGGTACAGGTCGCGCAGCGCCTGCTCGACTTCCTTCTGCGCGGCTTTGGCGCCCAGGGGCTTGGCCAGTTGGGTGGCGAACTCCTGGGGCGAGGCGGCATGCAGTTCGCGACGTTGCGGCCGGCGCACGTTGTCCACCGCACAGGCTTCGGCGGCGCTGGCTTCTTCGGAACTGGCGTTGGTGAACAGCGAAATCAGGGTGAACATCAGGACGTTGGCAGCCAGCGAGGCGATGGCCGCCATGTGCCAGCTGGTGTCGTCCAGCACATAGATCATGTTCAGCAGCGGTATATAGAAGCCCTGCAGGTTACCGATCAGCGGCAGCAGCATGGTCACCAGCCACACCAGTGTCCCGGCCATCAGCCCGGCGATGAAACCGCGTCGGTTGGCGGTCGGCCAGTACAGCACCGAGAGCACGCCGGGGAGGAACTGCAGGGTCGCGACAAAGGCCACAATGCCGAGGTTGGCCAGGTCCTGCTCGGCCCCCAGCAGCAGGTAAAAGGCATAGCCGGCCATGATGATGGCCACGATCAGCGCGCGGCGGGTCCATTTCAGCCAGCGGTAGATGTTGCCTTCGGCTGGTGGCTGATACAGCGGCAGCACCAGATGGTTGAGGGCCATCCCCGACAGCGCCAGGGTGGTGACGATGATCAGGCCGCTGGCGGCGGAAAGCCCACCAATGTAGGCCATCAAGGCCAATGCCGGTTTGTTGGCGGCGATACCAATGCCGAGGGTGAAGTACTCGGGGTTGGTGGTGGCGCCCAGTTTCAGGCCGGCCCAGAGGATCAGCGGCACCGCCAGGCTCATCAGCAACAGGAACAGCGGCAAGCCCCAGCTGGCACTGACCAGCGAGCGCGGGTTGAGGTTCTCGGTGAAGGTCATGTGGTACATGTGCGGCATCACGATCGCCGAGGCGAAGAACACCAGCAGCAGGGTGCGCCACGGTCCTTCCTGCAGCGGTGTATGCAGGGCGGCGAGGGCGGTCTGGTTCTGCAACAGCCAGAGTTCCAGCTGTTGTGGCCCATCGAACACGCCGTACAGGGCATAGAGGCCGACACCGCCGATGGCGATCAGCTTGATCACCGATTCGAAGGCGATGGCGAACACCAGGCCTTCGTGTTTTTCCCGGGTGGCAATGTGCCGGGAGCCGAAGAAGATGGTGAACAGAGTGATCAGCGCACAGAAGCTCAGGGCGACCCGGTGTTGCACCGGTTCGCGGGTGAGGATGCCGATGGAGTCCGCGACCGCCTGGATCTGCAAGGCCAGCAGGGGCAATACGCCGACCAGCATGATCACCGTGGTCAGCGCACCGGCCCAGGTGCTGCGAAAACGGAAGGCGAACAGATCGGCCAGCGACGACAGTTGATAGGTGCGGGTGATTTTCAGGATCGGGTAAAGCAGCACCGGCGCCAGCAGGAAGGCGCCGGAAACCCCGAGATAGCTGGAAAGAAAACCGTAGCCGTACTGATAGGCCAGGCCAACCGTGCCGTAAAAGGCCCAGGCGCTGGCGTAGACCCCCAGAGACAGGGTGTAGGTCAGCGGGTGGCGGATGATCGAGCGCGGGATCATGCCGCGTTCGCTGATCCAGGCCACCCCGAACAGCACCAGCAGGTACGCGGCGCTGATCAGGATCATCTGGGTCAGGCTAAAGCTCATCGGCATCTTTTTGGCTCTGCAGGATGAAGGTCACGACGATCAGGATCAGCCAGAGCAGATACGGGCGATACCAGGCGCCAGTAGCATCGATCCACCAATCCATGATGGCGGGGGAGAACAGATAGATCCCCACTACCAGCAGCAGGACCAAGCGATAGATGTACATCTCGGCCTCTCTTTATTGTGTGCGTGCCCGAAAACGTGCGGCGATGGTAACGGATGGGCGCCAACCTGCAAGGGGCGTCAGCGTATTTGCGCTTCGGGCACACTCAGTGTGCGTGGGATCAGTAAAGCATCCCAGTGTTCGATGCCCCAGCTCAGCACTTCCCGAGGGCTGGCATGGACCATTTCGCTGTCGGTTTTCTGCCCCAGGGCGCGCAAGGCGCGCAGCAGCAGTGGTGTGGCCTGGTCCTCGGCCAGCGGCGGGGAGCGGTAGGATTTGCCCAGTTTATGCCCGTCCGGCTGGGTGATCAGCGGCACATGCAGGTAACGCGGCTGCGGCAGGCCGAGCAGTTCCTGCAGGTACAGCTGGCGGGGGGTGGAGTCCAGCAGGTCGGCGCCGCGCACGATATCGGTCACCCCTTGCCAGGCGTCGTCGAGCACCACCGCCAGTTGATAGGCGTAGAGGCCGTCGCGGCGGCGGATCACGAAGTCGCCGACATCCCGCCCCAGGTGCTGGCGGAATTCGCCCTGGACCCGGTCGGTGAAGCGATATTCCAGCTCCGGCACGCGCAAACGGATGGCGGCATCTTCCTGGCTGTGTCCGGCATTGCGGCACAGGCCCGGATAAATGCCGTGGTAGGGCTCCAGTTGCTTGCGCGAGCAGGTGCAGGCGTAAGCCAGGCCCTGGTTGAACAGGCGGTCGAGGACTTCGGCGTAGGCCGCGTGCCGCTCGCTCTGGCGGACCATTTCGCCGTCCCACTCGAAGCCGTAGCTTTCCAGGGCCTTGAGAATGGCTGCCTGGGCGCCGGGCTCTTCCCGAGGCGGATCGAGGTCTTCCATGCGCAACAGCCAGCGGCCGCCAGCGGCGCGGGCATCGAGGTAGGAGGCCAGGGCGGCGACCAGCGAGCCGAAATGCAGGTGCCCGCTGGGGGTTGGGGCAAAGCGCCCGATGTAGGAAGAGGCGTGAGAGGCGGTCATGGAGAGGATGTTACTTCGTTCGGTCCCAAGGTGACGATGGCGTCTGGAGGATCGCCATCGCGAGCAAGCTCGTTCCTACAGGGGGGAGGCGGCAGAAACAAAAACGGAGCGTTCGCACGCTCCGTTTTTCATTCAAGCTGGCGATTACTTGCCGACTTGTTTTTCCTTGATTTCCGCCAGGGTCTTGCAGTCGACACACATGTCGGCGGTAGGGCGGGCTTCCAGGCGGCGAATACCGATCTCGACGCCGCAGGATTCGCACCAGCCGTATTCTTCGTCTTCGATCAGTTGCAGCGTCTTGTCGATCTTCTTGATCAGCTTGCGCTCACGGTCGCGGGCGCGCAGTTCCAGGCTGAATTCTTCTTCCTGGCTGGCACGGTCGGCCGGATCTGGGAAGTTGGCTGCTTCGTCTTTCATGTGATCAACAGTGCGGTCGACTTCCTGCATCAAGTCCTGTTTCCACTTGTTCAGGATCTTGGTGAAGTGCTCGCGCATGGGCTTGCCCATGTACTCTTCGCCCGCGGTTTCAACATAGGGCTCGAAGCCGCTGATCGATTGATTCTGTTGCTTTGCTTGGGTGGGCATGAAATGGACCGCCTCTACTCATGTAATCCATTGCGCAGGATTGCTCCATCACCGACACATGCCGGCCCTGCGACTGCAAGCGGGCGAACTTACCAGATCAAATCGGACGGCGCTACTCCCGGTTGTCGAGCCCGCGTCCCACGGCGCTTGCAAAGGTCGATGCCGTCTGGCCTGGTCAGTTCGGGGGCCTGGTCAATTAATGATTTTAGCCAAGCCTGGGCCTAGTGTCCGTCTTCTTTACAGGGGGGATGGCAGGTGCTTGAAGGCTTTGGGCTCTCCCTTGTCCCCGGGGTTGGGTAGAATCTTTTTTTTGCTCACTTCAATGAAGGAAGGCTAATGGCTCAGCCCTACAGTGCGCGCAGCCGCGCTATCGAACCTTTCCACGTGATGGCCCTGCTGGCCCGTGCCAATGAGCTGCAAGCGGCCGGGCACGATGTGATTCACCTGGAAATCGGTGAACCGGACTTCACCACGGCTGAGCCGATCATCAAGGCCGGGCAGGCCGCGCTGGAGGCGGGCAAGACTCGCTACACCGCCGCCCGCGGGATTCCCGAGTTGCGCACGGCCATCTCCGGTTTCTATCGGCAACGCTACGGGCTGGACATCGACCCCGAGCGCATCATGATCACGCCCGGTGGTTCCGGTGCGCTGCTGCTGGCCAGCAGCCTGCTGGTCGACCCAGGCAAGCACTGGCTGTTGGCGGACCCGGGCTACCCCTGCAACCGGCACTTCCTGCGCCTGGTGGAAGGTGCGGCGCAGTTGGTGCCGGTCGGACCGGACGTGCGTTATCAGCTGACGCCGGATCTGCTGGAGCGTTACTGGGATCAGGACAGCGTCGGCGCCCTGGTGGCATCGCCAGCCAACCCGACCGGCACCTTGCTCACCCGTGACGAGCTGGCGGGGCTGTCGGCCGCGGTGAAGGCGCGTAATGGCCATCTGGTGGTGGACGAGATCTACCACGGCCTGACCTACGGCTGCGATGCCGCCAGCGTGCTGGAAGTCGATGACGGCGCCTTTGTCCTGAATAGCTTTTCCAAATATTTCGGCATGACCGGCTGGCGCCTGGGTTGGCTGGTGGCGCCGCAGGCGGCGGTCGGCGAGTTGGAGAAACTGGCGCAGAACCTCTATATCAGTGCCCCGAGTATGGCCCAGTACGCCGCTCTGGCCTGCTTCGAGCCAGGCACCATCAGTATCCTGGAAGAGCGCCGCAACGAGTTTCAGCGGCGTCGCGACTTCCTCCTGCCAGCCTTGCGCGAGCTGGGTTTTGGCATCGCCGTGGAGCCGGAAGGGGCGTTCTACCTGTATGCCGATATCAGCGCCTTCGGCGGCGATGCCTTTGCCTTCTGCCGGCACTTTCTTGAAACCGAACACATTGCCTTTACCCCGGGGCTGGATTTCGGTCGCCATCAGGCCGGGCACCACGTCCGGTTCGCTTACACCCAGAGCCTGCCGCGCCTGCAGGAAGCGGTGGAGCGGATTGCCCGTGGCCTGCGGAGCTGGCAAGGCTGATGCGTTTTCATCCTCCCCTCGAAGAAGGTCGCCTGGTGCGTCGTTACAAGCGCTTTCTCGCCGATATCGAGACCATTGGCGGCGAGTTGCTGACCATTCACTGCCCCAACACCGGTTCCATGTTCAATTGCATGGTCGAGGGCGGGCAGGTCTGGTTCAGCCGTTCCAATGACCCCAAGCGCAAATTGCCCGGGACCTGGGAAATCAGCGAGACGCCCCAGGGCCGGCTGGCTTGCGTCAACACGGCGCGGGCCAACACGCTGGTGGAAGAAGCCTTGCGCGCCGGGGTGATCACTGAGTTGAACGGTTTTACCGCGCTCAAGCGGGAAGTGTCCTACGGCCAGGAAAACAGCCGTATCGACTTTCGCCTGGACTATTTGGACGTCCCGGCGTTTGTCGAGGTCAAAAGCGTCACCCTGGGCTTCGACGGCTCCGCGGTCGCGGCGTTTCCGGATGCGGTGACCCAGCGTGGCGCCAAGCATTTGCGGGAGTTGGCCTGCCTGGCGCGTGACGGTATCCGGGCGGTGCAGTTGTATTGCGTCAACCTGTCGGGTGTCGAGGCGGTGCGGCCGGCCGAAGAGATCGACCCCGGTTATGCCGCGGCGCTGCGTGAGGCGGTAGCGTCCGGGGTCGAGGTACTGGCCTATGGGGTACGCTTGACTGCCGAGGAAGTGTGTATCGACCGTCGTCTGGACGTATTGCTCAACGGCTAGATCTGAACCCAGATGCCCTGGCTGTCTTCCCGACAGGGGATGGCCGTCAGGGACTGCCCGGCACAAGGGCCGGCCACGCATTCGCCGTTTTCGATCAGAAACAGCGCGCCGTGGGTGGCGCACTGAATCAGGCTGGCGCTGGGATCGAGGAACTGATCGGGCTGCCACTCCAGGGCGACCCCGCGATGGGGGCAGCGGTTGGTGTAGACGTAGACCTTTCGATCGCGGCGCACCGCGAAAAGTGGCTGGCCTTCGAGGTTGAAACCTCGGCTGGAAGCCTCCGGCAGATCGCCGGGGGGGCAAAGAAACTTCATGTCTATCCTCGGTAACCGACGGCTCTGGGCTCAGGCTGTCACAGTTTTCCTGCGGGCGCTTGATGAAACATGTCTGTGCTTGACGGTCAAATGCAAACAATTATCAAATGGCCGCTTCGCCTGTGGGGCGCTTGCTCATTTCGATGCCTGGGTTGCAGGGCATGTCACATGCACGGCGGCTTCCGTGGGCCCACTCTCTGAAGGAATACCTTTATGCGTTCGAGTGCCCGCGCAATCGCGCTCTGTGTCGGACTTCTGGCCAGCCATGCCGCTGTGGCGGCCGAGTTGCCACAACGCTGGGTGAGCGCCGGTGGCGCCTTGTCCGAATGGGTGAGCGCGCTGGGCGCCGAGTCGAAGCTGGTGGGCGTGGACACCACCAGCCAGCATCCCGAGTCCCTGAAGAAGCTGCCGAGCATCGGTTATCAGCGCCAGCTGTCGGCGGAAGGCATTCTCAGCCTGCGTCCGCAGATTCTGCTGGGCACCGAAGAGATGGGGCCACCACCGGTGCTCTCGCAGGTGCGCAGCGCCGGGGTGCAGGTCGAGCTGTTCTCGGCCCAGGCCGACCTGCCGACCCTGCAGGGCAATCTGCAGCATCTGGGCAAGCTATTGGGTAGCGAAGACAAGGCGACGCAACTGTTCGAGCAATATAAGCAGCAACTGGATCAGCAGCAGGCCTGGGTCAGCCAGGCCCGGAAAAAGCAGGCGGCGCCGGGTGTGCTGCTGTTGCTCGGGCATGCGGGTGGCAAACCTCTGATTGCCGGCAAGGACACCGCTGCCGACTGGCTATTGCAGCAGGCGGGTGGACGCAATCTTGCCACCCACACGGGGTACAAACCCTTTTCCACGGAGTCGTTGGCCGAACTCAACCCCGAGGTGCTGGTGTTTGCCGATCGCAGCCTGAGCGGCGAGGCGGCCCGCGCCGCGCTGTTCAAGGAAAACCCGATCCTTGCCGCCAGCGGTGCGGCGAAGGCCGGCCGGGTCTTCGAGATTGATCCGACCTTGCTGGTGGGAGGCCTGGGGCCACGCTTGCCCCAGAACCTGAAAAGGCTGTCAGCTGATTTCTACCCAGCCGCGCCGGGCCAGGCCAGCACCGCCCAATGACCCCTTTGCTTAAACCCCGTGCGTTGTTCATTGGCCTGAGCCTGCTGTGCCTGTTGGCGATCTGGTTGTCCCTGGCGCTCGGGCCGGTCAGCCTGCCGCTGCTCGATACCCTGCGCGCCGCCCTGCGTTTGCTGGGCTTGCCCATTGAGGGGCAGGGGCTGGAGCAGGCCGAACTGATCCTCGGGCAGATTCGCTTGCCTCGCACCTTGCTGGGGTTGGCGGTAGGGGGCGTCCTGGCGCTGTCCGGCGTGGCGATGCAAGGGCTGTTTCGCAATCCCTTGGCCGACCCGGGGCTGGTAGGCGTCTCGAGTGGCGCGGCGCTGGGCGCGGCCTTTGCCATCGTCGGTGGCTCGCTGCTGGGCGGCGTGCCGGAAGCGATCGGTCCTTACCTGCTGTCGTTCTGCGCCTTTCTCGGTGGTCTGGTGGTGGCGTGGCTGGTCTACCGCCTGGGGCGGCGCAACGGCCAGACCCATGTGGCGACCATGCTGTTGGCCGGGATTGCGTTGACGGCGCTGGCCAGCTCGGCGGTGGGCCTGTTCACCTACCTGGCCGACGATGCGACCTTGCGTACCCTGACGTTCTGGAACCTGGGCAGTCTCAACGGCGCCAGTTATTCGAGATTGTGGCCACTGCTGCTGGTCAGCGCGGCTGTGGCACTGTGGCTGCCACGCCGGGCCAAGGCCTTGAATGCCTTGCTGCTGGGCGAGTCCGAGGCCGGTCACCTGGGGATCGATGTCGAACGGCTGAAGCGAGAACTGGTGTTCTGTACTGCGCTGGGGGTCGGTGCGGCTGTCGCCGCTGCCGGGCTGATCGGCTTTGTCGGGCTGGTGGTACCCCATCTGGTGCGCCTGCTGGCGGGGCCTGACCACCGGACCTTGTTGCCAGCGTCGATACTGGCCGGCGCCAGCCTGCTGTTGCTGGCCGATCTGGTGGCGCGCCTGGCGCTGGCGCCTGCGGAGTTGCCCATCGGCATCGTGACTGCCTTTATCGGTGCGCCCTTCTTTTTGTTTCTGTTGTTGCGAGGGCGTGCCTGATGCTGCGAGCGGAAAATCTGGCGGTGCGCCGTGGCAGGAAAACCGTGCTGGAGGGGATCGACCTTGAACTCAAGCCCGGTGAAGTGCTGGGAGTGCTGGGCCCCAATGGCGCAGGTAAAAGCACCTTGCTGGCGGCCTTGTGTGGCGAGTTGAAACCCGATCACGGCCAGGTCTGGCTGGATCAGTGCGAACTCTGCAGATGGGACGGCGGGCAAAAGGCGCAAAGGCTGGCGGTACTGCCGCAAAGTTCGACACTCGAGTTCGCTTTCCGGGTCGAGGAGGTCGTCGGCCTGGGACGCCTGCCTTATCAAAGCGGCCGGGCACGGGATGACGAGATCGTCATGCAAGCCCTGCAAGCGGCGGATGCCGGGCATCTGCACGGTCGCAGCTATGTGGCCTTGTCGGGCGGCGAACGTCAGCGCGTGCACCTGGCCCGGGTGTTGGCGCAGCTATGGCCGGGCGCGGCCGGCCAGACCCTGTTGCTCGATGAGCCGACCTCGGCCCTCGACCCTTTGCATCAACATGTCACCTTGCAGGCCATCCGCGAGTTTGCCGATCGTGGGGTCGCGGTCCTGGTGATCCTGCATGATCTGAACCTCGCCGCGCGATATTGTGATCGCCTGTTGCTGCTCGAAGGCGGGCGGCCCCACTCGCTGGACAGTCCGGCGCAGGTGCTGCGGCCCGAACCGCTCAAGGCCGTGTTTGGGCTGGAGGTGTTGGTGCAGGCGCATCCCGAGCGCGGCCACCCTTTGATCATCGCCCGCTGAGGCGATTCGCGGAGACGCCAGATGCGTGTGCTATTGATCCTGAGTGTGTTGCTGCTGGGCGCCTGCCAGGGCGTGCCGGTCATGCCTGAACTTCCGGTCCAGGCTGATAGCGCGGCGATTCTGGACCTGCGCAGTGGAAAGGCCCTGACCCCGGAGGAGCTGGTCATTCGTCTGTCCCGGGCATCTCGGGTGATTGTCGGCGAACAGCATGGCCACCCCGAACATCACGCCTTGCAGCTATGGCTGTTGCAGGCGATGGCGACCCAGCGCGCGCAAGGCAGCCTGCTATTGGAAATGCTCACGCCGGACCAGCAACCGCGGGTCGATTCACTCCGTCAACACCGGGCGACGCAGGGGCTGCCTGATGACCTGCCTGGCGCGCTGGCCTGGTCGCCGGGTTGGGCCTGGGCATTGTACGGACCTATCGTGCGTTATGCGTTATTCCAGCCTTATCCATTGCTGGCCGCCAATCTGGACAGCTCCGAAGTTCGCACTATCTATCGCCAGGCACCGGCCTTGAGTGGTGAACACTCGAATGCCGCGTCGGTGCGTAACGAGTTGTTGCAGCAAGTCCGAGACTCCCATTGTGGGCTACTGCCCGAAAGCCAGATGCCGGCGATGCTGGCGGTGCAGCAGCAACGTGACCGACGCATGGCTGAGGGCTTGCTGGCGGCACCGACGCCGGCGCTGCTTTTTGCCGGGGCCTTTCATGCGCGCAAGGATGTCGGGGTGCCGGTTCACCTGCAGGACCTTGGCGCCTCGAACGGCGCCGTGGTGCTGATGCTGGCGCAGAAGGGCGCGCAGGTATCGCCGCAAAGCGCGGATTATGTGTGGTACAGCGCGCGGCTGCCGGAGAAGGATTACTGCGCCGAGATGCGCCAGTAGGCGGATGGCTTTTTTCAGGCAAAAAAAGACCCGGCAAGAGCCGGGTCAAATAACCGTGATTAGCCTGATGAGGAGATAATCTGAGAGTCCGAACCACTGGTCTTTCAGGTTATCGACTGATCTCGCGACCAGTTGTGATAATAATAACGATTCTCATTTCCAAGTCAACAAGGTTTTTCCTGTTTCTGCGAATTCCGCCAAACGCTCGTTTGGATTGCCCGTAAGTACGGGGCTTTAAAGGTTGGTGCTCAGGCTGTGCAGGCGGCTGACTTCCTTGTTCAACAGGTCGATTCGCCGCGCCATGCTTTCGATCAGACTATGGGCGATACGTGGATTGCTCTGGGTCAGGCTGAGAAACTGGCTCTTGGGGATCAGCATCAGGGTGCATGGCTCGCTGGCAATCACGCTGGCGTTGCGTTTCTCCCCGGTGAAAATGGCCATCGCACCAAAGATCTCGTCCTTGGGCACGTCTCCGACCTTGTGTCCGTCGACAAAGGCTTCGGCGTGCCCTTCGATAATGACGAACACATGATCGGCGTCATCGCCCTGGCGGATCAGCACCTCGCCCTTGGCCACGCGTTGAAAACCGTTGCTGTTGCGCAACTCGGGCTGCTTGAGGCGGGCAACGGCATCGGACAGCAGGGCGGTTTGTCCGATCAGGTACTGCAGAAACAGTTCGGAACGCTGTTCGTCGGCATACAGATGCTGGAACACCGCGGAACGCTGATAGGGGATCAGGCTCAACGGCTGCTCGCTGCTGAGTTGCCAGCGCGGCAACTCGGCTCCTCGACGTAGCCCGAGCAGATCGCCTTCATGCAGATAAAACAGTGGGCGCTCATCGATACTGGCTTGTACCTGGCCGCTTTCGAGCAGGAACAGCTGGCTGTCGGCAAGGCTGCTGGAGAGGTCCTTGGAAGGGGCCACTTCCATTACGTCGCCGGACGGCAGCAGGCCTTCCAGCAGGCGCGGCGGGATGCTTTGCAGCCGATTGATCAAGGCGTCGGCGTAAGCCGGTTGTTCCCCCAGTAGATACATGAAAAGCCTGCCAGGTCAGTTCTTGTGGCGTGAAGAAATGGCGTCCAGCTGTTTGTTGAGTGCTTCCTTGCGTTCTGCCGGAATGTCATTCCAGTGCACATCCATCAGGGCGCCTTCGATGGCGTACAACAGCACCTTCGAGGCTCGAAAACCTCGGGTCCGCACGGCTCGATAGGCGTCCACCGCCCCCAGGCGGCGCAAGTCCGAAGCGCTATGGATGCCCACCGCATGCAGCCATTGTGCCGACGTCTTGCCAAGGTTCTTAAGGTGTTGCAATTCATCATTCATCAAGCCTCCTTGCGACGGCCGAATGGTGCGTGGGCAAGTCTCAAAGGAGTGTAGCGCTCAGTAGGAAAAGCGCTGTTCTTTGGTCGGCTTTGGCGCAAAAGCTTCTAAGGCGACAGAGGAAAGTACGTCAGAAGCAGAGGGAGGGGAGGGAAGGAGGCAGGCCAAGTCCAGCGTAAGGCAGAGAGCGCCGGACCTTGGAGCAAAAACGGCGATTACTTGGTGCGGTAGCGCAGGCGAGTGCCGAAATTGACGGACATCAGGATTTCATCGGCGGTCAGTTCGGGTGGAAAGTAGGCGCCGGAGATCTGCGCATGGGCCAGGCTGGCGCCTTCCATGGCGGAATTGCGCAGGTCGAGGCCGCGCAGGTCGGCAGAGCGGAAGTAGGCGTCGGTGAAGTCGATGCCGTCGGCGTTCAGTTCACGTAGGTCGAGCCCACGAAAATCGCCGCCGCGCATGTCGACAGTCTGGTCTTTCGGGCGCTCCCGGTTAAAGCCGTCGATGTCGTCTTTGTGCAGCAAAGCGTAAAGGGGGGTGTCGAGAAGTTTGGGCTGACTCATGGGGCGTCACCTGCTGGAATTATGACGCCAGTATAGTGCCACTATTTTTCAGCCGTGAAGCCTTTGCGGTTTCACGGCTGAAATAGTTGATTACAAGCCTGGGAGACGCTGGCGAATATTCGCGACCAGGGCGTCGAGGCTCCCGCTTTCATTGGTCTCGACGCGCTTGCTGCGCAGTACTTCTTCGGCGCTCAGGGCTTCGCGATTGGCTTGCTGCTGTTCGATCACGGCCAGGGTCGCGTCCGACGGGTCGTTGCGATCGGCCTGGCGCTGCGCCAGCCAGCTGGCGATGACGGCCTGCGGGGCGTTGCAGTCGATGATCAGGCAAGGGGTGCCGGTCGCTTCGGCAACCTTGGCCGCAGCATCACGCTGGTCGCGCTTGAGGTAGGTGGCGTCGATGACCACCGGGAAACCGGCGCGCAGGACGATACCGGCAAGTTCATGCAAGCGGTCATAGGTCGCGGTGTTGGCCTGGGCATTATAAATGCCGACATTCGGATCGTTCTGTACCTGCTGCTCGCCGAACAGGCGTTTGCGCTCGACATCGGAACGCAGGCGAACGGCGCCCAAAGCTTCCACCAGGCGCATGGCCACATGGCTTTTGCCAACGGCGGAAACGCCAGAAGTAATCGCCAGGAAACGCGATGGAATGGTGCTGTAGCTCTCTGCCAGGTTGGCGTAGTTGCGGTACTGGCGCAGGGCCGTGGCGCGCTGCATCGGGCTGGCGTCGGCCGGCATGCTGAACAGGGCGACCTTGGCCCGTACCAGGGCGCGGTAGGCTTTGTAGAAATTCAGCAGCTCCAGGCCCTGATAGTCACCGGTCTGTTCCAGGTACTGGCTGATGAAGCGGCGTGCCAGGCATTTCAGGCCGCGGTCTTCCAGGTCCATGGCGAGGAAGCCGGCGTCGGCATAGACATCAGTGAAGCGGAACGGCTCGTTGAACTCGATGCAATCGAAGATCACCACCTTGCCGTCGATGAGCGTTGCGTTACCCAGATGGATGTCGCCGTGGCATTCGCGGATGAAGCCCTCGGCCTTGCGCTGGGCGAAGAGCGGCTTGAGGCGTTCGAAGCTGCTTTCGGCCCAGGCTTGCAGGGCTTCAAGTTGCTGCAGGTCGGCCTTGTCGCTGAGGAACGGGCGGATCTGCTCGAAGTTCTGACGTACTGGTTCCATTACGCTTTCCGGGGTGCCGGCTACGTGGGCTGCGGGAACTCGCGGGGCGTCGAGGTGGAACCTGGCAATCTGCCGGGCCATTTCGTCGATGTGCGCGGTGGTCAGTTCGCCATTGGCTTGCAGGGTGCTGAGCAGTTGGCTTTGCGGGAACTGGCGCATTTTCAGCGCGTATTCGATGACCGGGCCGTCGCCTGCGATCTGCGGCGCGTCGACAGTGCCGGTGATCGGCAACACTTCCAGATACAAATCATCGGTCAGGCGCTGGTTGAGACGCAGCTCTTCACCGCAGAAGTGCCCACGCGCTTCAAGGCCGGTGAAATCGAGAAAGCCGAAGTTGACCGGCTTTTTCAGCTTATAGGCATAGGGGCCGGTGAGCAGGACCCAGGAAATATGGGTCTCGATGACCTGGAATCCGTCTACGGGATGCGGGTAGAGGGCCGGGTTTTGCAGGGCGGCGATCAGGGATTGGCTCACAGGCGATCCTTCAGAGTCGGGGAAAATTCAAGGGCGTCATTATGGCCGCTGACAGGGCTAACGCAAACCTCGGGCGGCTCCTGTTGACTATGAATAAAGTGCGTATAATCCGCCGCCATGACTCGTACTCGATCCCCCCGTTCCGCTAAAAAACGTCCGTCTAGTGGCCCGCGCCCCTGGCTGGGCTGGGCCTTGAAGCTCGGTCTGGTCGCTCTGGTGGTGCTCGCCGGCTTTGCGGTTTATCTCGATGCCGTGGTCCAGGAGAAATTCTCCGGCAAGCGCTGGACCATTCCGGCCAAGGTCTATGCGCGCCCGCTGGAGCTGTTCGTCGGACAGAAGCTCAGCAAGGACGATTTCCTCACCGAACTCGACGCACTTGGCTATCGCCGCGAAAGCGTGGTCAACGGCCCTGGTGCTGCGTCGGTCAGTGGTAACACCGTTGAACTCAATACCCGCGGTTTCCAGTTCTATGAAGGCATGGAGCAGGCGCAACCGGTGCGGGTGCGTTTCTCCGGCGACTACGTGGCCGAGCTGTCGGGCAGCAAAGGCTCGAAACTGGCCGTGGTGCGCCTGGAGCCGCTGCTGATTGGCGGCCTGTATCCGAAGAATCTCGAAGACCGGATCCTGATCAAGATCGATCAGGTGCCTCCTTATCTGCTGGAAACCCTGGTGGCGGTCGAGGACCGGGATTTCTACAGCCACTTTGGCGTGTCGCCGAAGTCGATCGCCCGGGCGGTGTGGGTCAATACCTCGTCCGGTGCCATGCGCCAGGGCGGCAGTACCCTGACCCAGCAGTTGGTCAAGAACTTCTACCTGACCAACGAACGCAGCCTGAGCCGCAAGCTCACCGAAGCGATGATGGCCCTGCTGCTTGAGCTGCATTACGACAAGCGCGAGATCCTCGAGGCGTACCTCAACGAGGTCTTCATCGGTCAGGACGGCCAGCGTGCGGTGCACGGTTTCGGCCTGGCCAGCCAGTTCTTCTTCAGCCAGCCGCTGGCCGAACTGAAGTTGCATCAGATCGCCTTGCTGGTGGGAATGGTCAAGGGGCCGTCCTATTACAACCCGCGACGTTATCCGGAGCGCGCGCTGGAGCGGCGTAACCTGGTGCTCGATCTGCTGGCGCAGCAGGGTGTGGCGACGCCGGAACAGGTCGAAGCCGCGAAGAAAATGCCGCTGGGCGTGACCAAGCGCGGCAGCCTGGCGGACAGCTCGTTCCCCGGCTTCCTGGACCTGGTGAAGCGTCAGTTGCGTGAGGATTACCGCGACGAAGACTTGACCGAGGAAGGCCTGCGGATTTTCACCAGTTTCGACCCGATTCTGCAGATGAAGGCCGAGGCTTCGGTCAGTGACACTTTCAAGCGTCTGGCCGGGCGCAAGGGATCGGATGAAGTCGAAGCGGCGATGGTGGTGACCAATCCGGAAACCGGCGAAGTCCAGGCCATGATCGGCAGCCGTCAGGCCGGTTTTGCCGGTTTCAACCGGGCGCTGGATGCGGTGCGGCCGATCGGCTCCCTGATCAAGCCTGCGGTTTACCTGACGGCACTGGAGAAACCCAGCCAGTACACCCTGACCAGTTGGCTCTCCGACGAGGCCTTCTCGGTGAAAGGCGGCGACGGGCAAGTGTGGAAACCCCAGAACTACGACCGTCGTTCCCATGGCACGGTCTTCCTTTATCAGGGGCTGGCCCATTCCTATAACCTGTCGACCGCGCGCCTGGGCCTGGAAGTCGGTGTGCCGAACGTGCTGAAGACCCTGGGACGCCTTGGCGTCACCCGCGAATTCCCGGCGTTCCCTTCGATGCTGCTGGGGGCGGGGGGCTTGAGCCCGATGGAAGTCGCCACCATGTACCAGACCCTGGCCAACGGCGGTTTCAACACCCCGATGCGCGGGATCCGTAGTGTGCTGACCGCCGAAGGCGAGCCGCTGAAGCGTTATCCGTTCCAGATCCAGCAACGTTTCGACCCGGGTTCGATCTACCTGATCCAGAGCGCGATGCAGCGCGTCATGCGCGAAGGTACCGGCAGCTCGGTCTACAACGTGCTGCCGCGTTCCCTGGCGCTGGCGGGCAAGACTGGTACCAGTAACGATTCCCGCGACAGCTGGTTCGCCGGTTTTAGCCAGGATCTGCTGGCGGTGGTCTGGCTGGGGCGTGATGACAACGGCAAGACACCGTTCACCGGCGCCACTGGCGCGTTGCAGGTTTGGACCAGTTTCATGCGCAAGGCCGACCCGCTGCCATTGGATATGCCGCAACCGGATAACGTGGTGCAGGCCTGGGTCGACTCGCGGACCGGGCAAGGCTCGGATGCCAACTGTCCGGGTGCCGTGCAGATGCCGTATATTCGCGGCAGTGAACCCCCACCCGGTCCTGCATGCGGCGGCGATGTCCCGGCGCCTGTCGAGTCGGTGATGGATTGGGTCAAGGGCTGGATGAATTAAGCGAAGAGGGTTTGACGTGAACAAGTGGTGGATTCCAGCTATTACAGCTCTGGCTTTGCTCAATGGTTGCGCCAGCGTGCAGCGTGGCTCGATTCCGGTGGTGGACTCCGGTACCGCCGTGTCCAATAGCGAGCGCATTTCGGCCAATGGTGGCTTCCGTCAGACGACCATCAAGCGTCCGGCGCAGGCACAGACTCAAAGTATTCCGCAGGACTCGGGCGTGGTGGTGATGGTGCCGGGCGGGGCTGCGGCCACTGCCGCGCCAATCAGCAGCGCGCCGATTACCCCGGGCCCGATCACGCCTGGACCTATCGATACCTCACCGATCCAGTCCGCGCCGATCAATCAGGGCAGCTACAGCCTGCCGCCGACGCCGAGCGGAGTACCTTCAGCCAGCTCTGGCGGGCTGTCCGCCGATGAGCAACTGGATGGTCCGGTGCTGGCACTGTTGACTACGGCCCAGCAGCAACAGGCGAGTGGCGACCTGAACGGCGCTTCCTCCAGCCTCGAGCGCGCTCAGCGTGTAGCACCGCGTGAGCCGCAGGTGCTGTATCGCCTGGCCCAGGTACGCATGGCCCAGGGCGATGCAGCGCAGGCTGAACAGTTTGCCCGTCGCGGCCTGAGCTTCGCCAACGGTCGTCCTGACCTGCAGGCCAGCCTGTGGGCATTGATCGCCCAGGCGCGCGAGAAACAGGGCGATGCCGCCGGTGCCGCTCAGGCCCGACAGAAAGCCAAGGTGTCTCTGTGATGGATGCGCGTTTTCCAAAGATTGCCGAGCAGTTGCTGTTGATCGAGCGTGAGCTGCGGTTGCAGGGGTTGTGGGATGACACCCCACCGAGCACCGAGGCCCTGGCCAGTATCGAGCCGTTTGCCGTGGACACACTGGAGTTCGAGCAATGGCTGCAGTGGATCTTCCTGCCGCGGATGAAGGCGATTCTTGAACAGGACCTGCCGCTGCCCAGCGCCTCGGGCATCCAGGAAATGGCCGAAGTGGTATTCGCCGGTCGCCCGATGCAGGGCCGGGACCTTCAGTTGCAGATCCTGCTCAAAGAGTTCGACCAACTGATCGTCGCCACCCGCTAAACCCTCTGCAACCACTGCCTAGCGGCAGTGGTTGTCTATCGCCTTCTGCGTTTCCACGATGCGCTGCTGACGCTGTTCCTCGGTCAGGCGGCGCGTTCCCTCCTCTGTGTTCTCGCTCAGGCGCGGGTTGTTCTGCAACTGCGCCAGGCTGGCCCGTGCCTGTGTGCAAAAACGCCTGCGCTCGGCTTCCTGCCTGGCGAGCTGTTGCTTGGCCTGGTTGTCCATGACCTGTTGCTGGGTGTCCGGCTTGTCGGGTGACGGCGTACGGGACGCACCTTTCGGGTTTTTCGGCAGGGTGATGACGGTGCTGGCCACGCCTTGGGGTGGCTGGGCGTCGAAATGGGTGACTCCCTGGGCGTCGACCCATTTGTAAATCTGCCCGGCCTGGCACGGGAGAGTCATGGCGAGCAGCAGGCCGGCGGTCATGGCGAAGGTTCGCATTTTTGAATTCCTTATTCAGGATTGCGCAATTGAAGCGCAGACACTCGCGGTTTACAGGTTTTTTCTTGCGTTCTCATGCGCTTAGTTCGAATAAAGCACATTGACGTCTTGACTTGCAGAGGGCGAAACAGAAGAATCCAAAGTCCGCTGTAGAGGGACTGCCAGAAGCAGACCCACTCGGCAGAACATGAGGCGCACATCCGCGCCGACCTGCTACACCCGCAACGCGTTACCTCGCGCTGGGTGGGAAAACCCCGCAACACTTGGGGCACTCCCAATACTTGCTCAGTCAGTGCTGACGTAGTCGGCGACCACCGTCGCTCATGCTCTGCTGAGAAGTAAACCTATTAAGACCCGTCCCCTTTCAAGAGGGCGGTATTCTGGCGTTTTAGAGGTGAACAACGTGGAGCTTTTATCTGGCGGTGAGATGCTCGTCCGCTTTTTGCGTGACGAAGGCGTCAAATATATCTATGGGTACCCGGGTGGTGCTCTCCTTCATGTCTACGATGCCCTGTTCAAAGAACCGGAAGTGACCCACATCCTGGTTCGTCACGAGCAAGCGGCTACCCATATGGCTGACGGCTACGCCCGTGCCACCGGCAAGGCCGGTGTGGTACTGGTGACTTCCGGCCCTGGCGCGACCAATGCCATCACCGGTATCGCCACTGCCTATATGGACTCCATTCCAATGGTGATCATTTCCGGTCAGGTGCCTAGCACCATGGTCGGTACCGACGCGTTCCAGGAAACCGACATGATCGGTATCTCCCGGCCGATCGTGAAGCATAGCTTCATGATCAAGCACGCTTCGGAAATCCCGGAAGTCATGAAGAAGGCGTTCTACCTGGCGCAATCCGGTCGTCCGGGTCCAGTCGTGGTCGATGTCCCTAAGGACATGACCAATCCGGCTGAAAAGTTCGAATACGTTTTCCCTAAAAAAGCGAAGCTGCGCTCCTACAGCCCGGCTGTTCGTGGGCATTCCGGGCAAATCCGCAAGGCGGCAGAAATGCTCCTGGCGGCCAAGCGTCCTGTGCTGTACGCAGGCGGCGGCGTGATCCTCGGTGGTGGCTCCGCGCCGCTGACCGAACTGGCACAAATGCTCAACCTGCCGGTCACCAATACCCTGATGGGCTTGGGTGCCTACCCTGGCACCGATCGTCAGTTCGTCGGCATGCTCGGCATGCACGGCAGCTACACCGCCAACCTGACCATGCACCATGCCGATGTGATCCTGGCAGTCGGCGCGCGTTTCGACGACCGTGTCATCAACGGCCCGGCGAAATTCTGCCCGAACGCCAAGATCATCCACGTCGACATCGACCCGGCGTCCATCTCCAAGACCATCAAGGCAGACGTGCCGATCGTGGGTCCGGTAGAGAGCGTCCTGACCGAAATGGTCGCGGCCCTCAAGGAAATCGGTGAAACCCCGAACAAGGACACAGTCGCCAGTTGGTGGAAGCAGATCGAGGAGTGGCGCGGTGATCGCGGCCTGTTCCCTTACGACAAGGGCGATGGCAGCATCATCAAGCCGCAGACCGTGATCGAGACCCTCTGCGAAGTGACCAAGGGCGACGCCTATGTGACTTCCGACGTGGGTCAGCACCAGATGTTCGCGGCGCAGTACTACCGGTTCAACAAGCCCAATCGCTGGATCAACTCCGGTGGCCTGGGCACGATGGGCTTTGGTTTCCCTGCGGCCATGGGCGTCAAGTTGAGTTTCCCTGATGCTGACGTTGCCTGTGTAACGGGCGAGGGCAGTATCCAGATGAACATTCAGGAACTGTCGACCTGCCTGCAGTACGACCTGCCGGTCAAGATCATCAACCTGAACAACGGTGCGCTGGGTATGGTGCGTCAGTGGCAGGACATGAACTACGGTAGCCGTCACTCGCATTCCTACATGGAATCGCTGCCTGATTTCGTCAAGCTGGCCGAAGCCTATGGGCACGTGGGCATTCGCGTCACGGACCTGAAGGACCTGAAGCCGAAGATGGAAGAAGCATTCGCCATGAAAGATCGTCTGGTGTTCCTCGACATCCAGGTCGATACCAGCGAGCACGTCTACCCGATGCAGATCAAAGACGGCTCCATGCGCGATATGTGGCTGAGCAAGACGGAGCGTACTTAATCATGCGGCACATTATCTCCTTGCTTCTGGAAAACGAACCGGGCGCCTTGTCTCGTGTGGTTGGCCTGTTTTCGCAGCGCAACTACAACATCGAAAGCCTGACCGTGGCGCCGACCGAAGACCCGACCCTGTCGCGTCTGACGCTGACCACCGTGGGGCACGATGAAATCATCGAGCAGATCACCAAGAACCTGAACAAGCTGGTTGAAGTGGTCAAGCTGGTCGACCTGTCGGAAAGCGCTCACATCGAGCGCGAGCTGATGCTGGTCAAGGTCAAGGCCACCGGCGCCCAGCGCGCCGAGGTCAAGCGCACTACCGATATTTACCGTGGGCAGATCGTCGACGTCAGTGCCAGCGTGTATACCGTTCAATTGACCGGTACCAGCGACAAGCTCGACAGTTTCATCCAGTCGATCGGCACCGCCTCGATTCTGGAAACCGTACGCAGTGGCGTCACCGGCATTGCCCGTGGCGATAAAGTACTCAGCATCTAACTCAAATTAGCGAACGGCCTGAACGGCCTGATATAGGGGAAATTCATGAAAGTTTTCTACGATAAAGACTGCGACCTCTCGATCATCCAGGGCAAGAAAGTTGCCATCATCGGTTACGGTTCCCAGGGCCACGCTCAAGCGTGCAACCTGAAAGACTCCGGCGTCGACGTGACCGTTGGCCTGCGTAAAGGCTCGGCTACCGTTGCCAAGGCTGAAGCCCATGGCCTGAAAGTGACCGACGTTGCCGCGGCCGTTGCCGGCGCCGACCTGGTCATGATCCTGACCCCGGACGAGTTCCAGTCCCAGCTGTACAAGAACGAAATCGAGCCGAACATCAAGAAGGGCGCCACCCTGGCCTTCTCCCACGGCTTCGCGATCCACTACAACCAGGTTGTTCCGCGCGCCGACCTCGACGTGATCATGATCGCGCCGAAGGCCCCGGGTCACACCGTGCGTTCCGAGTTCGTCAAGGGCGGCGGTATCCCTGACCTGATCGCTATCTACCAGGACGCTTCCGGCAACGCCAAGAACGTTGCTCTGTCCTACGCCGCTGGCGTGGGCGGCGGCCGTACCGGCATCATCGAGACCACCTTCAAGGACGAGACTGAAACCGACCTGTTCGGCGAGCAGGCTGTTCTGTGTGGCGGTACCGTCGAGCTGGTCAAAGCCGGTTTCGAAACCCTGGTCGAAGCTGGCTACGCGCCAGAAATGGCCTACTTCGAATGCCTGCACGAACTGAAGCTGATCGTTGACCTCATGTACGAAGGCGGTATCGCCAACATGAACTACTCGATCTCCAACAACGCCGAGTACGGCGAGTACGTGACCGGCCCTGAAGTGATCAACGCCGAATCCCGTCAGGCCATGCGCAACGCTCTGAAGCGCATCCAGGACGGCGAATACGCCAAGATGTTCATCAGCGAAGGCGCCACCGGCTACCCATCGATGACCGCCAAGCGTCGTAACAACGCCGCTCACGGTATCGAAATCATCGGTGAACAACTGCGTTCGATGATGCCGTGGATCGGTGCCAACAAAATCGTCGACAAAGCCAAGAACTAAGTTCGAGTCTTGTCAGGGAAAACGCGGCCTAGGCCGCGTTTTTTCGTTTGGATAGACAGGTTCTGGTATAAAGCTGGATCCTTTGTGGTCCAATCATGACCCTGGGTATCGTCGAAACTTTTCACACCGTTGCAAGGTAATGTCCATGAGCGAACGTCCCGAAGAGCCAAACCAGGCCTCTGACGCCGATAGCCTGCTACCCATCGATGAGCATGTCGAAGAGGGG
Source organism: Pseudomonas sp. B3G-3 (assembly GCF_028640915.1). Lineage (NCBI taxonomy): Bacteria > Pseudomonadati > Pseudomonadota > Gammaproteobacteria > Pseudomonadales > Pseudomonadaceae > Pseudomonas > Pseudomonas sp. B3G-3. The sequence continues at coordinate 2,532 of NZ_JAQZAB010000068.1, read as the reverse complement.
CATGACGCTGAAGGCCGTAAAGTCCGGCATCGTGGTATCTATCTGCTGCCGAACCTCTTCACCACCGCGAACCTGTTCGCCGGTTTCTACTCGATCATCAATTCCATGAGTGCCCAGAGCGCGTTGAGCGCCGGTGACGCGGCAGGAGCGAGCAAGTATTTCGCGTTCGCGGCCATCGCGATCTTTGTCGCCATGGTGCTCGATGGCCTGGACGGGCGCGTAGCCCGCATGACCAATACCCAGAGCGCTTTTGGCGCTGAGTATGACTCGCTGTCCGATATGGTTGCCTTCGGCGTTGCGCCTGCCTTGCTGGCCTTCGGTTGGGCGCTGGGCGACATGGGCAAGGTCGGCTGGATGGTCGCCTTCATCTATGTAGCTGGTGCGGCGTTGCGTCTGGCCCGTTTCAACACCCAGGTGGGTACTGCCGACAAGCGTTACTTCATCGGCCTGGCCAGTCCGGCCGCGGCGGGTGTGGTGGCCGGTATCGTCTGGGCATTCAGCGATTACGGTATCCAGGGTTCGAAGATGTCGTTCCTGGTGGCGCTGATGGTCGCGGCGGCCGGCATGCTGATGGTCAGCAACATCAAGTACAACAGCTTCAAGGAGCTGGATCTGAAGGGGCGCGTACCTTTCGTGGCGATCCTCGCCGTGGTTTTGGTATTCGCCGTGGTCTTCAGTGATCCGCCGCGGATTTTGCTGCTGGTTTTCCTCGCCTACGCGGCCTCTGGCCCGATTCAGTACTTGTTGCATCTTCGTCGGCGCAAAACGTTGCCTTAATGTAATTTCCCCCATACTCCGCAGTCTATTGGTGCATCAGTCCTCCAATGCTGCGGAGTTGCCATGTTGATCAAAGTCCCCAAGTCGTCTGACTGCAAAGAGTCGGATGTCACGCCTGAATCCCTTTATGTCTCTCGTCGTAGCCTGTTGGGCGGGGCCATTGCCGGTCTGGCTGCCTGTGCGCTGCCGCGCTGGGCCAGTGCCGAAGACGCGGGGCGCTATCCGGATGTCGAGCCTGGCAAGGCACCGTCATGGTTTGCGCAAAAACTGCCGGAAACAAAATGGCAGGCGGTCAACGTCAAGGATGAGGCGATCACCCCGTTCAAGGACGCCACCCACTACAACAACTTCTATGAGTTCGGTACCGACAAGGGCGACCCGGCTGCCAATGCCGGCGCGCTGAAAACCGAACCCTGGAGCGTGGTGGTGGACGGGGAGGTGGGTAAACCAGGGCGTTATGCGCTGGAAGACTTCATGAAGCCTTATCGGTTGGAAGAGCGGATCTACCGGCTGCGTTGTGTCGAGGCCTGGTCCATGGTGATTCCCTGGATCGGTTTCCCGATTTCCGAGTTGCTCAAGCAGGTCGAGCCAACTTCGAAGGCCAAATACATCCGCTTCGAAACCCTTCAGGACCCTAAAAGCATGCCCGGTCAGCGTTCGGGTTTTGCCCTGATCGACTGGCCTTATGTAGAAGGCCTGCGCCTGGATGAGGCGATGCACCCGCTGGCGATTCTGGCCGTGGGGATGTATGGCCGCGAGCTGCCTAACCAGAACGGCGCGCCGTTGCGTTTGGTGGTGCCCTGGAAGTACGGCTTCAAGAGCATCAAGTCCATCGTGCGCATCAGTCTGGTGGAGGAGCAGCCGAAAACCACCTGGCAAAGCATCGCCGCCAATGAGTACGGCTTTTACGCGAACGTGAATCCTACGGTTGATCACCCTCGCTGGACTCAGGCGCGCGAGCGTCGCCTGCCTAGCGGCCTGTTCAGTCCCAATGTGCGTGAGACGCAGATGTTCAACGGCTACGCGGATGAAGTCGCTTCTTTATATACCGGCCTGGATCTGCGGAAGAATTACTGATGCGCTATCCACTCTGGCGCCTTGGCGTCTTTATCGTTGCGGCTATCTGGCCTTTGCTCTGGTTGTACCAGGCTTGGGCCTCTGCTCTCGGACCCGATCCAGGGAAAGTGCTGGTCGATCGTCTGGGGTTGGGGACGCTGATCTTTTTGCTGATCACCCTGAGCATGACCCCTCTACAGAAACTGACGGGGTGGGCGGGCTGGATCGCGGTACGCCGACAGCTCGGTTTGTGGTGCTTTGCTTATGTGGTGCTGCATTTAAGTGCCTACGCCGTATTTATCCTCGGGCTCGATTGGTCACAGCTGGGAGTGGAGTTGCGTAAGCGGCCCTACATTATTGTAGGAAGCCTGGGGTTCCTCGGGTTGTTGGCCTTGGCGGTGACTTCCAATAGATACAGCCAGCGTCGCCTGGGCAGTCGTTGGAAGAAACTGCATCGGTTGGTCTATCTCATTCTTGGGCTGGGTTTACTGCATATGCTCTGGATTGTTCGAGCCGATCTTAAAGAGTGGGCTATCTATGCTTCTATCGGCGCATTGTTATTACTGTTGCGGCTGCCGCCGGTGACACGTCGAATCCCCCGTTTAATGGTGAAAAAACCATCTTCTGCAACAAAAGCGTAATTAGGGGTTGACGGCAGATTCTGGAAGTCTATAATTCGCCCCACTTCCGGCGCAGTCG
>NZ_JAQZAB010000067.1:0-106691 GCF_028640915.1 Pseudomonas sp. B3G-3 | reverse complement strand
TCCAGGCGCCGGACCAGGCGCAGGGCGCGGTTGATGTCGGCGGTGTGCACCCCGGCGGCCAGGCCGTAGGTGGCGTGCTCGGCCAGGCCCAGGGCCTCGGCTTCGTCGTCGAAGGCCTGCACCGTCAGCACCGGGCCGAAGATCTCCTCGCAGACCGCCGGATTGCTGTTGTCCAGGCCGGTCAGCAGGGTCGGCTGGTAATAGGCGCCGCCCAGGCCATCGAACAAGCCGCCGCCACAGAGCACCTCGGCGCCGGCCTGGCGCGAACGCTGGACGATGCCGTCGATGCGGTTGGCCTGCTGCCGGGAAATGATCGGCGACAGCGTGCTGGCCGACGACCAGGTCGGCCCCGGGCGCAATTGTTCGAAGTACGTCCGCAGGTGCTCGACGAAGGGCTGCATGATCGAGCGTTCGATCAGCAGCCGCGAACCGGAGACACAGACCTGCCCGGCGTTGCCGGTAATGGCCATGGCCACGGTGCGCGCGGTCCTGGCGATGTCCGGCACGTCGGCGAACACCAGTTGCGGGCTCTTGCCGCCCAGCTCCAGGGTCACCGGCTTGGGCCCGACCAGGGCGCAGGTGGACATGATGCTCGAACCGGTGGCGGTGGAGCCGGTAAAGGTCACCTTGGCCACCCGCGGATGGCGACACAGGGCATCGCCAGTGACCCGGCCGTCGCCCTGTACCACGTTGAAGATGCCCGCCGGGATCCCCGCTTGCAGCGCCAGTTCGGCGAAACGCAGGCTGGAGTACGGCGTCAGTTCCGACGGCTTGAGCACCACCGCGTTACCGGCGGCCAGGGCCGGGGCGACTTTCCACGAGGCCATGCTCAGCGGGAAATTCCACGGCGCGATGGCGGCGATCACCCCATAGGGTTCGGCGATCTGCATGCCCAGGCGGTCGGTCTGGGTGGCGGCCAGCGAACCGCCGTGCTTGTCCGCCAGCTCGGCGAAAAAGCGGATACCTTCGGCGACATAAGGAATGTCCCAGGCGATCACGTCCTGGTGCGGGCGGGTCGAACCCACGGCCTCCAGCGGCGCGAGGATCGCCGCGTCTGCTTCCACCAGGTCGGCCCAGCGCCGCATCACCCGCGCCCGCTCCCGGGGCGGACGGCTGGCCCAGTCGGAGCGGGCGAAGGCCTGCCAGGCGTTGTTCACCGCCTCGTCCACCCATTCGGCGTCGGCGATCGGCAACTGCCCGTAGGCCTGGCCGTCCGACGGGCGCAAGACTTCCAGCCCGGGCGCGGCGTCGCGGTACTGGCCGGCGATGAAATGAGCGCTGCGCACAGCGACAAGACGAGGATCGAAGCTATCCATGGAGCACTCCACTAAAGGCGGCAATAAGGTCGGCGAAGGCCGGTCCGGAAGGTGAAAACCAGGCCTCCATCCTAGGAAAAAAGCGCAAGCATTTGCTGCCGACCTTATGCCCCTTTTAAGTAGTTACTGTGGTCTGCCGGCCGCTCTTTTAGGGATTCTGCCGAATCGCTGCCGGGCTCTTGCCAGGTCTCGGCGCAGATGGGATACAGACGCATCGCCGCACAGCAAAGCCGACGATCGCGCTTATCTTTTCCACGGAGTCTTGCCATGTCCGCCACCCCTCGCCCTGCTTATGTGTATCGCCCGATGACTGTCGCCGACCTGCCGGCGGCCCACGCCCTGTCGGTGCAATTGAAGTGGCCCCATCGCCTGGAAGACTGGGCGATGTTGCAGCGGGTCAGCCAGGGCTTCGTGGTGGAAGACGGCGAACGCCTGATCGGCAGCGCCTTCGCCTGCCTCCAGGGTGACTACGCCACCATCGGCCTGGTGATCGTCAGCAACGACTACCAGGGCCAGGGCATCGGCCGCGCCCTGATGGAAAAGGCCCTGCACGCCTGCGGGTCGCGCACGCCAATCCTCAACGCCACCCTGGCCGGCGCGCCGCTGTATGCCAGCCAGGGCTTCGTCGAGTTCGGCATGATCCAGCAGCATCAGGGCCAGGCACAGGCGCCTGAGGTCGGCTCCCTGCCCGCCGGCGAAAGCTGCCGGCCGCTGCGCAAGGCCGACCGCCTGCGCCAGCTGAGCCTGGCCAACGCCGGCAGCGGCCTGGACCGCCAGCAGGTACTGGAAGACCTGTTCGCGGTGGTCGAGCACGGCGTCGGCATCGAGCGCGACGGCCAGTTGCGCGCCTTCGCCCTGCTGCGGCCGTTCGGCCGTGGTCGCTGCATCGGCCCAGTGATTGCAGAAAACCCCGAGCAGGCCCGGCAGATGATCGCCAGCCTGCTGAGCAAGGTTCCCGATGCCTTCGTGCGCATCGACATTCCGGCCGACTGCGGCCTGGCCGACTGGCTGCAAAGCGCTGGCCTGAAACAGGTCGACCAGGTCGCGCAGATGGCCCGCGGCACTCCGCCTCGGGCGCTTGGCGGCGTTCGCCAGTTCGCCCTGGTGACCCAGGCCATCGGCTGATCCACAACGCCGCGGGCGCCCGCCGCGCGGCACCTTTTCCACTTCCCAGAGAGTCATCTGTATGTCCACACCCGCCGCTTTGCTGCTGGCAGGCGCCGACGGTCACTTCGACGCCAGCCTGTTCACCCCCGCTGCCCTGGGCAGCCACGACCCTTTCGGCGCCGATCGGCTGGTCGCCTACAACGGCAGCGACGGGATTGCCGCCGGTGTCGTGCGCACCAGCGCAAGTTTTGCCATCGAGGATTTCCCCCACATCGAAATGCTCGTGGTGCACGCCGGCAAGGTGCTGCTCTACAGCGCCGGGCCGTCTGCGGAACCAGCCCTGGAACTGGCCCCGGGCGCCAGCGCGGTGATCGGCCGCGGCAGCACCTTCAAGCTCGAGGCCGAACCCGGCACGCTCTGGGCCTTCTGCGCGGTGAAACGCGCCGCCGCGGGCGCCGAACCGGGCCTGACGCTGCTTGACCCGCGGGCCATGCTCTCGCCTTCGGCGGCCCCCGAGCCGCAGATCCTGATCGGCCCGGAACCGCAATGCCGCTCGCGCAACGCCTTCGAGGACGACACCTGCGACCTGCGGATCGGTGTCTGGGACTCCACGCCTTACCGCCGCCATGGCCGGCCCCACAAGCTCCATGAGCTGATGCACCTGGTGGAAGGCAGCGTGACCCTCGAGGGTGCGGATGGCAGCCGACTGACCGCCGGCCCCGGCGCTACGCTGTTCGTTGCCCAGGGCACGCCCTGCGCGTGGCACAGCACGGCCTATGTGCGCAAGTTCTATGCGGTGAAGTAACGCCCGGCACAAACGACAACGGCGCCCAAGGGCGCCGTTGTCATATCGGGCGAAAACCGCCCTGCGACTCAATCGTCATCGTCGTCATCGTCACGGTCGCGACGATAGCGCCCGTCCTTGTCCCGCCGGTCGTAGCGGCGGTCGTAACGGTCGTCGTCATGATCGCGGTCGCGGTAGTAGTCGCGGTCATAACGACTGTGGTCGCGCCAGCGGTCATGGTCGCGATCGTAGCGCCGGCCGTCGTCCCAATGGGGGTAGCAGCCACCCAGCAGCAGCGTGGAGCAAAGGGTCAGGGTGAGTGTCGCGAATCGCTTCATGGGAAGTGTCCTAGAACCTGGGTCAGAACGATGGGTTGGCAAAGCAGCCCGGCAACGCGCCGGGCCCTGTGCGAACCGGCGGCGCCGGCGCCTGCAACCCCCCATGTGACTGTAAAACCAGAGATTTATTCGATCCTGGCAAGGCACTGGCGGACCGACGGTCATGTCTTGTCCCATGCGAACGGTCACGCCTGCTCAATGGGAATTCCTGTCCCACAGCCAGTTCCACAGCCCCGGCAACCGCACCGGCTGCTCGCTGCTGCTGACGGTGCGGGCCATGACCGCCCGTTGCAGCGCCGCGGTATCGTCGTAGAACGGCTTGGGCGCGGTCCGAAGGCCATTGGCCTGAGCGCTGTCGAGCAGGATCTGCAGGTATTCCCGGGTATGCCGGGCGGTGTAGCGATTGAGGTCGTGGAAGGTCACCACCACCGGGATCGCTCCGTCCACCGTCGGCAACTGGCCCAGGGCAATGCGTTCGCGCACCTCCGACAGCTGGCGCAGCATGTTGGCCCGGCGCCGTGGGCTGGCGTTGAACCCCCAGACCTTGCCGTCGTTGGCGCTGAGGTCGGTCAGCAACACATGCAGGCCATGCCGTTGATAGGCGGCGAAGGTGCGCTTGTCGTAGTTCCAGAATGGCGGGCGCACCAGGTTCGGCGGCACGCCGGTGATCAGCGCGATATCGGCGCTGCCGTCGTTCAGGGACGTCTCCAGTTCCTGCGGGTCGAGCGAGCGATGGTTGGTGTGCCTCGGCGTGGCGGTATGAAAGCCCAGCACATGGCCCTCGGCGTGCTCGCGGGCCATTATCCGCCGCCCGATGTCGCTGCCGCCGGCCCGCGAGGCGCGGGTCTGGACGAAGAACACCGCCTTGATCGCCGGTTGCAGCGGGTTGTCGAGCAGGTCGTCGAGTACCCGTTCGGTCGGGTTATAAAGGCTGGAAGCGCTGGGGCCGTCGTCGAAGGTCAGCAGAAAGCGGATCGGCGCCTGAACGCGCAAGCGTTGCTCGGTCTGCGCGGTCATTTCGATGGGGGCAGCGATGCAACCGGCCAGGCCGGCGGCGAGTAGCACTGCGCAGAGAACCTTGAAGCCTCGTTTCATGTTTTGCCCTGTGTCGGACCGTTGCGGTCGTCACCTCAATGGCAAAAATCCCTCGCCCATGGATCCCTCGCCCGGCCTGCACGCAGCGCCGGGCACAGCTTGGAGGGGCAACCAGGGTTTTGGTTCCGGGGCGCCCGGTTTCAGGCCGCCGAGACGTTCATACCGCAGCGCCTTCGCACGGCCGCTGCCAGGCCTGTTGCAACAGTTCGATCACCTCCTCGTCCGAGGTCTGGGCAAAGTCCGCATAGCCGTTGCCGATCGACACGAACCACAGCGGAGTGATCGGGCAGATCAGCTCGTCGACCTCGAAACTCAGGGTGTCCACGGTTTCCTGCGGCGCCAGGGGCACGGCCACCACTATCCGCGCCGGGTGCTGCAGGCGCGTGGCCTGGACCGCGGCGTGCATCGAGGCACCGGTGGCCAGCCCGTCGTCCACCAGGATCACCACCTGGCCACGCAGGTCGGGCGCGGCCCGGTCGCCGCGGTAGACCCGATCGCGGCGCTGCAATTCCTGGGTTTCTCGCTGGGTCACCGCTTGCAGCGCGGCATCACCGATGTGATGACCGTTCAGGACGTCCTGATTGAGGATGCGGATGCCGCCGCTGGCGATGGCGCCCATCGCCAGTTCTTCATGACCGGGCACGCCGAGCTTGCGCACCAGCATCAGGTCCAGCCGCACCTCCAGGGCCCGGGCGATTTCCCAGGCCACCGGCACCCCGCCCCGGGGCAACGCCAGCACGATCACCTCGGGCCGGCGACTGTATTTCTGCAACGGCGCGACCAGCCCCTGCCCGGCGGCCTGGCGGTTGCGCAAGGTCATCTGCAATGACGGATATTCGCTCATGTCTCACCTCCCCAGGCGCCCGGCTACAGCGCCAGCAGGCTGCAGGGCAGCTGATACAGCGCGTGCTCGGTGGTACTGCCCACCAGTTTCTCCAGGCCCTCGCGATGCACACGGCCCATGACCAGCACGTCGGCCTGGTTCTCGGTGACGAAATTGGCCAGCACCGTGACCGGCTGCCCAAGGATGAAATGCCGCCGTTCCTCGGGCACGCCGTAGCGCTCGGCGAGTTCGAGGAAGGCTTTTTCCAGGGTGACCCGCAGTTCCCGGGTCAGGTCCGCCAGCACCAGGCCACCGCCCCCGGCATCGCCCAGGTAGACCGACGACACGTCATAGGCGTGCAACAGGTGCAGCTCGGCATTGCACTGCAGGGCCAGGCTGTTGGCTTCGTGGATGATCCGGTCGTTGAGCCCGTTGTGCTGGTACTCCGGCCGCGACGGGTCGACCGCCGCCACCACCATTTGCGGCAAGGTATGGCCGTGGCGGCCCATCAGGTACAGCGGTACCGGGCACCGGCGCAGCAGGTGCCAGTCCATCGGCGTGAGAAAGGCGCGTTTGAGCGCCGGTTCGTGCTGCACGTCCTTGATCAGCAGGTCGGGCTGGATTTCCGCGACGTGCTGCAGGATTTCCTCCAGCAGGTCGTCGGCCCAGGTCACCTCGCCGTTGACCGTGACGCCATGGCCACGCAGCCGATGCACCTCCTCCTGCAACCAGTTCTGATGTTCCAGGCGATAACGTTCGCGCGCCTCATTGCGCACGTGGTGCTCGAACAGGGAAAGAATCGACACCGGCTTCAGCAAGGCCGCGATATGCAGAGTCGCGCCGCTGGCCTTGGCCAGGGCGGCTGCACGCGGGATCGCCGGGGATTGGCGCATTGCCGGGTCGATGACCAGCAACAAGCGTTGGTACTGGCTCATGGCGCACCTCCAGATAGGCTGGACGCCCACGCCGGCCACCGGCGCCTCTTTATAAACGCCGGTGCGTCAACGCCGGATCGAACGCCAGCATGACTTCAGACTTCCCACTGACAATGCGCCCGTCGCGGCGTTACGGCAAGTGCGTCCAGCGTCGGTGCAGACCGCGGGCCAGGCTGTCCAGGGCAAAGCCCAGGGCGCCGATCAGCAGCACCATGGCCATCAGTTCCGAATAGGCCAGGCGGTCGCGGGTATCGAGGATGAAATAGCCCAGGCCGGCGCTGACGCCAAGCATTTCGCAGGGCACCAGGACGATCCACAAAATGCCGATGGCCAGGCGCACGCCGGTCAGCACATGGCCCAGCACCCCGGGCAGGATCACCTTGCGCAGGGTTTCCCAGCGGGTGGCGCTGAGGCTGCGGCTCAGTTGCAGCCAGCGCGGGTCGAGCTGGCGCACCCCGGCCGCGGTGTTGAGCAGGATCGGCCAGACCGCGGCGAAGGCCAGCAGGAAGTAGATCGGCTGGTCCCCTACCCCCATCAGCATCACCACCACCGGCATCCACGACAGCGGCGAGATCATCCGCAGGAACTGGAACGCCGGGGTGGTGGCCGCCTCCAGGTGGCGGTAGCTGCCAATCAGCAGGCCCAGGGGCACGCCGACCAGCAAGGCCAGGGCCAGGCCAACCAGGATGCGCTTGAGGCTGACCAGCACATGCTCGTACAGCTCGGCGCGGCCCAGCAGTTCCAGCAGGCTGGCCAGGGTCGCCGCCGGCGAAAAGCGCGCCGCCAGCCCCTCGGTGCTGCCGAACAGGCGCACGCCCAGCCACCACAACAGCAGCAGGCACAACAGCCCGCCCACGCCCAGCAGCCAAGGCAGGTTCGATGCGGATCGCTTGGCCATCAGAGGCTGAACTCCTCGCTGCGTTCGAAGCTGTCGGGCAAGCCGAATGCCTTGAGCCCGCCGACCGACGCGATGGCGTTGCGCACGAAGCGCTCGTCCACCAGGTCGCGGGCGGTGTGCTGCGGGTCGAGGCTGGCCAGGAAACCCTTGTCGCCTTCGATCAGGGTGTCCTTGAGGCGCTTGACCAGCTCCTCGGTGTAGCTGGGGAACGGGTACGGCTGAAAGTCGATGCGCTGCTCGTCCCACTGCGCGTGCTGGATCGCGCCGTCGGCCAGGTATTGCTGGCGCTCGCCGGCACTCGGCGCCAGCACCCGGCTCAGCACCTGCGGCGCATGCGGGGTGTAGCGGTTGGCGCCGTCCCGGGACAGCAGCCGGGCCGCCTCGGCGCGGTTGTCGCGGGTCCACAGCTGCGCCTTGACGATGGCGTTGACCACCTTCTGCGACCATTCGGGGCGGTTGTTCAGGTCCTGCTCGTGCATGAACACCACGCAGCAGGCGTGGTTGCGCCAGATATCCCCGGTAAAGCGCTGCACCCGGCCGACCTTGAGTTCCTCGGCCAGGGCATTGAACGGCTCGGCGACGATGTAGCCGGCGATGCGCTTGCTGGCCAGGGCCGGCGGCATGTCCGACGGCGGCAGCACCAGCAGGTTGACCTCGTTGGCCGCCAGCGGGCTGCTGGCCGGCCGGCTCACCGGGGTCAGGCCGTTGTCGCGCAGCAGTTGCTGCACCACCACGTTGTGAATCGAGTACCAGAACGGAATCGCCAGCGCCTGCCCGCCCAGTTGCCGAACCTCGCTGATGCCCGGCGCCACCGTCAGGCCGGAGCCGCCAACGTGGTTCCAGGCCACCACCTTGGCCGGCACCTTGCTGCCATAACGGGCCCAGACGGTCATCGGCGACAGCAGGTGGATCACATTGACCTGCCCGGAAATGAACGCCTCGATCACCTGCGCCCAGCTGCGCAACAGCACCGGGCGCTCGGAGCGGATGCCCTCGGCCTCGAACAGGCCGTTGTTATGGGCCACCAGCAAGGGCGTGGCGTCGGTGATCGGCAGGTAACCGATGCGCACCGGCGCGTCCGGCTCCGCGGCGGCGCGGGCCTGCAGGCTACCCAGCAACGGCAAGGCGCCGCCGGCTGTGAGCAAGGCGCTGAGTTTGAGGAAGTCGCGACGGCTGTGAGTGAAGTCATCCAGGCACATGGTGTATCTCCGACAATTCGGGCAAGGGTTTGGCCGCGATCTCCTGTAGGAGCGAAGCTTGCTCGCGAAAAACCTCAACGTTGACGGGGTGTCTGGGACACTGCGCCGCTCTGACGTTTTTATCGCGAGCAAGCTTCGCTCCTACAGGGGTAGAGGCTGCGGTAAGGCTTGGGGTTGTGCAGTGCGGCTCGCCCGCCGAAGGGTTTTGAGAATCTCGATACGCAGGGTGCCCAGCTCTTCCACCAGCTCGGCACGCGGCTGAGGCAGGTCGATGCGCCACTCGCCGAGGGTTCGCGCCGGGCTGTTACCCAGTAGCAGAATGCGCTCGGAAAGCAGCAGGGCTTCGTCGATGTCGTGGGTGATCAATAACGCCGCGGTGCGGTGCTCGGCGATCACCTTGAGCAGCAGTTGCTGCATGTCGGCGCGGGTCACTTCGTCCAGCGCGCCGAAGGGCTCGTCGAGCAACAGCACCTGCGGCTGGCGCGCCAGGCAACGGGCCAGCGCGGTGCGCTGGGCCATGCCGCCGGACAGCTGCGCCGGGTAGTGCCCGCGGGCGTGCTGCAGGCCGACCTCGGCGATTGCCTGGTCGACCCGCGCCTGGCGCTGCTGGGCGCTCAGCGCCGGCTGGCGGGCGAAGTCGAGGCCGAAGGCGACGTTGTGTTCCAGGTTCAGCCAGGGCAACAGGCTGGGGTCCTGGAAAGCCACGGCCACCCGTGGATGCGGGCCGTCCAGCGTTTGCCCCAGCAGGCTGACGCTGCCACCCTGAGGCGCCTGCAAGCCGGCCAGGACCCGCAACAGGCTGGATTTGCCAACGCCGCTGGGGCCGAGGATCGACACCACCTCCCCCGGCTGCAAGCGCAGGTCGAAGCCTTCCAGCACCGCTTGCCAGCCGTGTTCGCCGGGGTAGCCGAGGCTGACCTGCCGGGCTTCGAGCAAGGCCGCGCTCATGCCGCCGCGTCCCGCGCCTGGCGCTGCAACTCGGCGCGCAACTGCACCAGGCTCGGCGTGACGACCGGCACGAAGGCCGACTCGCGCCAGCGTCGGGCAAAGCCGCTGCCATGTTCGCTCAGGTAGGCCTTGCCGCCACTGGCCTGCAACTCCAGCTGCACGGCATTGGCGACGGCTTCGGCCAGGGCGATGCGCAGCCGGAACAGCGCCGCGGGCTGGGTCAGGAAACGCCCCTCCAGCAGGCCGCGCTTGAGCTCATCGACGCGCGCCTCCAACTGCTGGCGTTGCTCCTGCAAGGGCTCGCGCAGGATCGAACGGCCGCTGTGCAAATGGGTTTGCACTTCATCCAGCGCGCGCCGCGCCAGGCCGATGGCCATGCCACATTGCAGGCCGAGAAACGCCGGGCGCACCGCCGGCAGAAAGACCTTGGCGTCCTCGTGCAGCAACCAGTCATGGCCAACCTCGACCTGTTGCAACTCCAGCGCCGCGGTGTTGCTCGACTGCAAGCCCATCAGTTGCAAGTCCTCCGAGCGTTGCAGGCCAGCCAGGGTCGCGGGAATCGCCAGGACAAAGGGCGCGCCACCCTCTTCGTGCTCGATGGCCGCGGCCACCACAAAACCGCTCTTGCGCAGATTGGTGACCCAGTGCAGGGCCCGTTCAGGCACCAGCCGCCGGCTTGTGGCAACGCACGGACTTGCAGGGCCTCGATGCCCGAGAGGAACTTCATGGCGTTCGACAGCCCGGTGGCTCCCGCCAACTTGCCGCTGAGCAGGTCCGGCAACAGACGCTCGCGCAAGGCCGCGTTGGGGCTGTGCAGCAAGTATTCGATAAAGGCCCGCTGGCCCCAGAACACAAAGGCCGCCGCCAGGGAATGGCTGGCCACCGCGGCCACCGCTTCCACGGCAGCGCCCAGGTCGCCGTCGCTACCGCCCTGCCCAGGCGGGATGCCAATCCGCAGCACCTGGGCCTCGGCCAGTCGCGCCAGCACCTGCTGTGGGTCGCAGTGGCCCAGATCCAGGGCCTGGGCCTCGGCGTCCAGCCATTGACTCAATGCGGGGTCGAGCATGTGGTTTTCTCCTTTTCTACGCGGCAGCGGCCCACCGGCCGTGCCTTGAATCCAGCCGCTGCATCATTGCTGCGGCGCTTGCCAGCGGTACTTGGCCAGTTCCGGGTTCAGCGGCGTGCGGGCGAACACGTTGGCGAAGTTGCACAGGGTCGCCAGGCTCACCCCGAGAATCACCTCCAGGGCATTGCCCTCGCTGTAGCCGGCGGCCTTGAACGCTGTGAACGTCGAATCGCTGACATTGCCGCGGGTGGCGATCACCTCGGCGGCGAAGGCAGCCAGCTCCTGCAGCTTTTCCTCCGGCAAGGGGCTGCGCTCACGCAACGCGCTGATCACTTCGTCCGGCAGCTTGGCCTTGTTCTGCGCCACCGCAGTGTGCCCGGCCACGCAGAAATCGCAACCGTGGGTGGTGGCCGCCACCAGCTGCACCACTTCCCGTTCGGCCAGGCTCAGCTCAGCCTTGCCATTGAGCGCCGATACCGTAACGTAGGTCTCCAGCGCCGCCGGGGCATTGGCCAGGATGCCCAGCAGATTGGGGATGAAGCCCGAGTTGTTCTGGGCGTTCTGCAAAAATGGCCGGGCCGCTTCGGGAGCGCTTTGCAGGCTGTGTAGAGTGATGCGCGACATGCGGTGGACTCCTGTTGTGTAGGTGTCCGGCCAGTCTGTTGGTTATAAGAATTTCGATCCATATTCTAAAGTAGCGATTACTTGCTCCTGAGTGTTTCCATTAGATGATTTCGTCCAGCCCACTGGTTGATTGGTTATTAGAAAGCCTCGAACTCGACGCCAGCCTGTTCCATGTCGGCCGTTACTGCGGCGGCTGGCACGCCAGCACCCACGGCCTAGCCCGGGCCAGCTTCCACCTGATCGTGCAAGGCCATTGCTGGCTGCATATCGAGGGCCAGGAGCAGGCCCAGCGCCTGAATGCCGGGGATGCGCTGTTCCTGCTGCGCGACCTGGACTATCGCCTGTCCAGCGCCGAACAGCGTAGTGCCGCCCATGAACTGCCACGCAGGGCCATGCAGGCGTTCGACGCTCACGCAAAAGATCAGGCCGAAGATGGCGTGGGCCTGGTCTGCGGTTTCTTTCACTTCAGCTCCGGGCTGTCGTCGCTGATCATCGACGGCCTGCCGGACTGGATCGTACTGCGCGCCGGCGACCCGTCCCTGAGCGCGGCCCGGGCGCTGTTCGAGCTGATCCTGGAAGAATGCCAGCGCATACCCGCGCCCTCTTCGGCGCTGCTGGAACGCCTGAGCCATCTGCTGTTCCTCTATGTGCTGCGCCAGCAGGTGGCCGACAACCAGGGCCTCGGCGGACTGGTGGCGCTGGCCCGGCATCCGGCCTTCGCCGCGCTGCTGGAACAGCTGATCGAACACCCCGAACAGCCCTGGCCCCTGGAAAGCATGGCGGCCTGCACCGGGCTGTCGCGCTCGGCCTTCTTCAAGCGCTTCAACGAACTGGCCGGGCAATCCCCGGGCCAGGTCCTGCTGGCGCTGCGCATGCGCCACGCCTGCCAGTTGCTCAAGGCCAACCACACCGTGGAACAGGCCGGCGCGGCGGTGGGTTATCAATCGGTGGCGGCCTTTACCCGGGCCTTCGCCAAGGCCGTAGGCGTGCAGCCGGGAGCCTATCGCCGCCAGCACGAAGGACGCTGACGCTCGGCAGTCCTCAGCGTTCGCTTACGGGTTCAGCGCCTGGGTAAAGGACGTATCGACAACAGTCGCGGTGGCCAATGGCGCCGGCAGCGCCTTGACCTTGAACAGGAAGTCCGCGGTGCTTTGCAGGTCGGCGGCGGCCTGTTGGTCCACCGGGCCGACGCTCATGTGCGCCTGGCGCAACCAATGGCGGGAGACGTTCGGGTCGAGGTTGGCCTTTTTCGCCCACAGGTCGGCGTACTGGTCGGTGTGGCTGTCGACCCAGGCGCGGGCCTGTTTCAGGCGGCCGAGGAAGTCGGCGATGGCGGCGCGCTTGCTGTCGATGGCCGGGGTCGAGGCGGCGATGGCGCTGAGGCCGGGCATCAGGTTCTTCGCGGTGAGGATCGGCCGCGCGCCGGAGAACAGGATCTGTTGCGAGATATAGGGTTCCCACACCGGGAAGGCGTCGATGCTGCCCTGGGGCAAGGCCGCGGCGGCATCGATCGGCATCAGCTTGATGAACTCGACATGGTCCTCCGGCAGGCCGGCCTGCTCCAGGGCGCGCAGGGTCAGTTGCTGGCTCCAGGCGCCGGGCCAGTAGGCGACCTTCTTGCCCTTGAGGTCGGCGATGGTTTGCACCGACGAGTCCTTGGGCACCAGCAAGGCGATGGTGTCCGGGTTCTGTCGCGAGACGCCGATCAGCTTCACCGGCGCCTGTTTCGCGGCGAGGAACAGAAAGCCCGAATCGCCGAGGAACCCCAGGTCCAGGGCGCCGATGTTCAAGGCTTCGGCCAGCGGCGCGGCGGCCTGGAAGTGTTTCCAGTCGACCTTGTAGGGCGCGCCTTCGAGCACACCCGAGGCCTCCACCGAGGCTCGCACGTTGTAGTAGTTCTGATCGCCGACATGCAGGACCAGCGGCTCGGCGGCCTGGACCAGGGGTACCGCGAACAGGGTGCTGAAGAGCAGGCGGCGCAAGCGTCGGGAGAGCGTCATGGGAAATTCCTGGATGATTGGAAAAGCGGATTTTCTAGAACATAACGCTCTTAGAATCCGGTTTTGAAATTCTGTTAACGCATAAGCTCATAGCCGCTTCTGCATCCGCAACCCGTAGCTGTTGATAGAGAAACAGCAAGGCAACAGGCTGTTGGCCAGGCAACATCGCCTGAAGCTTCTTTCTCCTGGCAACGCCTGGAAACCGCCCTTCCCCGGTCTATGGCACAGAGCCTGCAATATTCCTTTCCGGCAGGACTCACCCCTGCCTTCCGTTACTTTTGAAATAAGAGACGGAAATAACAACATTGCCCTCTCGCCGCCTTGTCCGGAGCCGCTCCATGAAACCCGTCTTCCGCTTCCCCCTGGCCCGCGCCAGGTACCTGCTCGGCGCCTGCGCCCTGGCGCTTAGCCTGCAACCCCTGGCCCAGGCCGCGGAAAGCCCGCCGGCCGAAGTGCACCTGGACTACGCCTATTACTCGCCGGTCAGCCTGGTGCTCAAGCGCTTCGGCTTTCTCGAGAAGGCCCTGCCCCAGACCAAGGTCAGCTGGGTCCTCAGCCAGGGCAGCAACCGCTCCCTGGAATACCTCAACAGCGGCGGCGTCGACTTCGCCTCCTCCGCCAGCCTGGCGGCGGTGCTGAGCCGGGCCAACGGCAGCCCGATCAAGTCGGTGTACGTCTACAGCCGCGCCGAATGGACCGCCCTGGTGGTGCGCAAGGATTCGCCGTACCGGACAGTCGCCGACCTCAAGGGCAAGAAGATCGCCGCCACCAAGGGCACCGATCCCTACCTGTTCACCCTGCGCAGCCTGCAACAGGCCGGGCTGAAAAAAGACGATGTGGAGCTGGTGCACCTGCAGCACCCGGACGGCCGCACCGCCCTGGAAAAAGGCGACGTCGACGCCTGGGCCGGCCTCGACCCGCATATGGCCGCCAGCGAAGTACAGGCCGGCTCGCGCCTGCTGTACCGCAACAGCGCCTTCAACAGCTACGGCGTGATCAGCGTCACCGAGCAGTACGCCAAGGAGCATCCGCAGACCATCGCCACCGTGCTCGCCGCCTACGAGCAGGCCCGCGAATGGTCGCTCAAGCACCCGGACGAGTTGGCCAAGCTGCTGGCGGACGAATCCGGCCTGCCGCTGGAAGTGGCCCGGCTGCAACTGTCGCGCACCGACCTCGGCAGCCCGCAGTTGAGTGCCGAGGATGTGCTGGCCTCCAAGGCCGCCGCGCCGATCCTGGTCTCCGAGGAACTGGTGCGCCGCGGGGTGAACGTCGATCAGGTGATCGACCAGTTGCTCGACACCGGCGTCAAGCAGGCCGTGGCCCGTCAATAACCTACCGCCCAGGCGACAACCGAGCCCGCGCCTGACGCGGATTCGGCGTTGCCGGAGAATCGCCATGAGCAGCGACAGCAACAACCTCTCGACCCGCCTGGCCTTGTCCGCGCCGGGCAAGCTCCCGCGCTTCAACCCCGTCCGCTGGCGCCTGCGCCTCAAGGGCCTGGCCTTGCCGATAGCGATCATCCTGCTGCTGGAGATCGTGGTGCGAATCGGCTGGCTGCCGTCGTACCAGATGCCGGCCCCCAGCGAGATCGCCCTGACCCTCGGCGACCTGGCCCAAGGCGCGCTGTGGAAACACATCGGCGCCAGCCTGCTGCGGGTGCTGCTGGGCTTTGCCATCGGCGCCAGCCTGGCCCTGGTATTCGCCGCCTGGGTCGGCCTGAGCCGGGAAGCCGAAGCCTACCTGGAGCCGACCTTCGCCGGCCTGCGTTCGATCCCCAGCCTGGCCTGGGTGCCGTTGCTCCTGCTGTGGCTGGGCATCGACGAGACCTCGAAGGTGGTGCTGATCGCCATCGGCGCCTTCTTCCCGGTGTACCTCAATGGCGTGGCGGCGATTCGCGATATCGACCGCAAGCTGGTGGAGGTCGGTCATATGTACGGTTTCGGCCGGCGCCGGCTGGTGCGGCGGATTCTCCTGCCAGCCGCCCTGCCCGGCCTGTTCACCGGCTTGCGCAGCGGCATGAGCCTGGCCTGGATGTTCCTGGTGGCCGCCGAACTGATCGCCGCCACCAAGGGCCTGGGTTATCTGCTCAGCGACGGCCGGGAAACCTCGCGGCCGGACATCGTGCTGGCGGCGATCATCGTCCTCGCCGTGCTCGGCAAGCTCAGCGACGGCCTTCTCGCCGGCCTGGAAAAACGCTGCCTGGCCTGGCGCGACACCTTCAATGGCCAAGGCAGCCATGACTAACGCACAGAGAATCGAGCCATGACCCAAGCCCTGCTGGATATCCACGTGGAGCGCAAGACCTTCGCCACCACCACCGTCCTCGACGATATCCACCTGCAATTGCAGCCGCGGGAAACCGTCAGCCTGCTGGGCCCCAGCGGCTGCGGCAAAAGCACCTTGCTGCGGATCGTCGCCGGCCTGGAGAAGGACTTCCAGGGGCAACTGCTGAGCCATACCGAACGCCTGGCCTTTGTCTTCCAGGAGCCGCGGCTGATGCCCTGGCTGACGGTGGAACAGAACATCGGCTTCAGCGACGACAAGCATTACGACCGGGCCTGGGTCGCGCAACTGATCGAGGAAGTCGGCCTCGCGGGTTTTGCCCAGGCCCTGCCCAAGGCGCTGTCCGGCGGCATGGCGCAGCGGGTGGCGATTGCCCGCGGCCTGTACTCGCGGCCGCAGGTGCTGCTGCTCGACGAGCCCTTCAGCGCGGTGGACGCCTTTACCCGGATGAAACTGCAGGACCTGCTGCTGCAACTGGCCGAGCGTCACGCCATCGCCCTGCTGCTGGTGACCCACGATGTCGACGAGGCGCTGTACCTGAGCGACCGGGTGCTGGTGATGGACAACCGCCCCAGCCGTATTCGCCAGGAACTGGCGGTGCAACTGAGCCACCCGCGGGACCGTCGCGACCCGCTGCTGGCGCGCCTCAAGGCGTTGGCCCTGACCGAATTGCACAAGGCCCATGTGATTTGAGCGGGCGTTGTTACGGGCTCGAAAGCTAAGAACACAAAGGAATTAATAAATAAATAATCAGTATTTATGGTTATAAAAATAACCACGTACTCTCAGCTCATCCCGCCCATTGGTCACGACAGTGAAGTGCCTTATGAAACCGACTGACAACGTTATCGACTTCGCCCAGTTCCGCAAACGCAAGCAGGCCCAGCAACTGGCCCGGGCCATGTGGGAGCTGTACGCGCGCAATGCCGGTTACCAGGCGTTCCAGTGGATTCAGGCGGCCCAGCCGACCAGGACATACCACGCGTGAGCGTCCAGGAGCCCTCGCGCTTTCTAGCGAGCGCCGACGAACCCGGCCTTGATTTGAGCCACCTGGAAACTCAGGAAGAAGACCCCATCAGCGAGCGGGTCGCGCAGAACCTGCAACGCCTGCGCAGCAAGCGTCATCTGTCCCTGGATGCCCTGGCCCGCCAGTGCGGGGTCAGCCGGGCGATGCTGGCGCAGATCGAGTCCGGGCGCAGCGTGCCGTCGATCAAGGTGCTGTGCAAGATCGCCAAGGGCCTGAAGGTGTCGGTCGCGGCCTTTCTCGAACACCGCGCCTTCGAAGGTGTGGCGGTGCTGCCATCGAGCCAGAGCAAACGCCTGGTCAGCGCCAACGGCGCCTTTGTCAGCCGCGCCCTGTTCCCCTTCGACGTGGCGCGCCAGTCGGAATTCTACGAACTGCGCCTGAGCCCGCTCGGCGAAGACCAGTCCGAAGGACACGGACCGGGGGTCCAGGAAAACCTGGTAGTGTCCCAGGGCGTACTGGAAATCAGCGTCAACCAGGAACGCTACCTGCTCTCCACCGGCGACTCGATCCTGTTCTACGCCGACCAGCCGCACCGCTACCGCAACCCGGCCGACAGCGAGGCGGTGGCCTACCTGGTGGTGACCTATCCGGAACGCCTGGACTGAACCAGCCGGGACTGTGCTGACAGGGCGGGTCCTGCGGCCCCGATCGCAGGCTGCGCCAGCGGCTACGAATGCCAATAGTCCCTCTATAGAAAAAGCCCGGCGGGATCATCCCGGCCGGGCTTTTTTGTGCCGCCGCGAGGAATCAGCAGGTGCAGCACATCATCGGCATGCCGTTGCAGCTCATCATCATTGGCATGCCGCAGTCGTTCATCATCTTCATCATCAGGGCGCAGCAGCTTTTCATCATGTCCATGTTCATGCCGGCCATCGGCATGATCTTGCACATCATGCAGTCGGCTTCGAGGGTGCATTCCATCACGCACTTCATCGACGGCATCGGCATGCCCATCATCGGCATTGGCATCATGGCGCCCATCATCGGCATGGCCATGCTCGCCTGGGACATGCACATCATGCTCATGTTGGCGCAATGCATCATCATCGGCATGCCGCAGTTCATCATCATCTGCATCATTTGCGCGCTGTTCTTGAACATGGCCATGTCCATGCCCGCGGCCGGCGTCATCTTGCACAGCATGCCGTCGTCCATCATTTCGCAGCTCATGGTCGCCATCATCATCGGCATGCCCATCATCGGCATCATCGGCATGTTGGCGTTCATCGGCATTTGCATCTGCATGGCATTCATCATGGTGAAACTCCCTAAGCGATTCGATAGTTGGACGAAGCTGATGGGGCGGATTCTAGGGAGTGGCGAATGCCGCACAAGATGCCGATCGAACAGCAATCGCGGCTGCCGGGGCAGCTTCAGCGCAGCCGTTCGCGCGGGATTTTCCGCTTGAGCAGCCAGATGGATTTCATCGCGGACGGGAGCAGGACCGCAGCGTGTTTTCCGCTGCGATGGATATGCGCGAATCAGCGCATTCAATAACCCAAAGAAATAATCATTCTAAGGAGGCCCGACTTTTCTCGGGAAAGGCGGCTTGCCACCCTTGCCGGTGCCCCTGTGGCAGGGTTCGGCGAGCGTGGCAAGCGAGGTGCAGGGTCGGGATCGAAAGCCTCAGAGCTTGGCGATCGACACTTCAGTGGATTTGACGAAGGCGATGACCTCGCTGCCGACCTTCAATTCCAGGTCGCGCACCGAGCGCGTGGTGATCACCGAGGTGACGATGCCCGAGGCGGTCTGCACATCGATTTCCGAGACCACCTGGCCTTCATGGATCTCCTTGATGACGCCCTTGAACTGATTGCGAACGTTGATTGCCTTGATGGTCATGGTGAGCCTTCCTGTCTGGGGTGGGCACTGGCGCATCGCCGTGCAGGCCTCTAAGGTGCCCTGTGTTTTCAGACATTAAAAGGAATAAATAGTAGTTATTTTATTCCTTAAATGAATATAAAAGATCGCCTCCCTCACTTCGTTACCTTGACCGGCAACCGCGCCTTTGCTTCTCTGGGTCCTTGCTAACCCTTTCAGGAGATTGTCATGCGAACACTCGATCTGGCGGGCGTGCCCGTCCCGGTGATTGGCCAGGGTACCTGGCGCATGGGCGAGGAGCGCCACCAGCGCAACGCCGAGATTGCCGCATTGCAGGCCGGTATCGAACGGGGCATGAGCCTGATCGATACCGCCGAGATGTACGCCGAGGGCGGCGCGGAGGAAGTGGTTGGCGCCGCCATCACCGGCCAGCGCGACCGGGTGTTCCTGGTCAGCAAGGTGTACCCGCACAACGCCAGCCGCAAAGGCATTCCCCAAGCCTGCGACCGCAGCCTGCGGCGCCTGGGGACCGACTATATCGATCTGTACCTGCTGCATTGGCGTGGCCAATACCCTCTTGAAGAAACGCTGGAAGCCTTCGAACGCCTGCGCGAAGACGGCAAGATCGGCCGCTGGGGCGTTTCCAATTTCGACCTCGATGACCTCGAGGAACTGGCGAGCCCGGCCTGCGCCACCAACCAGGTGCTGTACAACATCGAGGAACGCGGCATCGAATTCGACCTGCTGCCCGCCGCGCAACAGCAGCGCTTGCCGCTCATGGCTTACTGCCCTATCGCCCAGGCCGGCAAGCTGCTGCGCCACCCCGCGCTGCAGCAGGTCGCCGAACGCCATGGCGTGACCACGGCCCAGGTTTCCCTGGCCTGGGTCCTGCGCCAGGAAGGTGTGATCGCCATTCCCAAGGCGGTGCACCCCGAGCATGTCCGGCTGAACGCCGAGGCGGCCGGGTTGCGCTTGCACGACGAAGACCTGGCGGCCATCGACCAGGCCTTCCCCGCGCCACTGCGCAAGCAGCGACTGGCAGTGGTCTGATCCGGTCGCGAGCGGCACCGCAGCGAAAAAACCTGGCACCCGTGCCAGGCTCTTTTCGTCGTCGACAAGGCTGGAAGCGGCGAAATACCAGCGACTTTAAGGATCGTCCTATCCCGGATTAAGGAGGGTTTATTTAGAGTGGGTCCATGAGATTAAAGACCTACCTTCATCAGATCAGTCCCGTATTTTCCAGTCCTGAAGCCGCTAGCAGGTTGCTGCGTCTTTTCGCGCTCATTCTTTTGGTTGGTATCCTCGGAGCCGTCTACAACTTCCTCAATTCCACCCTCAGCAACGACATTTCCCGGCGCCGCGGCTACATGAGCAGCGCCATCGCCGAAGCCCAGACCTTCTTCACCAGCCGCGAGGCCTTGCTGGAAAGCCTCAGCCTGTCCGCGGTACGCCGCTCCAAGCAGGCCCAGGCCCTGGTGTACCTGCCCTCCACCGAAGAACTGCACCTGCAACTGGGCGACCTCGATGACCCATGGAGCATCTGGCTAAGCGTGCGCATGCGCGAATACTTCAAGGCCAAGCAGGTCAACCTGCTGTATGTGAGCCCCGGTCCCGAGGCCCGGGTCATGCGCCTCTACAGCAGCAACCCGACCTCCCCCAACCTGCCCAGGACCATCCTCTCCAAGCTTGAGGCGCTCAACCATGGAGAGCATCCGGACACCAACGAGCTGTGGCTCACCGACCCGTCCACGCAGACTTCGCAGCTGTACATTTTCACCCGGCTCGACGAGCGCACCGATGACTCCGGCTGGCTGGGCCTGGAAATGGATGGGCGGGAAGTGCTCAAGGCCCTCAGCGACCAGAGCGCCGGCGAGTTCATGATGTTCAACTCCGAAGGCGCGCTGCTGTTCACCAACACTCCGGCCGGACGCCTGGGGCAGGCCCTGCAGCAACTGCAAGGCAGCAACTTCTTCGGTTTTGTCGGCAGCCGCTGGTGGCCCGATCACCTGGTGATCCGCAAGCAACTGATGACCTCCGACTGGCAACTGGTCTACTCCTTCAGCCTGCAGTCGCTGCTGATCGCGCTCTGGCCCCAGCTGGCCGGCGCCCTGGTGTTCTGCCTGTTCAGCATCAGCCTGATCTGCCTGCTGACCCGCCGCATCGAGCACCGCTTCATCACTCCTGCGCTGAGCCGTATCCAGGCCCTGGTCGAGAGCGAGCTGTTCAGCCGCGACGTGATCCAGACCGCGCCCGTGGCCTTGTGCGTGCTGCGGCGTACCGATGGCCAGGTGGTCCTGGAAAACACCCTGGCGCAGCAGTGGCTGGGCGACGGCATCGAACGGGAAATACTCTGCGCCGGCTGGATCCAGCAAGCCTTCAAGAGCCACGAACCGAACCGCTTCGACTACTTCGAGACCGCCGATGGGCGCCACCTTTACCTGAGCTCCGCGCCCACCCGCTACAAGGGCGAAGACGTGTTGTTCTGCGCCTTCAGCGACATCAGTGCGCGCAAGCAGGTGGAAGCCGCGCTGGAAGAAGCCCGGCAGATGGCCGACGCCGCCAACGAAGCCAAGACCCTGTTCCTCGCCACCATGAGCCATGAAATACGCACCCCGCTGTATGGCGTGCTGGGCACCCTGGAGCTGCTCGCGCGTACCCAGCTGGATACCCAGCAGCGCGACTACCTGCGCGCCATCGAGTGTTCTTCCTCGACCCTGTTGCAGCTGATCTGCGATGTGCTGGACGTGTCCAAGATCGAAGCCGGGCAACTGGCCCTGGAGCTGAATGAGTTCTCGCCGCTGGACCTGGTCCACGAGCTGATCCAGGGCTATTCCGCCGCCGCGTCGAACAAGGGCCTGCTGCTCTATTCCTGCGTGGACCCGCAGATCCCCGAGCGCCTGATCGGCGACGTCACCCGCATCCGGCAGATCCTCAGCAACCTACTCAACAACGCAGTGAAGTTCACCGACCTGGGGCGCATCGTGCTGCGGGTCAACCTGCTGAGCCGCGATGGCGAGCGCTCCAGCATCCTGTGGCAGGTTTCCGACACCGGCAAAGGCATTGCCCAGGATCATCAGCCACTGATATTCGAACCCTTCTATCAAACCGGCGGCAATACCAACGTGGTGGCGGGCACTGGTCTGGGCCTACCTATCTGCCAGCGCCTCACGCAATTGATGAACGGCAGCCTGCGCATGGTCAGCGAACTGGGGCTGGGCAGCAGCTTCTCCCTCACCCTGCCCCTGGAAGCCGCGATCGATGGGCCGGTCACCCTGCCCGCCACCCAGCTGCTGCCGGAAACCATCTATGTGATGTCCAGCGTGCGGGAGCTCGCGGAGTCCATCGGCGGCTGGCTGCGCCAGTGGGGAGCCCGGGTGCAGCTGTGCCATCCCTCGAAGATCGCCCCGACCAGCGATTGCCTGCTGGTGGAGGTCCACCCCGGCGAACTGGAACAACGCCTGCAACCGGACTGGCCCGGTCCGCTGATCCTCGCCACCGGCACCGGCAACAACGAACCGCAGGTTCGTACCGGGTGCTGGCACGTGAACCTGAACCACCTGCGCTCCATTCACCAGGCGGTCAGCCAGGCCCAGGGGCTGTGGGTGGCCAAGGCCGAGAGCCACAACGAACACTGGACGCTGAAGCAACTGGAACTGAAGGTGCTGGTGGCCGAAGACAACGTCATCAACCAGTTGATCCTCAGGGATCAGCTCGAAGAGCTGGGCTGCAGCGTGGAGCTTGCGTCGAACGGCGAGGAAGCCCTGTCGATGTGGAACCCCGAGCGGTTCGACCTGGTCCTCACTGACGTCAACATGCCCGTGATGAATGGCTATGAACTGGCCAAGGAGTTGCGACGCCGTGGCTGTACGGTCCCGATCATCGGTGCCACGGCCAACGCGATGCGTGGAGAAGAAGAGCAATGTCTGGCGGCCGGAATGAACCATTGCCTGGTCAAACCTTTTGCATTACGCGCCCTGTTCAATTACCTAGCGCCCTATGAAAGAGCGAAGAATGAAGCCCTGTAGCATATTGATCGTTGAAGACCATCCCTTCCAGCACATGTACCTGCAGCATCTGTTCGGTGAGCTGGGCCCCTATTACCTGGAAGGCGCACGGGATGGCGAAGAGGCGCTGGAACGCTTGAAATGGCGCAAGTTCGACCTGGTGCTCACCGACCTGTTGATGCCGGGAATGGATGGCGTGCAGTTCATCCAGGGACTGGCGGCCCTGCACTCCAAGCCGGCGCTGGCGATCATGAGCTCGGCTTCGCGGCGCATGCTGATGAGCGCCAGCCTGGTCGCCAAGAACCTCGGGGTGAAAGTCATCGGCCTGATTTCGAAACCGGTGAACCTCGCCGCCCTGCAAACCCTGACCACCCAGCTGAGCATCTCGCAGCCGAGCTCGCCACGCCCCTTGCCGACCGCCATGCTCAATCGGGCCGCGCTGGCCCAGGCCATCCAGGAAGAGCAGTTCGAGGCCTGGTTCCAACCCAAGAAATCGCTGTTCAACGGCCGCATCGTCGCCGCCGAAGCCCTGGTCCGCTGGATGCATCCGACACAGGGCATGCTGCTCCCCGACGCCTTCCTGCCCGCCCTCAAGTCCTTCGATCTCGAGGAGGAGCTGCTGTGGCTGGTCTTGCGCCAGGCGATCCAGGCCCAGGCCCGCTGGCGCCAGCATGACTACGATATTCCGGTGTCGATCAACCTGCCGACCCATCTGCTCAACAGCCACGACCTGGCGGACCGCCTGTTCGACTTTGTCATGGAACATCAGGGCGTACCGGGGCAGATCTGTTTCGAACTCATGGAATGTTCGGTGCCCCAGGACATCAGTAACTTCTATGCCGGCGCCTGCCGCTTGCGCATCAAGGGCTTCGGCCTGTCCCAGGACGACTTCGGCAAGGGCTACAGCTCGTACATGAACCTGGTTTCCACCCCGTTCACCGAGCTGAAGATCGATCGCGCCCTGGTCCAGGGATGCCATGCCAGCGAAGAACTGACCAAGGCCCTGACCAGCATCATTGCCCTGGGTCGCCAACTGGGCCTGACCGTGGTCGCCGAAGGCGTGGAAAGCGCCGAGGAGTTGGCGCTGTTGCGCAAGATCGACTGTAGCCAGGTGCAGGGGTTCCTG
Organism: Pseudomonas sp. B3G-3; assembly: GCF_028640915.1. Classification (NCBI taxonomy): domain Bacteria; kingdom Pseudomonadati; phylum Pseudomonadota; class Gammaproteobacteria; order Pseudomonadales; family Pseudomonadaceae; genus Pseudomonas; species Pseudomonas sp. B3G-3. Next base: position 83,297 of record NZ_JAQZAB010000067.1, on the reverse strand, counting down.
ATCTCTCGCGCAGTCCCCTCCGAACAGTTTCAACAGCTGCTGGTGAACGACGGTCCAGCCGCCAGTTATTGAACCGAGGACACCCACCCTTCAGGATTACATGCCCCACATCACTGACAAGTCGTTGTTTAAAGGTAAAATCCTCAAGGCTTCGACTTTTTCATGTTTTTTTGGATACCAGTGATGAACCACCAGGACACGCTTCTCGAGAATCTGAAACGATACTCGACTCGCCTGAACAAGGGATTGTTGATTTTTCTCGGCTTGACCCTGCTGTTGATCGCCATCAGTTACTGGTCGTCGCACAAACTGCTCGAAGAACAACACGACAGGTTCAAGGCGCACTTTGCGCGGATGATGGAAGACATCCGCGAACATGAAGACTTCCTCCGTGGCGTCGCCGTACAAGGCACCCAGGTCCCCTTGCGCTCCAGCGACTCGGGTTCGTACCTGAAAAGCGCCTTGCCCGAAGAGGGATTGCACAACTACCTGGGCCAGGAATTCGCCTTTTCCACGCCCTTCAGCCTGTCCGTCAACCAACAGAACATCGCACCTGACACCTTGGCCAGGCTATCCGATCTGGGAGAGCACCTGACCGATTACTACAGCGCCTTCTGGTCCACTTCCCATTACCAGTCACCGCCGTTTTTTCTGTTCGATGTCGAGGACAGCTTCAATATCGGCATTCCGGCAGCCGGGCATTCACGAGACCCGCTCTGGAAAAACGACACCCCCAACAAGGCACTCGTCCTGCAAACACTCAAGCTGCTGCTGGCGAACGATCCGGCACGGGCCGATGGCGTGGTCGATTGGGAACCCCTGGTCCCGCATCAAGCCAACGAGGCCCCCGTCCGGCTGCTGGCCTATGTCAGCGCCCACCTCGGGCCGCAAGGGTCAGGCGTCCAGGACGCCGGCAACCCGGTCGGCATTGCGTCGCTGTTGAGCATGGACCTGGTCAGTGACATCAAGCGACTCATGCCGTGGTCGACCTATGACCATGTGACCCTGATCGCCCCCTCCGGCAAGGTGCTGAGCGGTTCGCTGCAACCGGGCAACGTGCTGCATGACGGGCTGAACATCACCGGCGACGGCATGGTCTTCAAAGTCTCGAGCAACTCCGCCGAGCCCTGGACCGCCCTCTACACCATCGGTTTCAAGAGCTACTTCAACTACACCCTGTGGCCCTTGCCGGTCTTGCTGGCCTTGCTGATCGGCGGCATCGGCTGTGGCTGGCTGGTCAGTCGCCGGTATCAGTCGCGCATCGTCAAACCGGTCTACGAGGCTTACCAACGCACCGCCGAAAGCGAGGCCTTCAGCCGGGCCGTGATCGATAGCGCGCCCACCGGCCTGTGCGTGGTGCGTCGCTCGGACTTCAAGGTCCTGCTGGAAAACCGCAAAGCCCAGCAGTGGCAAGGCAGCACAAAACTGCGGATGGCCCTGGAGAACCGGCAGGACCTGTCCGTCGCCGGTGAAACCCGGCTGGACATTGACGGTACCCACCTGCAGGTAGGGTTCGTGCCCACCCGTTACCAGGGCGAGGATGCCGTGCTTTGTGCCTTCCACGACGTGACCAGCCATATCGAGGGCGCGGCCATGCTGGAACAGGCGCGACGCTCCGCCGATGCGGCGAGCGAAGCCAAGACCCTGTTCCTAGCCACCATGAGCCACGAAATACGCACCCCGCTCTACGGCGTGCTGGGCACCCTGGAACTGCTCGGGCTGACGCGCCTGGATGCGCGGCAGCGCGAACACCTGCAAACCATCCAGCGCTCGTCCAGCACCCTGTTCCAATTGATCAGCGATGTGCTGGACATTTCCAAGATCGAATCCGGGCAGATGGCGATCGAGTCCCAGGCGTTCTGCCCGTTGCAGATGATCGAGGACACGCTGCATGCCTACAGTGTCTTCGCCGAAAACAAGGGCTTGCTGCTGTACGCCTGTGTCGATGCAACGTTGCCCGACCAGTTGCAGGGCGACCCGATACGGATCCGCCAGATCCTCAACAACCTGCTCAGCAATGCCATCAAGTTCACCGACACCGGCCGTGTCGTGCTGCGGGTCAGGGTCCTGGAATCCGTGGAGGGCCAGGCCAGCCTGGAATGGCAGGTCACCGACTCCGGCATCGGCATCTCGCCAGCCCAGCAGGAGCGGCTGTTCGACACCTTCTACCAGGTACGCGACGCTTCCAGCGAGGCCGGTGCCGGGCTCGGCCTGGCGATATGCCGCTGGTTGACAGAAATGATGGACGGCCAGATACGCGTGGTCAGCGAGCCCGGCCTGGGCAGCAGCTTCTCGCTGCGGCTGGGGCTGAAGGTCATGCCGGGCTCGCTGGATGGCTGCGCGGACATCCTGCCAACCACCCAGGCGGTGTATGTGCGGGCGCCCGCCGTGGAGCTGACGCAGAGCACCTGCGACTGGCTGAATCGCCTCGGCGTGGTCGCCAAGCCATTGCCGGCCTTTGTCGAAGAGTCGCGCCAGGCCAACCTGCTGGTCGATGTCCTGCCCTCCGACAACCTGCCCGCCTGGGCCGGCCCCCGGGTCCTGTGCGCCAGCGGCGAACACCCGCCGGCACAGCCAAAGCCAGGCTGCAGCGTGGATGCCCATGATGTGCGGGCCATTGCCAGGGCCGTCTCCCTGACCCTGCATGGGAAAACCATTGCGCCCGCCGCTCCCGAATACGACCTGAGCAGCAGGCTCGGCCTGCATATACTGGTGGCCGAGGACAACGCGATCAATCAGGCGATCATCAAGGAGCAACTCGAAGCCCTGGGCTGCACGGTGACCGCCGCCTCCAACGGCGAAGAAGCCTTGCAGCTCTGGCAGCCGCAGGTGTTCGACCTGGTGCTGACCGATGTGAACATGCCGCTGCTCAACGGTTATGAACTGACCCGGGCCCTGCGTGAGCGCGACCGGGAGGTTCCGATCGTCGGGGTCACGGCCAATGCCCTGCGCGAAGAAGGTGCCCGCTGCATGGCCGTCGGCATGAATGCCTGGCTGGTCAAACCCTTGAGCCTGCAGACGCTGCACCACTACCTGTCGAATCTCTGCGCGAACGCGCCTGCCCAGGAACCGCAACCGATGATCGATGCAACGCCTCCCCCCGCGACCGGCGACACCATGATCGAGCTGTCTCCGAAAATGCGTGCGCTGTTCATTACCACCATGCGCCAGGATATCCAGAGCGTGACCGACGCCCTCGACGCCCAGGATGCCAAGCGGCTCGCCGAGCGACTGCACAGCGCCGCCGGCGCGCTGGGTGCCGTGCAGTTGAGCGCACTGGCGAAAAACTGTGCCGAACTGGAGTCCCGGATACTGCAAAGCGCGACGACTTCTTCCGTGACCCTTGAGGTGAAAAGCCTGATACAAAGCTTGACGGATATTCTTAATGCACTTGAATGAGACGCGACAAGATTTGATGAACGCAATCCCTTATTCTTTCTCCTTACCAACCGGCGTATTACGAGTGGCTAGTCATGGAAAAATTTAAAGTAGTCATCGCCGACGATCACCCGATTGTTCTGCTCGGCGTTCGCGAGTTGATGGAACGAGAAAGCAACTTTGAAATAGTCGGTGAAGCCATCAGCTCACAGGGCTTGATCGAAATCCTCGAGCAACAACCGGTCGATATCGTCATTACCGATTACAACATGCCCGGGGATTCTCCCTACGGCGACGGCCTCAAGCTGGTCGAGTACCTCAAGCGCCACTTCCCGCGCCTGCAGGTACTGATCCTGACCATGATCTCCAACCAGTTGATCCTTACACGCCTGCATGAGCTGGGGGTGGTCGGGGTGATCCAGAAAAGCCAGCTGCACAATGAAATCCAGGTGGCGCTCAAGACCATCGTCGAAAGAGGTTCCTATCAGAGTATCGAACCTGCGCCGAGCTCGGTCATCGAGTCCAATGCAAGCATCGACGACCGGATTTCCATGCTCTCGCCCAAGGAGTTTGAAATCCTGCGGCTGTTCGTTTCCGGCAAGAGCGTCAGTGACATTGCCCGAAGCCAGAACCGCAGTTCGAAGACCATCAGCGCACAGAAAATCTCCGCCATGCGCAAGCTGGAAGTCGAGAGCGACCAGGACCTGCTGACGTACTGCATCGGTCGCAACATCTTCAACTGACCCCGCCCCTTTCACCCAGCAAAGACAGAAGGCCCGAGCAGCGATGACCGGCGACGACCAGTTCGATCTGCAACAGCTTCAAGGTGCCTGGGAACAGGTGGAGTACGAGGACAACGGGGTCAGCAACCCACCTGACGAACATGGCGCCCCAGGCGCCCTTACCCTGATCCAGGGGCAAGGGTTCCGTGTCGTGACGCTTGAAGGCGAGCTGTTGCTCGCGGGTAGTTTTACCCTCGATACCCGGACCACGCCGAAGTCCATTACCTGGGTCGATTCCATGGGTGCCGATACCGGCAAGCACTTGCCGGCCAGCTATCGACTCGAAGGCGATGAGTTCGTCTTCATCGCCGCGGACGAGGGCCAACCCAGGCCCACCGAGTTCCGCACCGGGCCGGGTGAAACCCTGCGCCGGTTCATCCGCGTCTCACAGGACGGCACAGGCCTCGGCAACCGCTGAGGCTCGCTTATTGGCGGGCATCCCGTCAGGCCCTGGCCCGCTGTATTTCCCGTCCCGCCAACTCGCCGATCGCCAGCAACGCTGCGCAATCCGCGCCATCCTGGGCCTGTACCGACATGCCTTGAATGATCGCCCCGATATACCGGGCCAGCGCCACGGCCTGGGTATCGGCGCGCAGTTGCCCGCTGGCGATGCCCTGCTCGATATGCGCTTCAAAGGCCTGGAGGGTGTTGGCCCTCAGGGCACTGACAAATTCACGAATAGCATCGTTTTCCACCGCGCAGGTCAGGGTCGCGGTGGAGATCATGCAGCCCCGCGGCCGGCCCGGCAGGCTGTACTCATGGGCCGCCTCGCGCAGCAGGCGGAGAAAACCGTCCACCACGTCCGCCTCCTCGCGCAGTGCCCGCTCGGCAAAGGCGCCGGTGCTGCGCTGGTAATGCAGCAGCGCCTGCTGGTAAAGCTCGGCCTTGGACCTGAACGCGGCATACAGGCTTTGCACCGTGATGCCCATGGCCGCCGACAACTCCGGCATCGAGGCGCCTTCATAACCCAGGCGCCAGAACACCTCGGCCGCCAGGGCCAGGACCTGGTCGCGATCAAAGGCAATCGGCCGTCCACGACGGCGCACCACGGCAGCAGGGTTATTTATCATAGTGATCACTATTGAAATTAGAACGAATGCCGGTTAATCATAACGAACACTGTGATTATAGAGGCTTCCTCCCATGGATCGAACCTGTAAAGGTCTGCTTGCCCTGGCCGCCACCCTCGGCGCTTCGCTGGCCAGTGCTGCCACGCCGGACGAGGAACTCGGCAGGCGCATGGACACGGCCATCGAACGAGCCATCGACGAACAGCGGATCGTCGGCACCGTGGTGGTGGTGATGCGCGACGGCCAGGTGGTGTACCAGCGCGCCGCCGGTTTCGCCGACCGCGAAGCGGCCCGGCCCATGACCGGCGACACCATTCTGCGCCTGGCGTCCATCACCAAGCCCATGGTGTCCGCGGTCGCCATGCGCCTGGTGGAACAGGGCACGCTGTCGTTGGACGACACAGTCAGCCAATGGCTGCCGGATTTCCGCCCAACGCTGGCCGATGGCACGCAACCGCCGATCACCCTCAAGCAGTTGCTGACCCACACTGCGGGCCTGAGCTACGGCTTTCTCGAGGCCGAGCACGGGGCGTATCGCACGGCGGGGGTGTCGGATGGCCTGGCCGAACCGGGCATGAGCCTGGAAGACAACCTCAAACGCATTGCCAGCGTGCCCTTGAGTTATCCGCCGGGCACGCAATGGCGCTATTCCATGGCCATCGACGTACTGGGCGCCGTGCTGGAAAAGGCCAGCGGCAAAAGCCTGCCGACCCTGACCGAGGAGCTGGTCACCAAGCCTCTGGACATGAACGACACCGCGTTCTCGGTCAAGGATCCTGCCCGCCTCGGCGCGGTGTACCGCGATGACCGTCCGCGGCCGAGCCGGATGCAGGACGAAGCGGCGATCAGGGTCGGCGAAAGTACCACGCGGTTCTCCCTCCAGCGGATCTTCGACCCGCGGTCCTACCCCTCCGGTGGCGCCGGCATGGCCGGTACCGCCATGGATGTGGCGCGTTTTCTCGACACCTTGCGCCAGGGTGGCGGCCCGCTGCTTTCCGCGCGCAGCGTGCAGGCGATGATGACCGATCAGGTCGGCGCCCAGGCCCAGACCCAGGGGCCGGGCTGGGGCTTCGGCTACGGCTGGGCGGTGCTGGACGATCCGGCCCTGGCCGGCACCCCGCAATCCAGGGGCACCCTGCAATGGGGCGGCGCCTACGGCCACAGTTGGTTCGTCGACCCTCAGGCCAGGCTGACCGTGGTGGCGCTGACCAACACCGCTTTCGAGGGCATGTCGGGGGCCTTTACCCGGGAGATCCGCGACGCCGCCTACCCGGCGCCCTGAAGCGCCTCGCCGCCCGGGGCGTCGAGCGACCACCAGCCCGGCAGCAATTGCCGGACCCTGGGCTCGGCGAACCGGTCGTCGATCAGCATCACCACGCCACGGTCCTGCTGGCTGCGAATCACCCGGCCCGCGGCCTGCACCACCTTCTGCAGGCCGGGGTACAGGTAGGTGTAGTCGTAACCGGCGCCAAAAATCGCCGCCATGCGCTGTTTCAACTGCTCGTTCACCGGGTTCAACTGGGCCAGGCCGAGGGTGGCGATAAAGGCGCCGATCAAGCGCGAACCCGGCAGGTCGATGCCCTCGCCGAACGCCCCGCCCAGCACGGCGAAACCCACTCCCTGGCCATCGGCGTCGAAGCGCTCGAGAAACGCCTGGCGTTGCCCTTCATCCATCCCGCGGGACTGCTGCCACAGAGGAATATCCGGGTGCTGTTCGGCCAGCAGGCTGGCCACCTGTTGCAAGTAATCGAAGCTGCTGAAGAACGCCAGGTAATTGCCGGGGCGCCGGCGGAACTGGCTGGCGATCAGCTCGACGATGGGCGCCAGGGACGCCTGGCGATGGGCAAAACGGGTGGAGATCCGGCTGACGATATGTACATCCAGCTGCGCGACACTGAACGGCGACTCGACATCCACCCACACCGTGGTCTCCGGCAGCCCCAGCAGGTCGCGGTAGTAATGCCAGGGATTGAGCGTCGCCGAGAACAGCACCGTACTGCGCGCCGCACTCAACCGCGGCGCCAGGAAGCCCGCCGGCACCACGTTGCGCAGGCACAACTCGGACAGGCTGCGGCGGGCATTGAGTTCGCGCTTGCTGATATCGAACAGGAACTGCTCGTCGAACAGTTCGGCCACCCGGGCGAATTGCAGGGCGTCGAAATAGAAGCCCTGCAACCGACTGTCCAGCCCTTGCGGATGGTCGTTGAGGTAATCGCCGATCGCCGAGATACACAGCGACAGCGCCTTGAGCAACGGGGCCGGCGCCTGGTCATAGGCCTGGTACGGCCGCGACTGCTCCTTGTGCAAGGCATTCCATTCGCGGTTGAGCCGTTGCAGCGGCTTCTTCAGCGGCTCCGGGGCAACCTGGCGCACGTTGTGCAACTGGTACTGGTCGAGGCTGGCGCTGTACATCGAGCGCCCGCGCTCCACCAGGTTATGGGCTTCGTCCACCAGCGCGGCGACCTTCCATTGGTTGGCCTGCGCCAGGCCGAACAGCAAGGCGCTGAAATCGAAGTAGTAGTTGTAGTCCGCCACCAGCAGATCGCTCCAGCGGGCCATTTCCTGGCTCAGGTAATACGGGCACAGCCCATGCTCCAGGGCGATCTCGCGCACCGCCTGCTGGTCCAGCAGCGACACCTGGCTCGCCGCCTGCCGCGCCGCCGGCAGACGGTCGTAGAAACCCTTGGCCAACGGACAGGACTCGCCATGACAGGCCAGTTCCGGATGCTCGCAGGCCTTGTCCCGGGCCACCAGTTCCAGCACTCGCAACGGCAGCCCGGGGCGGCGCTCGAACAGCACCTCGGCGGCATCCAGCGCCAGTTTGCGTCCCGGGGTCTTGGCGGTGAGGAAGAACAGCTTGTCCAGTTGCTGCCCCGGCATCGCCTTGAGCATGGGAAACACCGTGCCCAGGGTCTTGCCGATCCCGGTCGGTGCCTGGGCCATCAGGCAGCGCCCGGTGCTCACCGCCTTGTACACCGACTCGGCCAGGCTGCGCTGCCCCGGACGGAAGTCGGGATGGGGGAAACTCAACGCCGCCATGGCCTGGTCGCGGGCGTGCCGGTGGGCCAGTTCCTGTTCGGCCCATTGCAGGAACAGGCTGCATTGCTGGTTGAAGAACTGCTCCAGGGCCTCGGCCCCGTGCTCTTCCACCAGCGACGTCTCGCGCTCGCTGAGGATGTCGAAGTACACCAAGGCCAGACGGATGCTGCTCAGTTGCAACTGCTGGCACAGCAGCCAGCCATAGATTTTCGCCTGGGCCCAATGCAGCTGGCGATGGTTGGCCGGCATGCGCTCCAGGTCGCCGCGGTAGGTCTTGATCTCTTCCAGCAGGTTGGCGTCCGGGTCGTAGCCGTCCGCCCTGCCCTTGACGGTCAACGCGCCGAAGCTGCCTTCGAGGGACACTTCGCTCCGATAGTTCGCGCTGCGCCGCGCCGCCACCGTGCGGTGGCCCTGGATGCCTTCCAGCGCGGTGGGCGACGGGGTGAAGCGCAGGTCGAGGTCGCCGACCTTGGCGGTGAATTCGCACAGCGCCCGTACCGCGATGCGGTAGTTCACGCGCCCTGCTCCGCCCATTGCACGTAGCAGACCGCCACCGGCATCTGGTGCTGCTGGCAGAACTCCAGCCAGCGCAGCTGGTTGTCCTGCAGGCGGTCGCCAGGGCCCTTGACCTCGATCATCCGGTAGGTTTTCTGCTGCGGCCAGAACTGGATCAGGTCCGGCATGCCGGCGCGGTTGGCCTTGATGTCCTGCAGCAGGCGGTCGAACCAGTGCTTGAGGTGCTCGGCCGGCAGGCAGGCCAGGGCCTGCTCCAGCAGCTCTTCGCTGAGGGCGCCCCAGAACACGAAAGGCGATTGCACGCTCCATTTGTCGAGGTAACGCTGGCGGATGGTCTGCACATAACGCCCGTCATCCAGCTCCGCCAGGCAGGCCTGGAACAGCTCGGTGCGCCGGCTGTGGAAGTCCTCGCTCAACAGGTCCGCCGGGCCGCGCTGGAACGGATGGAAGAACGCCCCGGGCAGCGGCGCGAAGATCGCCGGCCAGCAGAGCAGCCCGAACAGCGAATTGATCAGGCTGTTCTCCACGTAGTGCACCGGCGCCTGCTCCTCGTGGAGATGGGCCTGCACATGGAGTTCCACCGACAGCTCTGGATCGACCCGCGGCAGGCTGAGGTCCAGGCGCAGCGTCGGCCGGGTGCCGCCACGCGGCGTGGCCGGGCCGCCGAGTTTGCGTCGCAGCCTGGGCAGCAGGCGCAGCAGTTGCTGCTGCTCAGCCGCGTTGTACGGGGCCAGTGCCGCCGCCTCGGCCAGGGCCAGCGCCTGCGGGTAATCGCCGCTGCGCTCGAAGACGCGGATCAGCCGCGCTCTCGCCCCGGGGTCAGCGCAGTCCTGATAGATGGCAGCCGCCAGCGGCCATTCGGCTAGCCGCTCACAGTGCTGGCCCAGCAGGAACAGCAGCTTGGCCCGGCGCCGCTGCAGCCAGGGATTGTCGCTGGCGAACGCCTGGATGCCCGCCAGCACCTCGTCCAGCGCCGCGCCGCTTTCGAAGCACTGCCGGCAATCCTCCAGGTACAGGAAACCCTCGACATCGGCGCGGCTGCGCAGGGCCCGGGCGTCGTCGCGGAACTCGACCTTCTCGTAGGTGAAGATGCCCAGGTCGGCCAGCACGAACTCCGACCAGTCCTGGTACAGGTTGCCGAAGAACATCAGGCGCAAGCGGTCGCACAGCGCCATGACCGTCAGGCTGCACACCCCGTCTTCCAGCCCCGGGCACCATTGGTCCAGGCTCCGTGGCTCGTCGAACAGCGGCGCCAGCGCCGCCAGCCAGTCGGACTTGCGGGCCTTCGGCTGTTCGATCACCGGGCGAAAACCGTGGAGGATTTCCGCCTTCTGCAACAGGTTGAACAGCTCTTCCAGGGTCAGCGGCGCGTGTTCGTCGACCCAGCCCAGGCGCACCAGCGGTGCGACGGCCGCGCGGGTATCACCGATTTCTTCATAGACCAGCCGGGACATGCGAAAATGACAGCCCTTGCGCATGATCATGCGCACCAGCAGGGCCTGGGATGGCTGGGCCAGGGCCGCGAAGTCGGCAATGAAGCTAAGCTCTTCAGGTGACAGCACATCGGCGTAGCGCAGCTCGAGCCAGGCCAGCACCTGCTGGAAGTTGTGCAGGTAATAAAGAGGGTTTTCCAGAGGGTTGGAAGTCACAGGACAAGCGCGCCGCAAAGAGGTGGATACTGGTTATGCATACAGATAACAGCTGCCGACCTGCCCTGGCAAACACTATTGGATAAGTGGCGTTACAGGTTTTTTTACGGGGCCGCAGAACTTTCTTGCGGTTAATCACACCAAGGGCGGATAGCCATATAGTCGCGAGCCGCCAATCATGGGTGGACTCACAGAGATTCATGAAGAGAGGTTTGTCTATGAACGTCAAATACCTGGGCCTGCCGTTGGCCGTTGCAGCCTTCCTGGCACTGGGCGGCTGCGCCTCGCCGACCGTGGTGACCCTGCAGAACGGCACGCAATACCTGACCAAGGACATGCCTAACGCCAAGACCACCGATGGGTTCTACGAATTCGAAGACATCGCCGGCAAGAAGATCCGCATCAAGGCGGCCGATGTCGCCACCGTCCGCCAGGAGGACTGAGCCGATCGAACCTGGTCGCCCTCAGGGCGACCAGGGTGCCGAATTCTGCCCCGGCACGCTGTTATCGCAGGAAATGTATCGCTGTTCCCCACGCTTCTGCAGCTCTCCACGCACCCGCTGGCAACGCTCGAATTCCCGGGCGGCCGCATTATCGATGCTGATATTGCCGGTGGTTTCAGGCTTTTTACCCTCCCCCAGAGTCACGCTCGCCCAAGGCCGTTCCGCGTCGATATGAAAGCGGCTGCTCGGCTCGGGCTCTACTTGCTTGTCGGTGGCCGGCGCAGCGGCCGGGAGCTGGTCCGGGGTCACGCCGTAGCGCTTCAGGATCGATTGCTGAGGCAAGTCCTCGGCCATTACGCTGCCTGCTATCAGGACCAGCGCCAGACCGATGCCATACCTCTGGTTATCACTCACCTTGTAGTTCTCCTGCTGTTCACTGTTGCCGTTGAATGAGCATTGGCCGCTACCTGGGCTGCGGCCGCCTGCCTTGATAACGCGCCAACTCCTGCGGACTTTAATGGCCCTGGAACGCACGCGCGCCATCACCCCGCCTGGCGCTGAGTCGATGCTCTATCGAGCGCCGCGTCGCAGCTGGGCAGGTATTGGAGTCATTTCCAGGCTTGCGGGTCACCCTACGGGCGAATCCCCTTGCTTTGGCGAGAAGTGCTGCCGAGGGAAAGTCCGTGACCGCGCGAGGCAAAATCGCCACCTCGCGCGGTCAGTGCTCAGGCGATGGTGATACTCGCGCCGTTGAGGCTGTCCAGGCTCACCCCTACCAGGGTCACCGAGTCGCCACCGAAGGTCAGCAGGGTATCGTTGCCCACGGTGCTGGCGTGGGCGCGGAAGTCGTCGTTGGCGACCACGCCTTCGACGCCGAGGAACACCAGTTTGTCGCTGCTCTGGTAGCCCAGCACGCGGTCCTGGCCGAAGTCGCCGCTGAACAGGAAGATATTGCCGCCGCCGCCCGCCTGCAGCAAATCGTTACCCGCGCCACCGACCAGCACATCGTTGCCCTGGCCGCCGATCAGGTGGTCATCGCCGTCCAGGCCGAACAGCCAGTCGCCGCCAGCGTGGGCGGTCAGGGTATTGGCCGCGGCGTCGCCCTTCACCGAAGAGGCGTACTGGGTCAGGTTGCTCCCCGCCAGCAGGCCTTTGTCGGTGACGCTGTGGGTCACGTCGTCCTTGAACAGCCCCCAGAGGAAGCCCGGCTCCTTGCTGGTGATCGCACCGATATCGCGGGTGATGCTGATGCCGCCATTGGCATCGCGCACATACAGGGTGCCGGCGCCGTCGTTGGCGAAGCTGAAGTTCTTCACCGACTGCTGCAGGTCCAGGGTGTTGTTGCCCTGCCCACCCAGCAGGATGTTGTAGCCACCGGCGTCGCGGAAGGTGTCGTTGCCGGCGCGGCCTTCCAGGTAGTCGTTGCCCTGGCCGCCCTGGATCAGGTCGTTGCTGTCGGTGCCGATGATGAAGGTGCTGCCCTTGTGGGTCTCGGCATTGCGGTTGAGGTCCTGGACCCAGGTGGTGGCCCGGGCCGGGTCCGACAGGTTGGCGACGATGATGGTCGAGTCCTTGCTCGTCAGGTCGTAGAACTTCGACTCGAGGATCCGCGTCATGCCGTCGCCGTAGCCGGTGGGCAGGTGCGACAGCCAGGTCGGAATATTCAGGATGGAAAACGGCAGCAGGTTCCAGGCCGCCGAAGCGTAATGGTCGTTGAAGCTGACGATGTTGTTGGTCGCCGATTCCTGCGCCGTGTCGTGCACGCCGAGGGACGCCAGGTTGAACGAAGAGCCGTCGAGGGCGCGGAACACCGGGTCGTTTTCGTAGCCGATGTTCAACACCTTGTCCCCCGCGCTCTGGGTCGGCGAGGCGTAGGCGACATAGCTGGCATCCTGGTAGAACCCCGACCAGTGATCGCCGCTCAGGTCCGCCAGGCTGTTGACCGCCAGGCCGCCGAGGCTGTGGCCGCTGACCAGGATGTCCTTGCCCGTCAGGCCGTTGGCCTGGGCGAAGGCCGCGACATCGGCGAGCAGCTTGCCGAAGGCTTCGCCGGCGTAGTTCTTCGCGTAGTCCTTGGGCCCGAACGCCGCCATCAGGTCGTTGATCACATCGCCGATGGAGTCGCCGATCACCGATTCACGGGGGCCGCTGGTACCGCGAAAGGCAATGCCGATGGAGGTCAGGTGGCCCTGGTCGTCGTACTTGCCGAGCACTTCCGCCTGGGCGGTGGTGTAGCCGGCCTTTTCCCCGTAGTAGGTGCCCCTGAAGTCGGTCTTGCCGTCGTAGCCCAACTGGGAAGCGCCGATCGGCGTCCAGCCGGCCTTTTGCACCGCCTCCAGCGCGGCTTTCTCCGAGTCGGGGTTCCAGGGCAGCCCGGGAATCACCCCTTGCGAATCGCTGCTGCCGATCAGCGCCGTGACCAGGGTCGCCGGTAGGCCGAGGCCGAAACCGTACTGCTGATAACCGGCGGAAAAGCCGTTATCGAGGTTGTGGTAGGAATACAGCGTGATCGCCAGCGCATCGGAAAACAGCGCCTTTGAATCTTCTGTGCCGAGGTTTTTGTAGTCATACACACCCATGGTATTGCCTCTCTTTGTTGTTGAACTTTATTCGAGATAGCTCACGCGGACGGGACGCCCTCAACAGACGCCCCGCCCTTAGTGCAATGCCTTTTGCCGCTCTTATCTAGGCGAAGACGATCCCCCCTGCGGAGAGACTGTCCGGCGCGACCCCGACCAGCGTCACGGCGTAGTCGCCGACGCTGAGCAAGGTGTCCTGGCCGTTCTGTGACAGGTGCTGCGTGTAGTCGTAGCCCTGCCCCGCGCCCGCCACGCCCATGAACACCAGCTTGTCGCTGCCCTGGTAGCCATGGATCGCGTCGAAGCCGAAGGCGCCGCTGAACAGGAAGGTGTTGGCCCCGCCGCCACTGGAGTACATGACATCGTTGCCGGCACCGCCGACAAAGGTCACGTCGCTCTTGTCGCTGCGCAGCACATCGTCGCCCCCATGTCCAAACAACCAGTCGCCATCGACGCTGGCCACCAGCGCATTACCGTAGGCGTCGCCATTGAGCGAGTGGTTGTAAGGGGTCAGCTGGTTGCCGGCCAGCAGGCCCTGGTCGGTCACGCTGTGGGTCACCTCCTTGCTGAACAGGCCCCAGGCAAAACCCGGCTCCTTGCTCACCAGCGCACCGATGTCGCGGGTCATGCTGATGCCGCCATAGGCATCGCGCACGTACAGGCTGCCGTCGCCATCGTTGACCACGCTGAACTTGCCCAACGACTGCTGCAGGTCGAAGACGTTATGCCCCTTGCCGCCCAGCAGGATGTTGTAGCCACCCTCGTCGCGGAAGGTGTCGTTGCCGTCGCGGCCCTCGATGAAGTCGTTGCCGCGCCCGCCCTTGAGCAGATCATTGCCATCGGTGCCGAAGATAAAGGTACTGCCCTTGTGCGGCTCGGCATTGCGATTGAGGTCCTCGACCCAGGTCTTGCCGCGACTGCTCTCGGACAGCGTGGAGACGATCAGGGTCGAGTCCTTGCCGGTCAGGTCGTAGAACGCCGAATCGACCACCCGGTTCAAGCCATCGGCGTAACCCGCGGAGCCGTGGGCCTTCCACGACAGCGGGTTGAGGATGCTCTGCGGCAGCAGGTTCTCCAGGGTCGACGCATAGTGCTCGTTGAAGTTGACGATGTTGTTGGTCGCCGACGCCTGGACCTTGTCATGGCTACCCAGGGACGAGGCATTGAAGGTGGTGCCGTCGAGCACCCTGAACACCGGGTCGTTTTCGTAGCCGATGTTCAGCACCTTGTCCCCCGGGCTCTGGGTCGGCGAGGCGAACGCCACATAGCGGGCGTCGGCGTAGAAACCGCCCCAGTGCTCGCCGCTCAGCTCGGCCAGGCTGTTGACCCCCAGGCCGCCCAGGCTGTGGCCGCTGACCAGCACATCCTGGCCGCTCAGGCCCTGGGCCTTGGCGAACTCGGCGACGCTGGCGAACAACTTGTCGAAGGCATTCTTGCTGTAGTTCGCCGCGTAACCCACCGGCCCGACCGCCGCCAGCAGGTTGTTCTTGATGTCGCCCAGGGTATCGCTCAAGCCCAGCCCGCCGGTGCCGCGAAAGGCGATGCCGATCGACAGCAGCTTGCCGGCCTCGTCATAACGTCCCAGCACTTCCACTTCGGCGCTGGTGAAGCCCGGCTGCTCGCCGAAGAAGGTGCCCTGGGGCCCGACCTTGCCCTGATACCCCAGCCGCTCGGCACCAATCGCCGTCCAGCCCGACGCCAGCGGCTGCCCGGTGGGCGTGTAGGCATAGAGCGTCAACGCCAGGGCATCGCTGTACAACGCCTTGCCCGCCTCGCCCTTGAAACTCCGGTAATCGAATACACCCATGTTGTGTCTCACTCTTATAGTCATTGGCCCGCAGGCCTCAGAACTGCCAGTCGAGGGTCAGGCCGACCCCGTGACTCTTGTCCCGAGAACCCAGCAGGCCGTTGTAGTCCAGGTTTACCCGGGTATCGCGCCCCAGCAACAGGCCGGCGCGAGCCCCGACCACAGCGGCGTTACGATCCAGCGCAACGCTCTGTATGTTGAACGAACCACCATTGGCA
Source organism: Pseudomonas sp. B3G-3 (assembly GCF_028640915.1). Taxonomy (NCBI): domain Bacteria; kingdom Pseudomonadati; phylum Pseudomonadota; class Gammaproteobacteria; order Pseudomonadales; family Pseudomonadaceae; genus Pseudomonas; species Pseudomonas sp. B3G-3. Next base: position 67,816 of record NZ_JAQZAB010000067.1, on the reverse strand, counting down.
AAAGCCAGGTGCTGATCCGAGCTGGTGTCGCTCAGGTTGTGCTGCCAGCCGAGGGTGCCGGCCAGTTCCAGCTGCCGGGCATCGGACAGGGCGAAGCGTTTGCTGGCCCGCAGGCCGAGGGTCGAGAGCACCGCGTCGCGGTTGTCATCGCCACTGCGCAGGGCGGTGGCCCCGCCTTTTTCGCGGAAGCTGTCGCTGCCCACATGCACGTAGGCCAGATTGACGAAGGGCTCCAGGGCCACGCCTGGCAACGCGACTTGCCACGCCGCTTCGGTGAACAGCTGGGCGGTCTGGGCGTCACGCTTGACCTTCTGCCGGTCGGAGAACTCGCCGTATTGCAGGTCGCGCTTCACATCGATGCGATGCCAGCTGTAGGAACCGCCGACGCTCAGGCGCACGGCATCCAGCTGGTGGCCCAGGTAGGCACCCAGGTGATAGCTGTCCACCGAGGCCGAGGAATGGGTGCCATCGCCCATGCTCAGGGAACTGTCGCTGTAGCCGGTGAACAGGCCGAGACGGGTGTCCTCGGCGATCAAGCCATCGACCCCGGCGAGCAGGCCGCCGATCGAGCTGGTGTAGTTGGCATGGTCATAACCGCCGTCGGACTTGCCCCAGGCCCCCAGCACCTTGAACCACACGTTGTTGTCGCTGGCCGCGGGCGCCGACGAATCGAGCAGGCCGTCCTGACGCAGACGGTCGCCCACCGCATCGCGCAACTGGCGGCTGTCGTTGATCAGCAGCGTGCCGATGGCCGGATGGATCTCCCCGGTCAATTGCTGGAAGGCCTGTTGCGCGCTGGCGGCGTTTTCCGACAGCAGCAGGCTTTCATACACCGGATTGCCCGCCCCCAGTTGCTCGGCGGCGGCCGCCACGGAGCGCTGGTTCGGGGTCAGGCCGACATCGCTGAAGGACGTCGCGTTACGCGCGACCTGCAACTGCACGCCGGTGGCCGAGTAATCGAGGCTGCCACCAATGAACAGGTAGTTCGGCGCCACCGAACCGAAACGGCCTTCGACGCCACCGGCCGCCTGCAGGATGTTGTATTGGCGGCCCAGCAGGCTTTGCGCCTCGCGGGCGCTGAGCAGGGTCGGGCTGTTCTCCAGGGCCAGGGTCACGTTGGCTCCTTCCACAGTGGCCTTGCCGCCGGCGACTATCTGGTCGCTGCTGGTCGGCGACAGCTCCACCGCGTAGGTCGAACCCGGTTGCAGGATCACGTCGCCCGCCACCTGCAAGGTGCCGATGGAGTTGCCCGGCGCCACGGTACCGCCGCGGTTGGCGGTCAGCGCGGCGATGCGCCCGTTGCCACCGAGGATGCCGCTGTCATTGACCGTCACGGCAGACGCCAGCGAACCATTGATGGCCAGGCGTCCCTGATTGACCAGGGTCGGGCCGCTGTAGCTGTTGTTGCCGGTCAGCACCAGGGTGCCGATGCCCTGCTTGGTCAGGCCGCCGTGGCCGGAAATGTCGTTGCGCCAGACATCCAGCCCGCAAGACAGGCCAGTGCACAGGCGCTCGGTGGGTTTGCCGGCATCCACCACGGCGCCGATGCCGGGCAGATCGACGACGAACTGGCCGGAGCCATAGGCGCCTTCGACCCGGAACTCCTGGGGAATGTCCGCTTCGGTGACGAACATGCCCGGGCCGTCGATGCCCTTTTGCAGGTTGATCATGCCCCAGCCGTACAGCGCGTCGATGCCCGGATCGCCCATGTCGGTGGCGGTGGTCCTCAGCACCGTGGCGATCTGCGAAGCGCTCATGTACGGAAAGCGCTCCATTAGCACCGCCGCCGCGCCCGCCACATGGGGCGCGGCCATGGAGGTGCCGCTCTTGTTGGCGTAGCCAATGGTCATGTCGTCGAGGTTGGTGCCGCCGATCACCGCACTGTAGACCCGCGTACCCGGCGCCGAGACACAGAAGCTCGCGGTGTAGCCGCAGCGCGAGGAGAAGGTGCTGAGGGTGTAGGGATTGGGGCTGGCGGTGTCCGGGTTCACCTGCAAGGCCGCTACCGTCATCCAGTTCGGCGCGATTTCCGGCACGAAATAGGCCAGGCCGGCGATGGCGTCCGGGTTGTTCAGGTTGTAGTCGTTACCGGCGGCGAAGATGGTCAGCACGCCACCGCGAGCGGCGTCGATCGCCCCGCTGTAGGCGCCACCCTGGCGGGTGCCCAGCAGCGGCTGGATCTGGTCGAACTGCAACTGGGCGTCCTGCACGGTGAAGTGCGGGAAGGCCGGGTCGCGACCGCCCTGGTCGAAGCGATCGGTGATGCCGATGCCCCAGCTGTTGTTGATGATCCGCGCGCCGCTGTTCACCAGGGCGTCCCAGCCGGCTCGGTAGACCGCGCCGTCGTTGCCGAGAATGATCCCGTCCTCGGGGCCCGGGTCGCCGTTCTCGGCGCTGATGATCTGCGCGTCGAAGGCCACGCCATGCATCGGCCCGCCGTCGCGGCTGCCAGCGGCGATCCCGCCGACGTGGGTGCCGTGGGAGCCGAGCTTGCCGTCGGAACCCACCGAAGGCGTGCCGTCATAACGGAAGGCATCGCCGGCTTTGACCGGAATGTAGGGGTCGGTGTATTCGCGGATGCCGCTGGTGACCAGGGTGATCACCTTGTTGTTGCCGCTGAATTCCGGGTGCTGGGCATACACCGGCTGGTCGAAGATCCCCAGCTTGACGCCCTTGCCGGTATAACCGGCGGCATACGCCTGCTCGGCGTGGATCGCCCCCAGCCCCCATTCGGCATTGAACTCGGCACTGCGCCAACTGCCGGGATCGCCCGGCTTGCCGCCTTCCACATAAGGCGCGGCCTGGGCGCCACCCGCCACGGCCAGGCCACAGATCAAAGCGCCGCAGGAGGCGCGCACCAGGCTGTTGGCTGCCGGAGCAGCCCCCGTAAAGCTGTATTTCATCGGTACCTTCCTTAGTTGCCTTGCTGGAAATAGTTGCCTTGCTAGAAACAATTACCTTGATAGAAACACCGCGCCAGACCCGACGCGGCTGGTTTTACCGAACAGCCGGCCCGCCAACGGCGAGCCGTGCTGTGCCGATAGCTGCTGTGCCGTGCCGACGCGACCTTGCGTCAGCACGGCGGTGTCAAAAGCCGGGTCAGAACTGCCAGTTCAGGCTCAGCCCTGCCCCGTGGTTCTTCTCGCGGCTGGCCAGCTGGCCGTTGTAGTCCAGGCTCAGGCGCAGGTCGCGACTCAACGCCAGGCCGGCATGGGCGCCGACCAGCGCGGCATTGCGCGGCAGCGAGGTGCTTTCGACGCTGAACGGCGTGCCACCGGACGCAAAGGCCAGGTGCTCTTCGGCCCGGGTGTTGCTCAGGTTGTGCTGCCAGCCCAGGGAGCCGGAAAGGTCCAGGCGGGTTTGCCCGGACAGTTCGAGGCTTTTCAGGGCACGCAGGCCGAGGGTGCTGAGTGCGGCTTCGCGGCTGTCGCTGCCGCCTTTCAACGCGGCGGCATCGCCCTTCTCGCTGAAGCTGTCGCGGTGCAGGTGCACGTAGGCCAGGTTGGCGAAGGGTTCCAGGGCCAGCGCCGGCAGGTCCAGGCGATAAGCCGCTTCGCCGAAGACCTGGCTGGTGCGGGCATCGACCTTGGCTTTCTGCTTGCCGCTGACTTCGCCGAACTGCAGGTCGCGCTTGACGTCGGCGCGATGCCAGCTGTGGGCCGCGCCCGCGCTCAGGCGCCAGGCGCCCAGCTCGTGGCCGAGGTAGGTGCCCAGGTGATAGCTGTCCACGGAGGCCTTGGAATGGGTACCGCCGCCCATGCTCAGGGAGCTGTCGCTGTAGCCGGCGAAGGCGCCCAGGCGCGTGCTGTCGCTGAGTGCGCCGTCGGCCCCCAGCAGCAACCCGCCGATGGACGTGTTGTAGCCCTCGGTGTAGTGGTCGCCGTCGTTCTTGCCCCAGGCGCCCAGCACCTTGAGCCAGAGGTTGCCCTCGCTCTGCACCACCGCGCCCGGTACCTGCAGACGCTCGCCAACTGCCTCGCGCAGCTGACGGCTGTCGTTGAGCAGCATCGAGCCCAGCGCCGGGTAGATTTCCCCGGACAGTTGCTGGAACGCCTGTTGCGCCACACCGGCGCTCGGCGAGCGCAGCAGGCTTTCATACACCGGGTTGCCCGCCCCCAGCTGCTCGGCGGCGGCCGCCACCGAGCGCTGGTTCGGGGTCAGGCCGACACTGGCGAACGAGGTGGCGTTACGCCCGATGCTCAGTTGCACGCCACTGGCGGAATAATCGAGGCTGCCACCGAGGAACAGGTAGTTCGGCTCCACCGAGCCGAAGCGCCCGTCGATCCCGTTCGCCGCCTGGAGGATCTGGTACTGGCTGCCGATCAGGCTTTGCGTCTGTTCCAGGCTGAGCAGCTGCGGGCTGTTTTCCAGGGCCAGGGTGACCCCGGCGCCGTTGAGGGTGGCCTTGCCGCCGGCGACGATGCGGTCGCTGCTGGTGGGCGACAGCTCCACGGCATAGGTCGAGCCCGGCTGGAAGGTCACGTCCCCCGCCACCTGCAAGGTACCGATGGAGTTGCCCGGGGCCACCGTGGCGCCGCTGTTGGCCAGCAACGCGCCGATGCGGCCGGAACCGCCAAGGGTGCCGCCGTCATTGACCGTAACGCTGGAGGCCAGCGAGCCATTGACCGTCAGCAAACCGCCATTGACCGTAGTCGCCCCGCGATAGCTGTTGTTGCCGCTGAGCACCAGCCAGCCGGCGCCGGACTTGACCAGGCTGCCCTCGTACACCCGCTGCGCCGCGGCCGCGTCGCGGGCCATGCCGACGGCGTAGTCGGTCTTGTCCTGCTGGCTGGCGCCGGCGCCGAGGCCGTTTTCCCAGCCCTTGTCCTTCAGGGTCTGTTGCCAGGCCGCGTGCTCGGCGGCGTCTTCGCTTTGACGCTGCAGCAGCGCCTTGTCCGAGATGTCGTTGCTCCAGACATCGCCCTGCCCGGCGCCCAGGTTGGCGTCGAACGCCCCCAGCAACTGCCCGGGGCCGCGCATGGCCCGCTCCAGGTTGGGCACGCCCCAGCCGACCAGGCGGGTGGGCGCCTCGGTGATCGAACCGTCCAGCTGGGTGGCGGTGGTCAGCAGCACCTCCAGGGCCTGCTGGTTATTCATGTAGGGATAACGCTCCATCACCAGGGCCAGCGCGCCCGTGGCATGGGGCGCGGCCATCGAGGTGCCGGACTTGGTGGCGTAACCGCCGCCCGGCACGGTGCTGGAGATCAACCGCCCGGGCGCGGCCACGCACCAGTACTTGGCGATGCCGCACTGGTTGTAGCGCTGCTGGTTATTCGCATCCAGGCCGGACACCGCCAGCCAGTGGCCTTCCAGCTCCGGCTGGAAGTACGGCAGCGCCGCGCGCACGCTGGCGTTGGCGTAACCGCTGTTGCCGGCGCTGAACACATTGATCACGCCCTGGCGCGATATATCGGCGGCCGCGTCCAGCCAGGTGCCCTGGCCATAGTGCTGGGCATAGGCGGCGTGCAGGTCGCCCAGGGTCTGGTAGCTGACACCCGGCGGCTGGCTGCCCCAGCTGTTGTTGATGGCGCGCACCCCGGCATCCGCCAGGGCCCCGTACACCGCCTTGAAATACTGCGGGTCCGGGGTCGGGCCGAACAGAAAGCTGTCGTTCTTGTTGGTGTTGCCCACGTAGACCTGGGCATTGAAGGCCACGCCGTGCATGCCAACGCCATCGCGGGCCGCGCCCATGGTGCCGGTGACATGGGTGCCATGGCTGTCGTTGTTGCCGTTGAGCCCCCCGAAGACGCTGAACGGCGAGCCATCGACATAAGTGCCGCTGGCGGTGACCCCGTGGAAGCGCTCGGGCGATGCTTCGCCGTGGCTGGCGTCGAAGCCCGAGTCGAGGGCGCCGATCTTCACCCCGCTGCCGGTGATGCCGGCGGCATAGGCGGAGCTGGCGCGCATGCGTTCCAGGCCCCAGTCCTGGGTGTATTCGGCCGATTGCCAGCTGGCCGGCACCCCCAACTGGCCGGTTTCCTGGTACTGCGCCTGGACCATGCCGGGCAGTGCCACCGCCGATAGCGTGGAACAGGCCAGCAACGAGCGGCGACTCAGCGCCTTGAGCTGATAAAAGCGTCTATCCATGTGATGACTTCTCGTTTTTTGTTTTTGTCGAAAATGTCAGGTCGGGCCGCCCTCGGCCGCCTTGTTTGTCAGTTCATGAGCCGGGCCTGAAGGCTTCGTCGACCCGGGCCAGGTCATCTTCACGCAGGGTGCCTGCGTAGTAGTGCAACTTGGTCCAGGCCATCAAATAGTCGTAACGGGCCTGCGCCAGGTCGCGGCGTGTGGTGTACAGCTGTTGCTCGGCGTTCAGCGCATCGAGGTTGACCCGTTCGCCGCCGAGGATGCTCTGCTTGGTCGAGATCACCAGGGCCTCGGCCGAGGTCAGCGCCTTCTGATAAGCGCGCAGCTTGCTGACCCCGGACAGGCAGGCGCTGAACTGGCGCCGCAGCTCGATCAGGGTGGTGCGGGTCTGCGAATCCAGCTCGTACTCGGCCTGCTCCATGGTCCGGCTGGCCTGGCGGGTGGCCGCCGAGACCCCGCCACCGGCGTACAGCGGCATGCTGATTTCGATGCCGATGGTGTTGGTGTCGTAGCGCTGGTTGTAGGTGTTGCCGCTTTCCGACTCGACCCGGCGCGAGGTGGCATAGGCACTGAGCCGCGGCAGGTGGCCGGCGCGGTTGCGCTCGATCTCGTAACGCGCCACTTCCACGGCGTGGCGCTGGGAGGCCAGGTTCGGGTTGTTGCTGATCGCAAGTTCATGCCAGGCGTCGTAGTTGGCCGGCGACAGGGTGAAGGACTCGAAACGGTCGCGCAGCGGGTCGAGGTCGCGGATGTCCACGGTCGGCACGCCGATCAACGCCCCCAGCTCGCGCAGCGCCGCGTCCTGCTCGTCGCGGGCCTCGATCTCCTCGGCGGTGGCCAGCTCGTAGCGCGATTCCGCTTCGAGGATGTCGGTGCGGGTGCCCTCGCCCTGGCGAAACATGTGCTCGTTCTGCTGGAACTGCTGTTCGAAGGCCTTCTTCTTGGCCTGGGCGATCTCGATCTGATCCTGGGCGAACAGCGCCTGGGTGTAAAAGGTCAGCACCCGTACCAGCAGCTCCTGGCTCTTGCCGCGAAAGTTCTCGTCGGCGAACAGCGCCTGGGCCACGCCCTTGCGGTAGGAGGCATAGGCCTCGTAGTCGATCAGCGGCTGTTGCAGGGTGAAGGTCGAGCCGTAGCTGTCGTAGTTGCGGTCATCGTGGCTGGTGCCGCCGCGGCCGTCGGGCACGGTGGCCTCGGAGTTGTTGCGGCCCTTGTTGTAGCTGTAGTTGAGTTTCGGCAGCAGCCCGGCGCGACCGATGATGCGGTTTTCCAGGCCGGCATCGCGCTCCTTGATCGCCCCGAGGAACACCGGGTCGTTGCGCAGGGCCTGTTCGTAGACCTGGAACGGCCCCATGGCCTGGGCGTTGGTGCATACCAGCAAAGCGACTGTAGCTCCGAAGATGGAAAGCTGACTCATGCGACGGAACATCCTTATTCCTCGGTCAATGCGGAACCCGCCCGGTCGAGCAGGGGTTTGAACAGGTAATTGAGCAGCGAGCGCTCGCCGGTGCGGACGAACATCTCCGCCGGCATGCCCGGCTTGATCACCAGGCCGTTGAGCTTTTCCATGGCCTGGTCGCTGACGCTGCTGCGCAGCACGTAATAAGGCACCCCAGTCTTTTCATCGACCATCTGGTCGGCGGAGATCAGGCTGACCTCGCCGGACACCCGCGGCGTGCGGCTCTGGTTGAAGGCGGTGAACAGGATGTCCACCGGCAAGTGGCTGCCGACCTTGTCGATCAGGTTCACCGGCAGGTGCCCTTCCACTTCCAGGCGCGTGCCCTGGGGCACGATCTCCAGCAGGTTTTCCCCGGGGCGGACCACGGCGCCTTCGGTGTGCACCCCGAGGTTGACCGCAATGCCGTCGGCCGGGGCGAGGATTTCGCTGTGTTGCAGGTCGAAACCGGCCGAGGTCAGTTGCTGTTCCAGGGTCAGGCTTTTCAGTTGGGCGTCGGCCAGCTGGCTGCGCACTTCCTTCTGGTACTCCTCGCTGTGCTGCTGCAGCTTGAGCCGCGATTCGAGAATGCCCTGCTCCACCCGCCCGCTTTCGCCGGTGTTCTGCGCCAGTTCCTGCTGCACCTGGGACAGTTGGCGCTGGTACTCCATCAAGCGGTTGCGCGGGATATAGCCGTTGTCCGCCAGGGGCTGCAAGTTGGCCAACTGCTGGCGCAGGGACTCAGCCTGGTTGTTGAGGTCGGTGCGCGCCCGGCGCATCCCCGCCAGTTGCGCGGTGGCGCCTTCGATACTGGCGCGGATCCCCGCCTGCTCGCGGGCGAAAGCCTCGCGCCGGCTGCTGAACAGTTGCCGCTGGCCTTCCAGGACCAGGGCCAGGCGTGGATCGGGATCGGCGCTCAGGGCCTCAGGAAAGTTCACCTGCTTGAGGTTGTCGCGCTCGCTCTGCCAGCGTGCCAGGCTGGCCCAGGCCATGCGGTACTGCGCTTGCAGCGACTGCACATCGGCCTCGACCTGGGTCTGGTCCAGGCGGAACAGCGGCTGGCCCTGCTTCACCGCCTCGCCTTCACGCACCAGGATCCGGCTGACCACGCCACCGCTCATGGATTGCACGGCCTTGCGCTTGCCCGAGACCACCACCGTGCCTTGCACCGGGATGCCCTGGTCCAGCGGCGCCAGGGCCGCCCAGAGAAAAAAGCTGCCGGCGCCGGCCAACGCCAGCACCCAACCCATACGCGCGAAAAACCGCGCATCGCGCTCGGGACGTTCCGGCGCATAACCTTGTTCGATCATCATTTCGCTGTCCTTGCTCATGCGCCTGGGTTCCGTGTCGGGGCCTGATACTGGCGGCTCATGCTCAAGCCGCCCGGGGCCGTCGGGGCCGAGGTTTTTTCCCGCTGCTGCTGCTGCTGCTGTTCCTGGGGCTGGGCCTGGTGTTGATTTTGTGCCTGAGCCTGGGCACCGCTGGACAGCGCCTTGAGCACCTCCTGGCTCGGGCCGAAGGCCTGCAGGCACCCTTCGTTGAGCACCAGCAGCTTGTCGGCCTGGGCCAGCGCCGAGGAACGATGGGTCACCAGGATCACGCTGGTGCCCTGGGCCTTCATCTGCGCGATGGCGGACGCCAGGGCGCTTTCGCCCACGGTGTCGAGGTTGGAGTTCGGTTCGTCGAGCACCACCAGCCGCGGCTGGCCATACAGCGCCCGGGCCAGGGCCACGCGCTGCTTCTGGCCGCCGGACAGGCCGCTGCCGTCATCGCCCAGCAAGGTGTCGTAGCCCTGGGGCAGGCGCAGGATCAGTTCGTGCACGCCCGCCTGTTGCGCGGCCTGCACCACCTTCTGCGGGTCGGCCTCCTGAAAGCGCGCGATGTTCTCGGCGATGCTCCCGGAAAACAGCTCGATGTCCTGGGGCAGGTAACCGATGTAGGGCCCCAGTTCGTTGCGGTTCCAGCGATGGATATCGGCGCCGTCCAGGCGCACCGTGCCGGCCAGGGTCGGCCATACGCCCACCAGCACCCGGGCCAGTGTGGATTTGCCGGAACCGGAAGCGCCGAGCACCCCCAGCACCTCCCCCGCTCCGAGGTTGAAACTGACCTGCTGCAAGGTCGCCATGCGCTTGCCTGGCGGGCCGGCGCTGACCTGTTCGAAACTCACCTGGCCCTTGGGCGCGGGCAACGACATCGCCGTGTCGCTCGGCGGAAAGGCCTGCAGCAGCGAGTCCAGGCGCTGGTAGGCCAGCTTGGCGGAACTCCACTGCTTCCACACGGCGATCAACTGGTCGATCGGGCTCAGCACCCGGCCCATCAGGATCGAGCCGGCGATCATCATGCCGGCGGTCATGTCGCCCTTGATCACCAGCAAGGCGCCCAGGCCCAGCACCAGCGATTGCAGGCACAGGCGCAGGGTCTTGCTCAGCGAGCTGATGACCGCGCCGGTGTCGCTGGCCTGGTTCTGCAGGCCGAGAAAGCGCGAATGCACCTCGAACCAGCGCTTGCGCAGCGCGCCGAGCATGCCCATGGCCTGGATGGTCTCGGCGTTATGCAGGTGGCTGGTGGCCAGTTGCGTGGACTTCTGCGAATAGCCGCTGGCCTCGCCCAAGGGCTTCTTGGTCATGGCCTCGTTGAGGTACGCCAGGGCGATCAGCAAGACCGCGCCCGCAGTGGCGAACACCCCCAACCAGGTATTGAACAGGAAGATCACGAACAGGTAGACGGGGAACCAGGGCGCGTCGAAGAAGGCGAACAACGCAGGTCCGGTGACGAACTGGCGGATATGGGTCAGATCGCCCAAGGACTGCCCGGCATGCCCTTCGCCGCGAAACAGGTTGCGCTCGAACGCCGCCTGGTAGACCCGCAGGTTGAAACGCCGCTCCAGCTGGCTGCCGATGCGGATGACGATGAAGCTGCGCACCACCTCCAGCAGGCCGATGAACGCGAAGAACCCGACCACCATCAGCGACAGCATCGCCAGGGTGGTTTCGTTCTGCGAGGAAAGTACCCGGTCGTAGACCTGGAGCATGTAGATCGAGGGGACCAGCATCAGCACGTTGATCAGGGCGGTGAAACACCCGACGCTGATCAGAATGCCTTTGTAATCGCCCAGTGCCTTGAACAGCGGTGCAGTGGTCTTCGCCATCTTCATTGGTCTTTCCTGAGCTGTATATCCCGTGCCAGGGGCGCAGGACAAATAAACCGCCCGTACTTGAGTCGGGACATTATTGGATTATTGTGGCGGACAGGCGAAAGGACTCTACCGCCAGACGAAACGGAGTTCTAGTTATTTAGTTGTCTTTAATCGAACGAAGGACATCGCGTATATGGCACTGCCTTATACGCTTATCCATACAGATACATTTAAAGATGCATACAGCCGCGATTGTTCAGGGGGCTCGCTGCAATATAATCGTTATGCCTGATTTCAAAGTGCCTTGATATAAGCCTTCTTTCTGGCGACTTAAAAAGATGATCTTCGAGCCCTCTTTGCCGGTCACGGCAATACCGTCCGGCTCGGGAAACCAGCCGATGGCCGAATCGCCCAGCCAGGCGGAAAAACACTCGGCGCCGGCGCCCAGGGTGCCGTTCAGCTCAAGGTCCAGGGCACAGTGGCTGGCAGGTTGTGCCGGCTGCGACAGTTGCCAGTGTCCGGCCAGTTCCGCGGGGTCCGCCAATCTCAGGCTGCTTGCCATGCTTGTCTCTCCATAAAACATCATCAGCGTCGCGATCAGGTACGCGCCGGCCTTAGCGATCAAGGCAGTTCGAATCATAAGGGGGTCACTCCGGGGCACAGCCTCAGGCAGTTCGCCAGTCAATGCAAGGTCGGAGGGCGACGCCTGGGCGCCACCCTCCTTCCTTTACTTTACCGCAATGACTCAGGCGACGATGTCGGTGTAGGCCGCCTGGCCGACGGTGCTGACCAGGAAGTCCGCCACGCCGTGCCCGGAGAAGTCCACCGACAAGGTGCTGTTGCCAGCCGAGGTGCTGAGGATCGCGTCGCCGGCATTACCGGTGAACGCGTTCACGAAGTGCAGCCCGGCGCCCTTGGTGATGCCGGTCAGATCGATCTTGTCCAGGCCGCTGACAAAATCCAGGATCTGGTCGGCGGCACCCGGAGCGGAGTCCGAGCTGGCACCGAAGACGAAGGTATCGGCACCCGAGCCACCCCAGAGTTTGTCCGCCCCACCACCGCCGTAGAGGATGTCGTTGCCGGCACCGCCCTTGAGCTCGTTGGCCACCTTGTTGCCGATCAGCAGATCGCTGCCGGAACCGCCGATGGCGTTCTCGACGGTGACGCCCTTGGCAATGGACACGTTGCCCACCAGGCCGCCAACGTCGGAGAACGAGGTTTCATTGAGGTTGATCTTCTGGTTCTGGGTAAAACCGGAGAAGTCCAGGGTGTCCTTGCCGCCCGCGTCCCATACCGAGAACACCAGCTTGTCCGCCGACGAGGTCGCGCTGAGGAAGTCGCGGCCGGTGTTGGAGTTGAAGCCGTAGGTGGTGTCGCCGGTACGGGTGGTGGTGTTGGCCCCGTAGAGCTTCTGGATCGCCGCGATATCGTCCATCAGCGGGCCGGACGAATAGGCTTCGACGCCGGCCTTGCTGAAGTTCTGGCTGGTATTGCTTTCGCTCCAGTAGCTCATGACGCTGTAACCGCGCGTGTCCTGTCCGTAGGTCGCGTCGTTATAGGTCGGGTTGCCATTCCCGGCGTTGTAGTCGCCAGGGTGAGCCAGGCCCAGGGTGTGACCGATCTCGTGGGTCAGCGTCTGCCGGCCGTAGTTGTTCAGATCGGGGTTCTTGTTCTGGGTGTAGCTGCTGTTGATCAGGTACCAGGACGTCCCGTCGTAGCCGGCACCGGTGCCCGGCAGGTAGGCGAAGGCCGCCGCGCCGTCCTGGCCGCCGCTGTAGTTGCCGAAGGTCATGTGACCGTCACCACCGGAAGCCTTTTCGGTGAAGGTGACATTGGCCACATCCGCCCAGGACTGCATGGACAGCACGGCCTGGGCCTTCTGCTGGGCGCTGAACTGGCTGAACCCGGAGATGCCATGTTTGTACATGGTGCTCGAGGACGCCGAGGTCAGGAAGGTATAGGTCAGTTCGATCTTGCCGCTGCCGTTGAGGTCCTGGTACGCAGCACCGTCGCGCAGTATCTGGGTAGCGGCTTGATCGACCGTGTAGGAGGGTTTGCCATTGACCGTCAGATTGCCGCCCCGGTCATACTGATGGCTGAAGCTATTGATCTGGTTGTAAGCCGAACTTGCCGCGGCCAAAGGCACGAGTTCTTGTTCGGCGGTCACAATAGCTTTCGATTTAACTTTCGACATAAACACACTTCCTTGTAATCAATGGAACAGTTTTTGTCCGATAGCGACAATCCCTGGCGAGATCGTCCTATCACTCGCCCTATCCGGGCGTAAGCAACCTGACACAATTTGAAATCAGGCGTCCACTACTTTTTGACGCCTGATTTTCGCTGTTCCAGCAAACTCCCGAAAACAATGACTGGTGAGTCGAAATATTCTTTAAGCCTCAATACCCGTTGATAATTGTCCGACAATCTCGAATTTAAATATTAAATAACAGTACAGATAGTTTTGCCGACTACGTCGCAGTTTTTAGTTCATCAAAGTTTGTTCCATCCAGTTAGTTTCATGGCTTCCAACAAGGTTTCCCCGGTCAGTGCCGGAACGCTTGCTCCACTGTCCGCGGTCATCGGTTCGCCGGCCAGCAAGGCGTTGACGATGGCCTCCTCCACCGCTTCGGCGGCGGCGCTGAACAGCGCCGAGATGTAATCGTTGTTGAGCATCGCCAGGGGCGTGCTGAAGGGCACGCCCTCGCGCCCATAGGCAGAAGGCGGCAGGTCGCGGTTGCCGGTGGCGAAGGCCAGGAAGATATCGCCGCTGGAATCCTCGGTGCCGCCGCCGGTGCGGGCGATACCGATCGACGCGCGCTGCGCCAGGCGCTGGCACTGGTGCGGCAACAAGGGCGCATCGGTGGCCAGGATCACCACGATCGAACCCATGCCCGGCGTACCGCGCTGGGCGAAGGGCGACGGAATGCCAGTCAATTGCCGCCCCACCGGATAACCGTCGACCCGCAACTCCTCGCGCTTGCCGTGGTTGGCCTGCACCAGCGCGCCGACCGTGTAGCCGCCCTGCTCCCCCGGCACCCGGCGCGAAGCCGTGCCGATCCCGCCCTTGAACTCATGGCAGATCATGCCGGTGCCGCCGCCCACCGCGCCCTCGCGCACCGGCCCGGACTCGGCATTGGCCAGCGCCTCGCGGACCTGCTGCGGGCCGACATGCTGGCCCCAGATGTCGTTGAGCAGGCCGTCGTAGGTCTCCATCACCACCGGCATGCACCAGTATTCCGAAGGGTCCGCCAGGCTTGCGTGTTCCTCGGCGATCAGCGCATCGCGCACCACGCCGACGCTGTGGGTGTTGGTGATGGCCAGCGGCGTGGTCAGCAGGCCCGCCTCGCGGATCCACTCCAGCCCGGTGGCATCGCCGTTGCCGTTGAGCACATGGCAGCCGGCGAAACAGGGTTGCAGCCGGGCAAAGCCTTCGCGGGGCTGGATCAGGGTCACCCCGGTACGCACCTGCTTGCCGTCGATCGTGGTCCTGAGGGTGCTGTGGCCTACCCGTACCCCCGGAACATCGGTGATGGCATTGAAGGGGCCGGGAGTACCCAGGCCCAGGCTGATCCCCAATTGACGTGCGCGCATGACTTCTCCTTAGAGTTTCTGGAACGCCGGGCTGAACCGGCCGTTGGTGCCATACAGGATCACCGACAGCGCCAGCAGGCCGACGATCACCATGATGTCCCTGAGCGAAGCGTCCAGGAACAGATTGAACAACAGATAACCGGCGCCGATCACCGCCAGCAGCGCCGGTAACGGCCACATCGGCATGCGGTACGGGTGGGCGCGATCGCGCAGCAGCACCCTGCTCATCAGCGCGCTGAGGGCGACGATCAGGTACACCAGCATGATCAGCAGCACGCTGAACGAGGTCAGGTCGGCCAGGTTCGAGCTGAAGCTGAGCACCGCCGAGGGAACGGCCAGGAACAGCGTGGCCAGCCATGGCGAGTCCCAGCGCGGATGAATCCGCGTGAACAGGCGGTTGATGCCCGGCGTCCACAAGGCATCGCGGCCGCTGGAGAACACCACCCGGCCGATCTGGATCACGATGGCGACAATCGCATTGAACACCGACAGGAAGATCCCGGCGCTGACCACCCGCGACAGGGTTTCGTTGCCGTGGCTGGTGAGCAGGTAGCCAATGGGATCGGGGCTGGCGAGCATGGCGCTGAGGGACGGCGCGCCGATCAGCAGCGCGGTCAGCGGCACCAGTTCGATGATCACCACCAGCACCAGCGACCAGAGCACCGCCTTGTGCACGCCCTGCCCCTTGCATTTCATGTCTTCGGCCAGCAGCACCGCCGGGCCGTAACCGTTGTAGGAAAACAGGCCGATACCCACCGCGCCGATCACCAGGGCCCAGGGCGCCATGTGCAGCACGCCGTTCTCGACGATCTGCGGTTGCAGCAGGATGCTCGCCGGCTGCGAGGCGTTGCCGAAGCCCAGGAACACGATCACCAGCAGCGCGGCAATCTCCAGCAGCAGGCAGGTTCCGGTGATCCAGGCGTTGAGCTTGATATTGAGGATGCCCAGCGCATAGCTACAGACCACGATCACCAGGGCCACAGTCTGCGAATCGAAACGCGTGCCCAGGGCGTTGTTCAGGTAAGTCGCCGCGCCGGTGGCCAGCACCGGCGGAATGAACAGCAACATCACCAGCACCGTGAGAAAGGTCGCGTAACCGGCCATGCCGCCGAACACCCGCTTGGCGTACACGTACTCGCCGCCGGCGCTGTTGTGGGCGCGGCCCAGTTCGGCATAGCAGAAGGCGAACATCAGGGCCAGCAGCCCGGCCATGACAAAGGCCAGGAACACCCCGCTGCCGGCCTGGTGAATGGCGAACGGCGCGATGACGAAGACCGAACTGGCCGGGGTCACGCCCGACACGGTAATGGCCACCACATCGAACACGCTCAGCGTGGGTTTCAGGGCGCCTTGCGGCGCACAGGGAGAGCTCATGTCGTTATCCTCGTGGTTATTTTTGGTCTGAGGCAGAAACGAAGAATGTCAGGCGGATGCGCTCTGGGTCGCACTTGATGGAGGCCACTTTAGGTAGCCGGGGGTACAGGGCCAATTCCCCTATTGGAGTACTCCCCCTTGACGTGGCCGGGCAAATCGCCGAAACCGTGCTTCCAGCTGGCGCAAAGCAGCACGCCAGGCCACAGCAACATCGACGCGGAGCCACCTATTTGATCACTCTGTTCAGGGAAATCGGCATGCATGCCGGACTCGGGCGCACCCTCTCGCAGATCGGCGGCGAGCGCTTCTGGAAGCAACTGGTGCTGTTGCTGCACCAGGCCTTGCCGTTCGATAACGCCCTGGCGATCTTCTATCCCCACAACGGCCTGCCCATCGCCCTCGAGGAATACGATGCCGAGCCCTCGGACAAGCCAGCGTCGATGCTCACCTACCTCAACGGCCTGTACCTGCTGGACCCGTTTTTCCAGGCCTGCCGCGAGGGCTACCCCAACGGCCTGTACCGCCTGGAAGAAGTGGCGCCGGACCATTTCCGGCAGACCGAATATTTCTCCAGCTACTTCCACGACAACGTGCTGGAGGACGAGCTGCAGTTCATCCTGCAGATCCCCGAGGCCGGCACCCTGTCCCTGTCGCTGGGCATGCAGCGACCGTTCAGCGCCGAGGAAATCGGCCAGCTCACCACCTTCTCGGCCTGGGTCCTGCCGCTGATGCAGCAGCACTGGCAGCAAAGCAACCAGCGTCCGCCAGCGCCCGCCGCGGAAGAAATGGCCAGCCAGATCCGCGACGCCCTCAGTCATTTCGGCTGTGGCGTTTTGTCGGATCGGGAAGTGGAGATCGCCCGGCTGATCCTCCGCGGTTTTTCTTCCAAGGCCATGGCCGAGCGGCTGAAGATCTCGCCGGACACCATCAAGGTGCACCGGCGCCATCTCTACGCCAAGCTGGACATTTCTTCACAGCCGGAACTGTTCTCGCTGTTTATCCAGTCCCTGGGGCACGACCTGGAGAATCCGTAAGGCATCACCGGTTTTGTCGCGAGCAAGCTCGCTGGCTCCTACAGGCAAACCAGCCCAACTGTAGGAGCGAGCTTGCTCGCGATGGCAATCCTGCGGGCGACAACCCTGTTGAATGCACCGGCCCTATCGCGAGCAAGCTCGCTCCTACAGGATTGGGGTTGATCGGACCTCAGGCGTTCAGCGAACGAGCCCGGTAATCCCGCGGCGACTGCTCGAAATGCTTCTTGAAGGTGCGGCTGAAGTGCGCCGAGTCGGTGAACCCCCACTTGAAGGCAATGTCGGTGATCGACGCGTGGCGCAGGCGCGGGTTGCTCAGGTCCGCCGCGCTGCGGTCGAGGCGCGCGCGCTGGATGAAACGGCAGACGCTGTCGCCCTGCTCTTCGAACAGCCGGTACAGCTGGCGCACCGAGATATTCATCTGGCTGGCCAGTGATACCGGGGTCAGGTTGGGCTCGGTGAGGGACTGGTTGATCAACTGCCGGGCCTGGCTGCGCAGGCAACCGCCGTGCTGGCTGTCGTAGCCGTCGAGGCTCGCGCCGGGCGTCTGGCGCAGGGTCGGGCCGAGCAAGGCGATCAGCGCTTCCTGCAACGCCTGGCCTTCCTGCTGGGCGGCGCAACCTTGCAGCTCGTCGCCACAGATCTGCTCCACCAGCAGGCGCATCAAACGGCCACTGGCGCAATTCTGCGAGAGCTTGCCGAACTTGCGCTGCTGCGCCGGCAGATGGCGATACACCTCGTCCCGGGACAAATGCAGCGAGGCATGTTCGATCAGGCCGTGAGGAACGATTTCACAGGCCCCGGCCGAGTCCAGCAAGGCCATTTCCCCCGGCGCCAGCTCGATGCGCTCGCCGCCCTGGCTGAGCTGAGCATGGCCGCTGCGCTGCATGATCAAGAAGCAGAAGCGGTCGTCTTCGTGATCGACGCTGGTGCTTTTGCGCGAGATCAGTCCGGCATTGGTGCGGATCTGCGCCACTTCGAGGCCGGCGTAGTCGCGCAAGCCGACTTCGCCGATGAACAACGCCGAGTTCAACGCCTGGCGAGCGTCGAACCGACCACAAACCCCCTGCAATGCGTCAATCCAGGAACCGAAACTTTGCGAAGCAAGCACTGTGCACCTCCAGAAGCCGGCTGAAACCGCCTTTGTTGTTATGGCGATATCATTAACATGTTATCTATTTGCCGGGCAAGGAAGCGCGGCGCAATGGATAGTCCGTTATAGCCTAAGCACGGGCTGTGCCAGCACGGGTGGGCATGGTTCAGTGATTGCACAACAGGGAATGCAGGCGCTTGAAAGCCGCCAGCAAGGCGCCACGCTGCTCGGCGCTCAGGCGGATATAACGGCGGAAACCGGGCAGCCGGTTGACCACCTCGCTGGCGCCGAAATGCTCCAGGCGCACCAGCCAGCCCTGCTCGTCGCGCTGCAGTTGCAGGCGCTTGAAGTCCAGCGGCAGCAGCGCCGCCAGCAGCTGCGGGTCGCTGTGCAACTGCTGCAACAGCCCCGCCCACTCTTCCTGAGCGCCCTGCTTCAGGCCAGCAGCGACGCCCTGGCGACGGATCGCGCCGGTATGGCGGATATCGATCCGCGCCTGCGGCCCCGGCGAACCGGGGACGCGCAGGCGAAATTCGCAGACCACCAGGTGCATCAGGAACTGCGCCTGTGGCAACTCCTCGACTTCGAAGCCCAAGCCCTCCTCAGCCCAGGTGAAGTGCGCCAGCCCGGGGGCCTGCGTGGCACAGTCGAGCCCCGGCAGGTCGCGGCGCAGCTGGCTCAGGGTCACCCCCGGGCGATAGCCCGAGGGTGGCCGCCGCCAGAACTCAGAGAGGTTTTGCCGCCAGCTTGTACTGTTCATCGGGCTTGGCTCCAGGCAGGTTCTGCGCTTGGATTTCAGGGGATTGCAGGTTGAAGGCATTCTCCAGCACCTCTTCCACCGGCACCGGGCGGAACGGGTTGACCTTCTGCACGAAGACCGTCCAGACCAGCGCATAGATCGCCGTCAGGCCGAGCATGCTGCCAAAGGGCACGTAGATGTCCCGCGGGTTCATGCCCGGCGGCGTGATGAACCACATGCCCAGGAGGATGCCGATCGACGAGACGATCTGCGGCAGCGGGAACCAGGGCGACTTGTAGGCCCGTGGCAAATCCGGACGACGGATGCGCAGCACCACCACCGCCAGGGTCACCAGCAGGTAGGCGGTGCTCCAGGCACAGACCGCGGCCAGCACCAGGTGCATGATGTTGTCCGTGCTGCCGCCCAGCCACCAGGCGTGCAGGCACGGGATCAGCACCGCCACGGCGATGCACAGCAGCGGCGTCTTGAAGCGTGGGTGCAGGTAGGTGAAGGCCTTGGGCAGCGCGCCGTCCAGCGCCATGCCATAGAGGATGCGCGGCAGCCCGGCCATCAGCGTGTTGATGGTCGCCGCCCCGGCGAACAGCAGGCCGACGCCCAGCCAGATCCGCCCGTACGGCCCCATCACCTGCTCGGCGAACTGCGGGATGGCCATGGGCGTGTCCAGCAGGTGCACGCTGCCGTCTTCGCTCAGCGCAGTGTTTGCCACCTGGCGCTTCATCGCCGCGCCGTAGATGAACATGCAGGTGGCTACCCCCACCAGGCCCAGGGCCATGGCCCGGGGAATGGTTTTCGCCGCCTTGCGCACCTCCGGCGTCAGCGGCGTGACGAATTCGCAACCGACGAACATGAACATGGCCATGCCCACCAGCGAAAGAATGGTGGTCAGGTCGGTGCCGACCATCGACTCGCCGAACCAGCCGCTCAGCTCCACCGCCGGCGCCTTGAACACCCCGACCACGCCGAAGATGATCAGGGTGGTCCACATGCCGAAGGTGAGGATCACCTCGGCCCGGCTGAACGCGGTGATGCCCACGGCGTTCAGCAGGCCGAAGAAGATCACCAGCCCGACACCCACCAGCCAGGCGCTGCCGCTCTGTTCCAGCAGGGTGTTGAGGGACTCGAAGTTCACCAGGGCCATGACGCCGCTGAGGATGGTTTCCGCCGTGCCGGCGAACACATGCACGATCAGGTAGGCGGAAATGGTCCCGGTGATCGCGAAGAAGCGTCCCAGGCCGCAGGCCAGGTAGTCGTACACCGAACCGGTGGTGGGAATCATGCACGCCGCCTCGGCGAAGGTCGTCGATTGCGCGAGCATCATCAGCATCGCGATCAGCATGGCCGCGGCGAACGCCCCGCCACCGATGCCGAAGCCGGTGGTGGCGGTGAGGATCACCGGGCTGGCCATGATCAGGCCGACGGCGCTGGCCAGGGCCGTGGGAAAGCCGACCACGCCCTGGTTCAGGTGGCGGGTGAGTCTGTCGTTGAAAGACATGGTGCTAAACCTCGAAAGCATGGGTGATGTTGTTGTTCTAGGCATTTCAAGGGCACGCCGGGCGGGCGTGTTTTACCTGGCTGTCTGCGCAGCCTGGAGTCGCCGGATGACTGCATCCGACTGTAGCCGCTGGCGCAGGCTGCGATAAGGCCGAAGGCCTTCGGCGATCTTGAGATCTTGCGCACCCTGCGGGCGCGATCGCAGCCTGCGGCAGCGGCTACAGGTCAATAGGCGATGCACACCGACTTGTTCTCGGTGTACGCCTCGATCGCCGCATGGCCCATTTCGCGACCGATGCCCGATTGCTTGTAGCCGCCAAACGGCATCGACGGGTCGAGCATGTTGTGGGTATTGACCCAGACCGTGCCGGCCTTGATCCGCGGGATCAGGTCCATGACCTTGGCCAGGTCGTTGGACCAGATGCTCGCCCCCAGCCCGTACTGATTGTCGTTGGCCAGCGCCACCACCTCGTCGATAGCGTCGAAAGGCGTGGCCACCACCACCGGGCCGAAGATTTCCTCGCGCACCACCTGCATGCCCGCGTGCACGTCGGCCAGTACCGTCGGCCGCACATAGAAGCCCTGCTCGCCATAGGCGACCCCGCCGCACAGCACCCGGGCGCCGTCGGCCACGCCCTGGCCGATCATGTCCAGCACGCGCTTCTGCTGCTTGGCGGAAATCAGCGGGTTGATCTGTGCCTGCTCGTCCAGCCCGGGGCCGATGCTCAGGGAGCCGGCGATGGCCGCCAGGCGTTCCAGCACCTGGTCGAAGATCGCCCGCTGGATATACAGGCGCGAACCGGCGGTGCAGACCTGGCCCTGGTTGAAGAAGATCGCCCCGGCGGCGCCGGCGGCCGCGGCCTGGGGGTCGCAGTCATCGAGCACGATCACCGGCGACTTGCCGCCCAGCTCCAGGGAAAACCGGGTCATATTGTCCACCGCCGCATGGCCGATGACCTTGCCGATCTGGGTCGAACCGGTGAACGCCAGCTTGTCGATGCCCTTGTGCGCGGACAAGGCCGCGCCGGCCTGGGCGCCGCTGCCGGTGACCACATTGACCACCCCCGGGGCGATCCCGGCGTCCAGGCACAACTGGCCCAGGCGCAAGGCGGTCAGCGGGGTTTCGTCGGCCGGCTTGAGCACCACGGTGCAGCCGCAGGCCAGGGCCGGGACGATTTTCCAGATGGCCATCAGCAAGGGGAAATTCCACGGCACGATGGCCCCGACCACGCCCACCGGCTCCGGCACCGTGTAGGCGCGGTAGCGGGCGCCCGGGACGGCGGCGATGGACAGGTCCAGGCTCTTGCCTTCGATCTTGGTCGCCCAGCCCGCCATGTAGCGGGTGAACTCGGCGGCGGCGCCAACTTCCAGGGCTCGGGCCAGGTGGATCGACTGGCCGTTGTTGAGGGTTTCCAGCTGCGCCAGCTCCTCGCCGTGGGCTTCCAGCAGATCCGCCAGCTTCAGCAGCAGGCGCTCGCGATCCGCCGGGCGCTGCGCCGCCCATGGGCCCTCGAAGGCCCGTCGCGCGGCGGCCACGGCCAGGTCGATATCGGCGTCGGCGCCGGCGGCGACGCGGGTCAGCTCTTCGCCGGTGGCCGGGTTGAACACCGGCATCTGCGCGCCGGACAAGGCCGGTTGGCTGCGCCCGTCGATCAACAGGCCGTGCTGGCTGTCGATAAAGGCGGCGACACGTGGGTCGATGGCAATACTCATGGGCAATCCTCGCTAGTTGGCCTCATGGATCGAACTCTGAGACCAACGCCGGCCAGCGTCTTGATCCTGGCTGCCGCGAAACTTGCCACTGGCTGCCAGGGAAACCGCGACACACGCTTTTGCCGCCACTGGCGTATCTATCCAGATAGACCGCGGACTCAGCATTTGCGATTGCTTCGCAACCGATCGCAGCCTCGCGAGCTCGGCAGCGGCTACACAAGCGCCGCGTACCCTGTAGCCGCTGGCGCAGCCTGCGATCGGCGGCGCAGCCGTCGCCAAACCTGCCAACGCGTTTTTCCAGACAGATTGCGGACTCAGGATTTACGGTTGCTCCGCAACCGTTCGCAGCCTCGCAGGCTCGGCAGCGGCTACAAAAACACCGCGCACCCTGTAGCCGCTGGCGAAGCCTGCGCTCGGCCGCGCAGCGGTCGTAAATCCTGCCAACACGGTTTTCCAGGTGGACAGCGGAATCAGGGACAGCGGGTCGATGGCAGTGGCGATCAAGTACCTGGCACACAGAGGCAAGCACGCATCCGGTAAAGGGCGCACTACTATGTCCCACGCTGTCCGTGCGTTTTCAGGAGACTCAACGTGAGCGAACCAAGCCGCTTCTGGCATCCCATGCTGCACCCCAACGAAATGCAACAACGCGAGCCGATTCGTATTGTCCGCGGCGATGGCTGCTATGTGTACGACGACCAGGGCCACCAACTGGTGGATGGCGTCGCCGGGTTGTGGAACGTCAACGTCGGCCACAACCGCAAGGAAGTGAAGGCGGCGATCACCGCCCAGCTGGACGAGCTGGAATACTTCCAGCTGTTCGACGGCGTCAGCCATCCGCGCGCCGAAGAACTGTCGCGGGTGGTGATGAACCTGCTGGAACCCGAGGGCATGCGCCGCGTGGCCTTCAGCTCCGGCGGCTCGGACGCCATCGAGACCGCGCTGAAACTGGCCCGCCAGTACTGGAAACTCGAAGGCCAGGCCGATCGCACCAAGTTCATCTCGTTGCGCCAGGGCTACCACGGCACCCATTTCGGCGGCGCATCGGTCAACGGCAACACGGTGTTCCGGCGCAACTACGAGCCCCTGCTGCCCGGCTGCTTCCACGTCGACACCCCGTGGCTGTACCGCAACCCCTACAGCCAGGACCCGGAAGAACTCGGCAAGATCTGCGCCGACCTGCTCGAGCGGGAAATCCAGTTCCAGAGCCCCGACACCGTCGCGGCCTTTATCGCCGAGCCGATCCAGGGCGCCGGCGGCGTGATAGTGCCGCCGGCCAACTACTGGCCGCTGATCCGCGAGGTCTGCGACAAGTACGGCGTGCTGCTGATCGCCGACGAAGTGGTGACTGGTTTCGGCCGCAGCGGCTCGATGTTCGGCAGCCGCCTGTGGGGCGTGAAACCCGACATCATGTGCCTGGCCAAGGGCATCACCTCCGGCTACATCCCGCTGGGCGCCACGGTGGTCAACGAGCGGATCGAGTCGGCGTTCAGCAAGAACGCCAACTTCACCGGCGCGATCATGCACGGCTACACCTACTCCGGGCACCCGGTGGCGTGCGCGGCGGCCCTGGCCAGCCTCGACATCGTGGTCAAGGAAGACCTGCCGGCCAACGCCGCGAAAATGGGCGACTACATGCTCAATAAGCTGCTGCCGTTCGCCGAGCGCTTCGACAGCGTCGGTGAAGTGCGCGGCAAGGGCCTGATGATTGCCCTCGACCTGGTGGCCGACAAGAGCACCCGCGAGCCGATCGACCCCATGGGCGGTTATGCCAACCAGGTGGCGCAGATCGCTCGCGACAACGGGGTGATGGTGCGTCCGGTGGGGACCAAGATCATCCTGTCGCCGCCGCTGGTGATCCAGCCACCGCAGATCGACGCCATAGTCGCGGCCCTGGAGCTGGGCTTCACCCAGGCCCGCCGCTGAGGCCCTGATAGCCGCTGCCGTGTCCCTCGCCTCCCGGGCGTTGGAACCGGCAGCGTTTTTTTGCCCTCCGACATTCCCGACAATGTCCATACTGCATCGCGACTTGCCCGCTTCTTCTGCCCATTGACGCGAAGCCGTCAGTATCCGCCAGGAGCCCTTCGATGATCAGTACCCATAGCCTCAACAGCCCCCTGCCCAACGCCCATGAACTCGGCCAGCGCTGCATCGGCGCCTTTACCCGGGTGGTGCCGGCGACCCTGTGCGCCTTCTACCGCATCGACGCGCAGCTGCAGGCCGAGCATTTCTCGCTGTATCACATGAGCCAGCAGATGCATGAGGCCTACCTGCAACGCTACCGGCACTACGACCCACTGCGCCCGCGTAACTGCGTGGCGGCGGGCCGCCCGGTGCTGTCGCTGCACATGGGCATGGCCCAGCAGGGTCGGCATGAAACCGAGGTTTACCAGGGCTTCCTGCAACGCCATGGGGTGCTGGATGTGGTGGAGATCCTCGCGCGCAATGCCAGCGGCAGCCCGATCGCCGGCCTGTCCCTGCTGCGCGACGCCAGCCTGGGCCCGTTCCAACCTGACGAACTGAGCACCCTGCAGGCGCTGCAAGGCCTGCTGGAAATCGCCGCCCAGGCGCCCTATTCGCGCCACGACGAACGCCTGGAGGCCCTCACGCCCCGGGAGCGGCAGATCGCCTGGCTGCTGCGCGACGGCGCCTGCAACAAGACCATCGCCCAGCAACTGGCGCTGGGCCTGCCGACGGTCAAGACCCACCTGATCAACCTGTTCCGCAAGGTCGGGGTGAACAACCGCACCGAGCTGGTGAGCGCGCTGTTCCTGTAAAAAACCGTCGCGCCTCAACCATTCGGTTGATGGGCAACAACGGCTTGCACGCTGAACATGAGGTTCTCCTTCATCGACAAGAACCGCCCTCATGAACCTGCAACCCGAATGGATTACCGTTGGCGCCCTGGCCGAAGGCTTTGCCGCCGACAACCATGTCCTGCCCAGCCTGGATGACCTCAACGGCCGTAGCCTGACCCTGCATTTCGCCAACGGCTGGCGCATCGAACACCTGTTCGGCTCACAGACGCTGCATTGGCGGGACACTGAAAGCCAGACCTGCGGCGAGGCTATTTATCGAGCTACTTCAATACGTTCCGGCATTTACCTGGTGGACTTTCTCAAGTCGGAGAACGGCCAGGTCCACTCGGTGAGCCTGATCCTCGACCTGGGCCGGAACCTCTTCACCGCGGTGATCGGGCAGCTGCCGAGCCAGGCCGAGACCCGGGTCGATCTGTTCAGTCGCGCCCTGTCCGGCCGCGAGCTGACCAGCGTCCAGGCCCAGTTCATCCATGGCAGCATCGACGCACCGCACAGCGCCAGCAGCCCGCAACACGCGCTGACCGAGGAACTGGTCGGCCTGCGCAACCAGTACATCTACAGCGCCACCGAGGCCTACGAGCACCTCTACCTGAACCGCAATTTCTACAGCTGGCAGTGCCTCAAGGGCGTCGAGCAGGGCCTGGCGGACACCGATCGCTGCCATTACTACAAGATCGCCGAACAGCTGTACCTGTTCGTCTGGCGCGAAAAGATCGTGCCGACCCTGGGCCTGGTGCTGATCGACCTGCAAGCGGGCAGGACCGACGGCAAGATCTTCGGCTACCAGGGCAGCGACTTCGCCACCCCCAGCAACTTCCCGGTAGGCGCCCTCGCCCATGTGCTGAACCGCACCGATTACACCTGATGCCAACCCGTAGCCGCCTGTAGCCACCTGTAGCCGCTGCCGAGCGACAGCGAGGCTGCGATCGACCGCGCAGCGGGCGCAATCCGGGCAACGCGTTCCGCCTGACGCACCGCAAGCGCAGGTTTCGCGGCAACTGCGTTGCCGATCGCAGCCTCGCGTTGCTCGGCAGCGGCTACCCAGGTACCCGCCTTCCTCCTCTAAATCCCACAGGACTCCAATCATGACCCTCGGCCTCAATCTCGACCGCGTCGCCAGCCGTTACCAATCCGAGCTGCAACTGTTCGCCGAACGCCACCCGCGCTCCGCCGGCTTCTACCGGGAAAACCTCAAGCACTGGCTGTACGGCGCGCCGCTGCACTGGATGCAGCAATGGCCGGGGCTGTACCCGATCCTGGTAGCCGACGCCCAAGGCGCGACGCTGACCGACTGCGACGGCAACCGCTACGTCGACTTCGCCCTGGGCGACACCGGCGCCATGTTCGGCCATGGCCAGCCCGCCGTGGCCGACGCCATCGCCCACCAGGCCCGGCACGGCTCGACCCTGATGCTGCCGACCGCCGACAGCCTGTGGGTCGGCGAGGAACTGGTACGGCGCTTCGGCCTGCCGTTCTGGCAGGTCACCACCTCCGCCACCGACGCCAACCGTTTCGTGCTGCGCCTGTGCCGGATGATCACCGGCCGGGAGAAAGTGCTGGTGTTCAACTGCAACTACCACGGCAGCGTCGACGAGTCCCAGGTCGAGTTCGACGCCGACGGCCAGATGATTCCCCGCGAAGGCGTGCACGCCAATGGCCTGCGGCACGACGCCACCACCCGGCTGGTGGAGTTCAACGACCTGCCGGCGCTGGAGGCGGCACTGGCCCGTGGCGACGTGGCCGCGGTGCTGACCGAGCCCTTCATGACCAACGTCGGCATGGTCCCGCCCGCCCCCGGCTTCCACGATGGTTTGCGCGAGCTGACCCGGCGTTTCGATGTGCCGCTGATCATCGACGAAACCCACACCATCTCCTGCGGCCCGGCCGGCTACAGCGGCGAACACGGCCTGCAACCGGACTTCTTCGTGCTCGGCAAATGCATCGCCGGCGGCATCCCCACCGCCGTCTGGGGGACCAGCCAGGCCATGGCCGAGCGCATCTGGCAGGTGCTGCCGCACTTCCAGCCCGGGCAGGCGATCAATCACTTCGGCTTCGGCGGCACCCTGGCCGGCAACGCCCTGCAAATGGCGGCCATGCGCGCCACCTTCAGCGAGGTCATGAGCGCGGCCAACTACGCCCACATGATCACCCTGGCCGAGCGCCTGCGGGCCGGGGTCCAGGCGCTGATCGCCAAGCACCGCCTGCCCTGGCACGTGACGCGGATCGGCGCCCGGGTCGAATACCTGTTCATGGACCACGCGCCGCGCAACGGCGGCGAAGCCCACCATGCCCGCCATGGCCTGATCGAGGCCTACCTGCATCTCTACCTGCTCAACCGCGGGGTGTTGCTGACCCCCTTCCACAACATGGCGCTGCTGTGCCCGGCGGCCACCATCGACGACGTCGACCTGCACAACCGTCTGCTGGACGAATGCCTGGGCACCGTCACTCAAGGAGAAACCTCATGATGCTCGACCTCACTGGCCGTATCGCCCTGGTCACCGGCTCCGGCCAAGGCATTGGCCGCGCCATCGCGCAAGTCTTCGCCGCCCAGGGTGCCAAGGTGCTGCTCGCCACTCGCAGCGAAGCCTCGGGCGCCGAAACCCTGCGCCTGATCCGCGAAGCCGGCGGCAGCGCCGAGCTGCTGACCGTGGACCTGAGTACCCGGGCCGCGGCGAACCAGGCGGTGGCCGCCACCCTCAGGGCCTTTGGCGGGCTGGACCTGCTGGTGCACAACGCCGCGGTGTTCCCGATGGAGAACCTGCGCGACCTGAGGGACGAAATCCTCGAGTCGACCCTGGCGGTGAACCTCAAGAGCTGTTTCTGGCTGACCCAGGCGGCGCTGCCGGCGCTGTGCCGGGCCGAGCATCCGCGCATCGTCATCACCTCTTCGGTGACCGGGCCGCGCACGGCGATTCCCGGGCTGGCCCACTACGCCGCGTCCAAGGCCGGGGTCAACGGCTTTATCCGTGCGGCGGCCCTGGAACTGGCCGAGCACCGGGTCACCGTCAATGGCGTCGAACCCGGCCTGATCGCCACCCAGGCCATGGCTAACCTCGGCGACTCCCCGGCCCTGGCCGAGAGCATCCCGCTCAAGCGCCTGGGCAGCCCGCAGGACATCGCCCACGCCATGCTGTTTCTCGCGTCCGAACAGGCCGGCTATATCACCGGGCAGACCCTGATCGTCGATGGCGGCGCCCTGCTGCCGGAAAACACCCAGTTCACCTGAAGCCTGACGCCTCACCCACGGCGCCCGACCGGGCGCCGGCACTATCACCGCCCCGCTTCTGGCACCGTTCCGCCCGGGCATTGCGCCCGGCGGGACCGGCCGCTGAATGACGTCATGGACAGAACGCAACATCCCGTTTTTGTCGATTGACTTGAAGTCAACTTTAACTTTTACAGTCAGCTCCGACCCAGTGGCGCGCCGCACCCCGACCATCCTCGCGCGCCTGCCTTCGGAGAAGCCCATGACCTCAACCAAGCCAGACACCCTCAGCTACGCCGTCGCCGATACCGCCTATTGGCCCGCGGTGTTCAATGTGCTGTTTGCCGGCATTGCCGCGGCGCTGCATATCGGCAAGGCCACCATCGCCTTGCCCGAGTTGCAGCAGGAATTCGGTCGCTCCCTGGAGTCCCTGAGCTGGATCATGTCGGCCTTCCCCTTGGTCGGGGTGTTTGGCGGCATCGCCGCCGGCATCCTTGTGCAGCGCTGGGGCGACCGTTATCTGCTGGCCCTCGGCCTGCTGATCATGTGCGCCGCCAGCGCATTGGGTGCCAGCCTGCATGACTTCCACGGGCTGCTGGCCACGCGTTTTGTCGAAGGCCTGGGGTTCGTCATGGTGGTGGTCGCGGCACCGGCGGTGCTCAACCGCCTGGTCCCGGCGCACAAACGCAATCTGGTGTTCGGTATCTGGAGCACCTTCATGGCGTTCGGTATCGGCACCTCGATGCTTATCGGGCCATTGCTGGGGGGCTGGCAACAGGGCTGGATCGCGGGCGCGGCCCTGACCTTGCTGGCGGCCCTGCTGTTGCCGCTGACCACACCCAGGGACTCGCTGGCGCTGCGCCACCAACTGCAATCCGGCTTGCGCCACTCCCTGAGCAGCGTGCTGCGCGCGCGCCAGCCGCTGCTGATGGCGCTGATGTTCACCGCCTACAACCTGCAGTTCTTCGCGGTGATGGCCTTCCTGCCGGTGTTCCTCATGCAGCGTGTGGGGTTGTCGATCACCAGCGCCGGGCTGGTCAGCGCCACGGTGGTGGCGGTCAATATCATCGGCAACATCGGCGCCGGCCTGCTGCTGTCACGCGGCGTCCGCCCGCAAGTCCTGCTTGCCGGCACCAGTATCGTCATGGGGCTTTCCGGGATGGGCATCTTCCTCTCGGCCACGCCGACCGATCTGGTGATCCCCTTGTGTTTCTTCTTTTGCGCGGTGGCCGGCATGCTCCCCGCCACCATCCTCGCCAGCACCTCGCTGACCTCGCCGCAGCCCGCGCTGGTCCCGCTGTGCCTGGGCCTGGTGATGCAAGGCAACTACCTGGGCCAGGTGCTCGCGCCCATCGCCCTGAGTGCCGCCGTCGCCTATGCCGGCTGGTCCGCCCCGGCGGCGCTGGTGCTGGCGGCCGCGCTGCTGGGCGTGCTGCTGGCGATGCGACTGAAGATAACGCAATAAAGGCAGCGCTCCCCGGTCGCCAGATCGGGGAGCGGCGCAATGTCTCAGCTACCGGTACGGATCTTGTTCCACACCCGGGTGCGGATCCGGTCGATATTCAGCGGCATGGCTTCCAGGGCGAACAGCTTGCCCATCATGTCTGGGCTCGGGTAGACCTTGGTGTCGCTCTTGATGGCCGGGTCGACCAGGCTGTCGGCCTGCTCGTTGCCGTTGGCGTAGTGCACATGGTTGGTGATCTCGGCCATCACCTCCGGGCGCAGCAGGTAGTTCATGTAGGCGTACCCGGCCTTTTCGTCCGGCGCGTCGTTGGGCATGGCCACCATGTCGAACCAGATCGGCGCGCCTTCCTTGGGAATCGCATAGCCGATTTCCACGCCGTTCTTGGCCTCCTTGGCCCGGCTATCGGCTTGCAGCACATCGCCGGAGAAGCCCACCGCTACGCAAATATCGCCATTGGCCAGGTCGCCGGTGTACTTGGAGGAATGGAAGTAGCTGACGTAAGGCCGGATCTTCAGCAGCAACGCTTCGGCCTTCTTGTAGTCCTCGGGGTTCTTGCTGTGGTGCGGCAGGCCCAGGTAATTCAGCGCCGCCGGCAGCAGCTCGGGGCCGTTGTCGAGGATCGCCACCCCGCACTTCTGCAGCTTCTGCATGTATTCGGGCTTGAAGATCAGGTCCCAGGAATCCACCGGCGCGTTGTCCCCCAGCACCGCCTTGACCTTGGCGACGTTGTAGCCGATCCCGGTGCTGCCCCAGAGGTACGGGAAGCCATGCTCGTTGCCCGGGTCGTTGGTCTGCAAGGCCTCGAGCAGCACCGGGTTGAGGTTCTTCCAGTTCGGCAACTGGCTCTTGTCGAGCTTCTTCAGCGCCCCGCCCTCGATCTGCCGGGCCATGAAGTGGTTGGAGGGAAACACCACGTCATAACCGGAGCGACCGGTCATCAGCTTGCCGTCCAGGGTTTCGTTGCTGTCGTAGACGTCGTAGCTGAAACCGATGCCGGTTTCCTTCTGGAAGTTCTTCAGGGTGTCCGGGGCGATGTAGCTCGACCAGTTGTAGATCTTCACGGTCTCGGCCGCCTGGCTGAAGGAAGCCACCAGCAGCAACGGCACGCACAGCGATAAAGCCGGTTTTTTACGGATCATGGGGCGATTCCTGTGTGGGTTGTTTTTATTGGCAGGCAATCAAAGGATCAGAAAATCAACACGTAGGTCTTGCGCACGGTTTCCTGGATGTCCCAGGTCCCGGTGCTGTTGGCCGGCAACATCAGTGCATCGCCGGCTTCTATCAGCAGGGGTTCGCCGTTGTCCGGAGTGAAGGTGCAACGCCCCTGGATGAAATGGCAGAACTCCTGGGCAACGATCTGCCGCCGCCAGCGCCCGGGCGTGCACTCCCAGATGCCGGTTTCGACGCCGTCGTTGCGCTCGACGCAGGTCACCGAAGTCACGGCGACCGGGCTGCCCAGGGGCACGGCCACCGGAGTCGATTGCTCCAGGGTGGCGTGGGCGGTGTTCTTGAATTGAGTGATGCTCATGGCGCTACCTGTCGATGGAAAAACCGCTGTGGAAACTGCTGTAAAAAACCTGGCTCAATGCATCAACCCTTCCATGAAACCCGCCACCCGGCTGGCCAGCCGGCGGCGCCAGGGCGGCGTGGCCGGGTTGGCCAGGGTCTGGTCTTCATGGACGAAGCTGCGAATGATCGCGTTGTAGCCCAGCCAGCGGCACGGCTCCGGCTCCCAGGCGCGCAAGGCGTCGAGGCCGCCCTCGGGGATCACCCAGGGCTGGCGGGTCAGCTCGCTGTCGCGCTCGAGAATCAGCTCGGCCAGGGTCCGCCCGCCCAGGTTGCTGGCGCCCACGCCTTCGCCGCCGTAGCCGCCGGACAAGGCGATACCGTGCCGAGGGTCGCAGAGCATGTGCGGCCGGAAGTGCCGCGACATGCCCAGGTTGCCGCCCCAGGAATGGGTGATCCGCACGTTTTTCAGCTGCGGGAAAAGCTCGCTGAACAGGTAGCGCCGCAGCTCGACTTCGCTGCGGGTCAGGTCGAAGTCGTGGC
Organism: Pseudomonas sp. B3G-3; assembly: GCF_028640915.1. Classification (NCBI taxonomy): domain Bacteria; kingdom Pseudomonadati; phylum Pseudomonadota; class Gammaproteobacteria; order Pseudomonadales; family Pseudomonadaceae; genus Pseudomonas; species Pseudomonas sp. B3G-3. The sequence goes on along the minus strand of NZ_JAQZAB010000067.1, from coordinate 36,561 downwards.
GCAGCTTGCCGGCGAACTGGTAGCCGCCGCGGGCGCCGAACACCAGGCGGTTATCCGCGGTGCGCTGGCCGTAGGTGACCTGGCGGCTGCTTTCGCTGAACGCCTGGCCCTGGCTCAGGCCAATCTCGTCCCAGGTCGCGGCTGGCAAGGGCTCGGTGGCCACCAGCAGGCTTTGCACCGGCAGCTGGTAACGGCCCAGGGGCGGCAGGGTTACCGAATAGCCCTCCACCGCCGGCACTATCCAGCGGCAACGCACGCTGGCCGTGGCGGTTTGCAGGCTGCCGGACTGCCAGTGGCTGACCGGGCTGTTTTCGTAGATGGGCACGCCCAGGCGCTCCACGGCCCGCGCCAGGCCACGCACCAGCTTGGCCGGCTGGATGGTCGCGCAATGGGGCGCGTAGATGCCGCCGTAGGCCTTGGCCACGCGAATCTGCCGGGCCAGTTGCTCGGGGCTCAGCCAGCGGTAGTCGCGCTCGTCGAGGCCCTGGCGGTAGAGCTTGTCCAGGTAGCGGCGCTGGGTGATTTCCTGCTCGGGGTAACGCGCGGCGCAGTACAGCACCCCGCCCTTGCGGTAATCGCAGTCGATGCCTTCACGCTCGAGGACGCTGGCCACTTCATCGGGAATGCCGTGCAGCAGGTCGAAGGAGGCGCGGCGCTGCTGCGCGCTGAGCCCGGCCAGCAGCCGGTCCTCCCCCAGCAGGTTGCCCATCAGCCAGCCGCCGTTGCGCCCGGAGGCACCGAAGCCGGCGGTCTGCGCCTCGACGATGGCGATGTTCAGGGTCGGCGCCAGGCGCTTGAGGTAATAGGCGGTCCACAACCCGGTATAACCGGCGCCGATGATCGCCACGTCGACATCCAGGTCCTGCTCCAGCGACGGCCGGGCCAGCAGCGGCTCGTCGAGCTGATCCATCCATAAACTGATGTTGCGCCACGCTGGCATACACGCACTCCGCCACCCGAACTTCGAATGCGGCGATCCTAGTGCCTGGGCTCAGGGGCTGTCTTGCGCGCGTGCACGCAAAGAAATTTGCTTGGCATAAGCCTTGGGCGACAGGCCGGTGTGCTGGCGGAAACAGCTGTAGAACGCCGACAGCGAATTGAAGCCGGCGGCGAACGCCAACTCATCGATACGCACCGGCGGCGCGGCCTGGTCCAGCGCCGCCAGCAAATGCTGCAGGCGGGCCTGGTTCACATAGCGGTAGAAACTCTGCCCCAGCACCTGGTTGAGCAGGTAGGAGATCTGGTTGCGACTGTAGCCGCACTCCTTCGCCACCCGCTGCAGGTCCAGCTCCGGGTCGAGGTACGGCTGCTGGCGCTCGAAGTACTGCTGCAGGTCCTCGGCCATGAAACTCAGCTGGCGCGGCGACAGGCCCAGGCGACTGGCCGCCGGCCGCGCGCCGCCACCGGCCTTGCTCGGCGCCGCCTCGCGCACCAGGGAAGCGTATTCGTTGACGCGCCAGATCAAGCCGTCGCGCACGGTGATCGCCTCGCTGGCGCGAAACGACACCAGACCCTGTCCGCCGCGCAGGGTCACCTGGTATTGAATGAACGCGGTATTGCCGTCCAGGCGGATGCGGTCACTGTGCTCCAGGGCCTCGTCGGGCGCGCGCGGCATGCTGTTGCGCACGTATTCGCGCAACTCGTCCAGGCCCAGGGTGCGGTTCTGGAAAAAGTCGTTGTATTGGATTTCCGGGTGATACAGCGCCATGACGCCATCGAGGTCGCGGTGCTTCCAGCACAGGTGATAGCGCAGCACCGTCTCGCCGGTGGCCTGGGTTTGCGCCGGGCCATCATCAAGGGCAGACATTAAGGTACTCGGGGGACGGAAAGGCGCAGCTTGCCGAAGTTCGTCCAGCGCTTCAATGGCCAATGCATGGCCCCTGGATACTGGCGTTTTGCCTAAACCGCTAGCGGAAATGACCTGCATCAAAAAAGTGCAAGGCAATTGCCAAACGGCCTGAAAAAAAGCCGTTGAATGTCATATCCCGGTGCTATTTTTAAAAGCTCCACAGGTTGGTCCATTGACGGTCCTTCCATACCTACCGCGAGCACAAGGAAGCGCTCAATGAACAAGGTGGGCAATCCATGAATAGAGTCTCCGCCAGCAAAGTCACCTTTCCCAACGCCTGCCAGCTGATGCGCTGGCATTTTCACCCCATGGGCTTCGAGGCCAGCATGGATGCACCCGGCAGCATGATCGCCCGGCTCTTCGATCGTGCCAGCGGGGAGACCATGATCGCCATTGCCGGCATCCCCTGCGCCACCGTGATGAACGCCACCGATGTCGAACGAATAATCGAGGCGGTGGAAGACGAGTTGGAGGCCTTCATGCCGCCACTCGCCCTGAAAGCCTAGGGCCGCTCTCTTTTCTTGACCCGCCCCAGGTTGTCCTCAAGCCCGCCGTTGTGCGGGCTTTTTCATGCCCGCAGGTCGGCGAAGAACGGCTTGCCCTGGGGAATCCGGTCCGACGCCTTGGGCGCGTTGGCCGCCTGGGTGTCCGGGCTGTCCACATACCAGTAGCAATGTTTCACCGCCCGGGTGATGCCGACATAGGCCAGGCGCAGGGTCTCGTCCTTCTGCGCATTGTCGTAGGGCTCACTGTCGCCATCCTTGCCCAGCCCGGCCATGCGATAGACCTGGTTCTTGTAGGGCGAACTGGTCAGGTGCTGGCAGTCACCGAGCAGGAACACCGCATCCGCCTGCAAGCCCTTGGAGCTGTGGTAGGTCAGCTGTTTGAGGCGTCGCTCTTCCGCCGGCAACCTAGAATCAACATTAACTATTGGTAAAATATGCTCTTCTATCAATAACTTATCGCTACTTTTTCGAAACAGCATCAAGATTGAATCACCGTTGCGATAGTGCTCCGCCAGCCGCGCCGCCAGCCCCTGGTCGTCGCGGTCCAGCACATTCACCGGCAACACTTCCTTGGGTTCGCCGCTGGCCTTGGCCTTCTTCCCGGCAATCGCCGGCGCCGCGCGGACGATATGTTCCGCCGCGTCGATGATGTGCTGATGGCTGCGATAGTTCTCACTGAGCATCACCCGGCTGGTGGCCGGCGACGGGAATTCCTTGTTGAACTCCATGAAGTACTTCGGCGAACTGCCACGCCAGCCGTAGATCGACTGCCAGTCATCCCCCACGCAGAGCAACGAAGAGCGCTGCGCCCCGCGACCGACATGCATCGCCGGCCCGCGACTGCGGATCTCGCGCAGGCTGGCGCGAATCCACGAGACGATCTGCGGCGAGACGTCCTGGAATTCGTCGATCATCAGGTGCGACATCGGCCGCAGCCGCTCATCGCTGAGCAGCTTGAAGTTCTCCGGAGTGTTCTCGCCGAACAGCGAGAACATGCGGTTGTAGCTCATGATCGGCGGCGACTGGTCGAGCAGATGGTCGTCCAGCGCCCGCCAGAACAGGCTCAGGGCCTCGAAGAAGTAGCGATCCGGGTCGTCCTGGGGGAAAACCATCTGGCCCACGGCCACCGACACATCCAGCCCGAGGTTCTCGATAAACCCGGCCGCGGCGACAAAACAGTCCAGCAGCGGCGCCGAAGCCAGCTCGCCCTTGACCTTGTAATCGAAGCCCGGCCCGGCCGTGGCGTCGCCGGCCAGGGACGATAAAACCCGCTTTACTGAATCGTAACTATCCAGCCAAATCATAGGTTTACGACAGAAAGCTTGAAACAGGGTGCGCTTTACCGCCCACTCCGCACGTACCGAAAGCTTCGATCCGGGGCGACTCAGCTGCGGGTTTTCCCGAGGATCGAACCCCAGCACCACCCAGGCATCCAGCTCGGCGATGTAGCCATGGCAGTGGAATTGCGAGCCGTTGATCTCCACCATCTGCCGGTTCGGCTCGATGCCCTTGATCGGCCAGGCCCCGGCGCGAAACCACAGGTCTTCGAGAGTGTCGCACAGCTCTTCGTCGCGCTTGGCCGCCAGCTCGGTCACGGCCATGCGTTTTTGCACGTCCGGGTGATCGCGTTCCAGCTCCTTGAGCTGCAGGGCGTGGCGCAACAACGGCTTGATCGCCTCGCGGAAACGTCCGTCGCGCCGGTGCAAGGCGTGATAACAGGCATTCAGGTGCTTGCGCTGGGCGTCGTTGATCCGCAGGTCGAAGGGATTGCTGTCGACCTCCAGATCCCCCGCCACCGGGCGATCGCTGAGGTTCTCGAACGCCTGCAGGCGCTCGAAGCCCGGCAGGCTGCGGACCATCGGCAGGATGCGCGAGTGGAAGGTGCGCACCAGTTCCCGCGCCTCCTTGAGACCCAGGGGCCGGCCCCAGAGCGCGAACACCTCCATCAGCTTGTTGATGAAGTCCTTGCGCGACTCGCGGGTGAAGGTCACCACGGTCATCGAGTCGAGCTCGAAGCCCAGGTAATGATTGAGCAGCAGGATGCGCAGGACCAGGGAGGTCGACTTGCCCGCGCCAGCCCCGGCAATCACCGAGGTCGACGGGGTTTCGCTGAAGATCATCTTCCATTGCGCGCTGCTGGGCTGGGCATGGGCCGGCAGCAGGCGGCCAACGTCGGCCTTGATGCGTTTCTTCAGCTCGGCGCTCAGCGGCAGGCGCCAGTCGTCGAACAGATGATCGTCGACCCCGGGCGCCGGATGCTCGGTGGAGCGGCTGTCGCGAATCAGCAATACCTGACGGCCCTGCTCCAGGCCTTCGGCCTTGCCCTCCTGGTAACCGTACTCCACCCCGGCGGTGTGCCCGCTGCGAAAACCGTCCGCCTGGCCATGCAACCAGGACGCGCGATGCTGGGCGCGCAGGCGACTGAGGCCGTGACCGAAGAACCTGGCCGCCAAGCGCTTGAGCAGCGGCATTTCGGCCAGGGGCAAGAGTTCGGGAGGAAGATCGGGGGTGTGTTGCGGCACGCTGACTCCAGGGTGTGAGGCTGTGTGGGGCGGTATGGTCGCTTCATTCGTCGATGACTTCTAGTGAAATGCTTACAGGTCATTCACTTAAGCCATCAATTGAATGTTTGAAAGCAAAAGAAAGGCCACAAAATATATCTACTTATTAGATCGGATTACGGCATTTTTTGCGCTTTTTATCGATGTTTGGCTGATGGATGATGAGCGCCATCAACCCACCGGTCTCGTTCTGCGGCTCCACCAAGACGCCCCATGACGAACCCTGACAGGAGACGATCATGCTTGAACTCAGACCCTTCAAATCCCTGGGCGGCGCCCATCATGGCTGGTTGGATGCCCACCACCACTTTTCGTTCGCCGAGTACTACGACCCCAAACGCATGAACTGGGGCAACCTGCGCGTGTGGAACGACGACGTGATCGCCCCCGGCAGCGGTTTCCCGCAGCACCCGCACCGGGATATGGAGATCATCACCTACGTCCGTGAAGGCGCCATTACCCACCAGGACAACCTGGGCAACAAGGGCCGTACCGAGGCTGGCGACGTGCAGGTGATGAGCGCCGGCACCGGGATCGCCCACAGCGAATACAACCTGGAAGCCGGCGCAACCAAGATCTTCCAGATCTGGATCATCCCCAACGAGGCCGGCTCCGCGCCGTCCTGGGGCGCCAAGCCGTTCCCCAAAGGCCAGCGCGAGGGTTTCGTGACCCTGGCCAGCGGCAAGCAAGGCGATGACCAGAGCCTGCGGATCCGTGCCGATGCGCGGCTGGTGGCCGCCAACCTGAAGGCCGGCGAGTCTGCCGAGTACTCGCTGGACAACGGGCGCCGAGCCTACCTGGTACCGGCGACCGGGGTGATTGAAGTCAACGGCTTGCGCGCCGAAGCTCGAGACGGTGTCGCGGTCGAGGATGAACGCCTGCTGCGGGTCACCGCCATCGAGGACAGCGAAATCGTCCTGGTGGACCTGGCTTGAGACAGCGAAGAAACGGTCGGCTTCTGTAGGAGCGAAGCTTGCTCGCGATGGGCGGCAAAGCCGCCCTTTCCGTACTAGCTGAAGATCGTTGTCGCTCAAACGGCAGCCATCGCGGGCAAGCCTCGCTCCTACAAGACACAGCAGCAATAAAAAGGGGCGACCATCTGGTCGCCCCTTTTTTGTCCGGCTTACGGGTCTTATCGCGGATCAACCGCTGATCGCGCCGTCCACCAGGGTCTGCGCTTCCTGCACCAATTGCTTCAGGTGCTCGTCGCCAATAAAGCTCTCGGCGTAGATCTTGTAGATGTCTTCGGTGCCCGATGGACGCGCGGCGAACCAGCCGTTCTCGGTCATGACCTTGAGGCCGCCGATCGCCTGGTCGTTACCCGGCGCATGGCTGAGGATCTGCTGGATGCTTTCGCCGGCCAGCTGGGTCGAAGTCACCTGCTGCGGCGACAGCTTGCTCAGCAGCGCTTTCTGCTGCGGATTGGCCTTGGCATCGACGCGCACCGAGAACGGCTCGCCCAGGTCGTCACACAAGGCGCGGTAGGCCTGGTTCGGGTCGCGACCGGTGCGGGCGGTCATTTCCGCCGCCAGCAAGGCCGGGATCAGGCCATCCTTGTCGGTGCTCCAGACGCCGCCGTCCTTGCGCAGGAACGAAGCACCGGCGCTTTCTTCACCGCCAAAGCCCAGGGAGCCATCGAACAGGCCGTCGGCGAACCATTTGAAGCCCACCGGCACTTCGTACAGGCGACGGCCCAGGCGCGCGGCCACGCGGTCGATCAGGCCGCTGCTGACCACAGTCTTGCCCACGGCCGCGTCGGCGCGCCATTGCGGGCGGTTCTGGAACAGGTAGTCGATGGCCACCGCCAGGTAATTGTTCGGCGCCAGCAGGCCGCCAGTCGGGGTCACGATACCGTGGCGGTCGTGGTCCGGATCGCAGCCGAAAGCCACGTCGAAACGATTCTTCAGGCCGATCAGGCCCTGCATCGCATAGCCGGACGACGGGTCCATGCGGATCTGGCCATCCCAGTCGACGGACATGAAACGGAAAGTCGCATCGACTTCCTTGTTGACCACTTCCAGGTCGAGGCGATAGTGCTCGGCAATCGCCGACCAGTAGCGCACCCCTGCTCCGCCCAGCGGATCGACGCCCAGGCGCAGCTTGGCGTTGCGGATGGCATCCAGGTCGATAACGTTGATCAGGTCGGCGACATAGGTGTTGACGTAGTCATGACGATGGGTGGTGTCGGCTTTCAGCGCCTGCTCGTAGCTGATGCGCTTCACGCCGGCCAGCTTGTTGGCCAGCAGTTCGTTGGCCTTGGCTTCGATCCACTTGGTGATGTGGGTGTCGGCCGGGCCGCCGTTGGTAGGGTTGTACTTGTAGCCACCGCTTTGTGGCGGGTTGTGCGACGGGGTGATCACGATGCCGTCGGCCAGGCCGCTGGTGCGACCACGGTTGTAGCAGAGAATCGCGTGGGACACCGCCGGCGTCGGGGTGTACTCGTCGCCCGCGGCGATCATCACGGTCACGCCGTTGGCGGCCAGCACTTCCAGGGCGCTGGCGCCGGCCGGGGTGGACAGCGCGTGAGTGTCAATGCCGACAAACAGCGGGCCATCGATGCCCTGGGCCTGGCGATACAGGCAGATCGCCTGGCTGATGGCCAGGACGTGCCATTCGTTGAAACTCAGATCGAACGAGCTGCCACGATGCCCCGAGGTGCCGAAGGCGACCCGCTGGGTAGAGATGGCGGCATCGGGCTGGCCGGTGTAGTAGGCCGTTACCAGTCGCGGAAGATCGACCAGCAATTCTGTCGGTGCCGGTTTGCCCGCAAAAGGACTGAGTGTCATGCAAAACCTCGGGAAATGGATGGTTCGGTGAGTGCTGCGCAGTTTACTGGCAGTTTGACCGCAACGCGACGGGATCTATCCGTGGCGGCTCGCACAATAGGCAGCTATGGCCAGCTTGATACAGGCCATGGTCGGCAGCTGCGCGCGAGCCTCTCAGGATCGAGGCAGGAATAAAGAAGGGAGTGACCGCAAAGACAGAAACGCCAGAGTGCGCGATGGCGAACCCTGGCGTCAGGATCAGGCCGGTTCGACCTGCAGTGCGACCCGTTCGCGACAAGGACACTCGTCCATGTAGCGATGGGCTTCGACGAACTCGTTGAACGGGAAGACCCGGGTCTTCAGCGGCAGCAGCACACGGTCCGCCGTCAGCTGGTTGATGTCGCGCAAGGCGCGCTGCAAGGCCACCTGGTCCTGGATGATGCCCAGCTCGGGCTTGCCGGTGAAGTTGCCGATGCAGTGCACGAAGAACTGGATGTTCTTCTGGAACGCCGCGCAGGCCGGGAACGGTGTCTGGTTGCCGCCTTGCAGGCCATACAGCACCAGGCTGCCGCGCGGCGCCAGGACGTCGCCGAGCATCGACATCTGCGGACCGCCCAGGCCATCGAACACCACGTCGACGCCACGGTTGTCGGTGTATTTGTTGATCTGCATGAGCAGGTCCTGCTCTTCGGTGACGATGACTTTCTCGGCACCCAGGGACAGCAGGTACTCACGCTCTTCAGCGGTCTTGGTCGCGGCAATCACCCGCACCCCGAGCGCCTTGCCCAGCTGGACAAAGGACGGACCGGCGCAGTGGCTGGCATCGGTAACCAGGGCGAACTGCCCGGGCTTGACCCGCGCCAGGTCGACATAAGCGAAGTAGGCCACCAGCAGCGGCGTGTAATGCACCGCCGCTTCGATCGGGCTGAGCACATCGGGATAGCGGGTCAGCGCCGAGCGTGGCAGGACAATCAGTTCGCCATAGACCGGATAATCGTTCGGGCTTTCGGCCGGGAAGCTGGCCACCTTGTCGCCCACGGCCAGGTCGTCGACGCCTTCGCCGACCGCGGTCACCACGCCGGCCATCTCATGGCCAAGGCCGGAAGGCAGGCGGGCATGGGAGGACGCCAGGTTCTGGCGCCAGAGCACGTCGTACCAACTGATGCCGATCGCTTCGACACGCACCTGCACTTCGCCTGGCGCAGGCAGAGCGGCCGCATGCTCTTCGCACTTGAGCACCTCGGCCGGACCAAACTTGTGAAAACGGATCGTGCGGGACATCGCAAACCTCGTCAAAGTAACCTCTAATGCCCTGAACTCTATCTGGGCTTTCTGGCCAAGACCATCAGTGGCTATTAATAGTCGACATGCCTGTCATTGATTCCGCGGCACCTGCAACAACGATAAACAGCGTGCCAGAGCGCAGGGCTCCTTACAGGAAAAAACAATTAGCCGGTGCAGAGTAGCAGCCTTTCCCCGTAAGATTCATGCCGGCCATTGTTCTCATATGGTCGCTCTCGTCAAGTTTACTGACTCTGCCAGGACTCAAGATGAATCGTAATGACCTGCGTCGTGTCGACCTGAACCTGTTGATCGTGTTCGAAACATTAATGCATGAACGCAGTGTGACCCGGGCGGCGGAGAAACTCTTCCTCGGCCAGCCGGCCATCAGTGCGGCGCTGTCGCGCCTGCGCAGCCTGTTCGACGACCCGCTGTTCGTGCGCACCGGGCGCAGCATGGAGCCGTCGGCCCGGGCGGTGGAAATCTTCGCCCTGCTCTCGCCCGCCCTCGACTCGATCTCCACCGCGGTCAGCCGCGCCGCCGAATTCGACCCGGCGACCAGTACCGCGGTGTTCCGCATCGGCCTGTCCGACGACGTCGAATTCGCCCTGCTGCCGATGCTGCTCAAGCGCCTGCGCGCCGAAGCGCCGGGGATCGTGCTGGTGGTGCGCCGCGCCAACTACCTGCTGATGCCGGCCCTGCTGGCCTCCGGCGAAATATCCATTGGCGTCAGCTACACCCAGGACCTGCCGGCCAACGCCAAGCGCAAGGTGCTGCGTCGCAGCCTGCCCAAGCTGCTGCGGGCCGACAGCATGCCCGGCGCCCTGAGCCTCGACGACTTCTGCGCCCGCCCCCACGCCCTGGTGTCATTCGCCGGCGACCTCAGTGGCTTTATCGATGAAGAGCTGGAAAAACTCGGGCGCAAGCGTCACGTGGTGCTCGCGGTGCCGCAGTTCAACGGCCTGAGCACCCTGCTCACCGGCACCGACATCATCGCCACCGTGCCGGACTACACCGCCGAAGCCCTGACCGCCGCCGGCGGCGTGCGCGCCGAAGACCCGCCCCTGCCGGTACGCACCTTCGAACTGCACATGGCCTGGCGCGGCTCCCAGGACAACGACCCGGGCGAACGCTGGTTGCGCTCGCGGATTCAGATGTTTTTTGGCGACCCTGACAGCCTTTGATCCATAAACCGGATCCCCTGCCATAGACAAAAGGGGCCAGTCCTGACTGGCCGCTCGCGGGACTTTCCTGTTTCCGGGCTGACACCGAGCGTTGCAGCTATGCGCTTGTTCGACCCGCCCGATGCCATTGCCCACCACTGCCCCATACCGACGTCCTGGCCGCCAGGCCGCGACGCGCGGCCGGGTGGCGTCAGTCAGCCGGGGCCGGCGCCGGCAGGTGGGCTCAAGCTTGCGGATTGACCAGGAGTTGCGCAGCCCCGCGGCCCTGGGGCCGGGCGTCGTGGGTACAGGCGACGAAATCCTCCTTGCGCAGCACTACCAGGGCCAGCAGCGACGCGACTCCGGTCGCCACGTAGAAGTACCAGGGCGCGGTGATGTCGCCAGTGAGCTTGATCAGCCAGGTTGAAATCAGCGGTGCACTGCCGCCGAACACTGCCACCGGGATGTTGTAGGCCACGGCGATGCCGGTGGAGCGGATGCGGGTCGGCAGCAACTCGCTCATCAGGGCGTAGGTCGAGGACGCGTAGAGCCCGAACAGGATCGCCACGGCCATCAGCGGCCAGAACAGGGTGGCCGGGGTGGCGTTGGGCGCTGTCTTGAAGAACCAGTACATGGCCAGGGTCGCCAGGGTACCGATCACCATCAGGAACGGCTTGCGCCCGTAGCGATCGGTGAAGGCGCCACCGAAGGGCATGACCACCGCCGCCGAGAGGCTGGCGACGAAGACATAGAGCAAGGTGGTGCCGCTGTCGAACTTGAGGGTGTTGGACATGTAGGTCGAGGCGAAGGTCAGCACCAGGTAGAAGATCGAGCTGTGCAGGGTAATGATGAAGAACACCAGGGCGATCGAGCGCCTCCACTGCCAGACCTCGCGCAGCGGCGCCTTGGAGGTCTGCCCGGCCTCTACCAGGGCGAGGAACTCCGGGCTGTCTTCCAGCTTCAGGCGGATATACAGCGAGATGAAGCCCAGGGGACCGGCGAGCAGGAACGGGATCCGCCAGCCCCACTCCTGCATCAGCTCGGCGCCCAGGGCCCAGGTCATGCCATTGGCCACGGCGCCGCCCAGGAGCAGGCCGAGCACAGCGGTGACCATCAGCCAGCAGGTGGCGAAACCCCGGCGCCCGGGGCCGGCGTATTCGGAAATGAAGCTGGTGATGGTGCCGATCTCGCCCCCGGCGGAGAAACCCTGCACACAGCGGATCAGCACCAGGATCACCGGCGCAGCGATGCCGATGCTGGCGTAGGTCGGCAACAGGCCCAGCAGGCAGGTGGAGCCGGCCATCATCACCAGCACCGTGATCAGGGTCTTGCGTCGGCCGATCTTGTCGGCCAGGGGGCCGAAGAACAGGCCGCCCAGGGGCCGGATGAAGAAGCTCAGGGCAAAGGCCGCGAAGCTCGCCAGAAGGCTGCTGGTGGGATCGTCGGAGACGAAGAAGGCTTTGCCTATATACAAGGCCAGGAAGCCGTAGACGCCATAGTCGTACCACTCGATCAAGTGGCCGGAAGTGGCGCCGATGAAGGCTCGGCGCCGCTGGCGCTGGAAGTTGGAAGGTGACACATCCATGTCGGGGGACTCCTGTCGTCGTGTTATCCATGAAATGCAGCGCTTCAGAGGTTGTTCAAAGGCCCCGTGGGGTCCTGCAACCACTGGCGCAATCGGGTCTTGAGAATCTTGCCATAGCTGTTTTTCGGCAGCTCGGCGCAAAACAGGTACTTCTTCGGCTTCTTGAACGAGGCCATGCGCGCCAGGAACCACTGGTTGAGCGCCTGCGCATCGAGGCTGCCGGCCGTGCGCAGGACCACGAAGGCCACCACCGACTCGCCCCACAGGGCGTCGGCCTCCCCCACCACGCACACATCGAACACCTCGGGGTGCTGGATCAGCACTTCCTCGACTTCCCGCGGGTAGATGTTGCTGCCGCCGGAGATGATCACATCCTTGCTGCGATCGGTCAGGGTCAGGTAACCCCGCTCGTTCAGGAAACCGATATCGCCGGTGAGCAGCCAGCCGTCCACCAGGGCCTCCCGGGTGGCTTGCGGATTGCCCCAGTAGCCCTGCATCACCACAGCCCCACGCACGGCGATCACCCCAGGTTCGCCGGGGGCCAGGGGTTGGCCGGTAGCATCCACCACCCGCACCTCGACACAGGCGTGGGCGCGCCCTACCGAGGCGGCAATGGCCGGCCAGTCGGCATGCCCGCGGTCGGCAATCGCCTCCCGCGACAGGGCGCTGATGGTCATCGGGCATTCGCCCTGGCCGTAGATCTGCACCAGGCGCGGGCCGAAGGTATCCAGGGCCTGGGCGAGGTCCGCCAGGTACATCGGGGCCCCACCGTAGACGATGGTCTTGATGCCTTCGCCGCAATAGCCCTGCTGCCGGGCCTGCTCCACCATGCGCTTGACCATGGTCGGCGCGGCAAACAGGCTGACCTGGCCCAGCGCCTGCGCCAGCTCGAACAACTCCGCCGCCTGGAACCCCCGGGACGCCGGCACCACGTGCCGGGCGCCACAGCGCACATGGATGAAGTTGTAGAGGCCGGCGCCGTGGGACATCGGCGCGGCATAGACCACGGCGTCATCAGCGGCCACCGGATCCACGTCCAGCGGATAGCACAAGGACATGGCGATCAGATTGCCATGGGACAGCATCACACCCTTGGGGCGCCCGGTGGTGCCGGAGGTGTAGAACAGCCAGGCCAGGTCGGTGTCCTCCCGCAGGTGCGGCTCCACCAGCTCATCGCCCGGCGCCCGGCCTTGCATGGCCAGCCCGGGCGCGGCCAGTTCGCGGCAGCCGGTCGGCAGGGTCGCAGCGTCGAAGCTTCGGCCCTCATCGGTGTAGATCAGCCGGGCCCCGGCATTGCCGGCAATCCAGGCGGCTTCCTGGGTGTGCAGCTTGCTGTTGATCGGAACCGCCACCGCCCCGCTCCACCAGATGGCATACAACAGTTCGAGATAAGCGCAGCTGTTCTGCATCAGCAGCGCCACCCGGTCACCAGGCACAATGCCGTACGCGTGGCGCAGTTGCAGCGCGCGGGCCCGGGCCTGCGCGGCAAACGCCTGGTAGTCGGCGACCTGGCGGCGCCCCTCGAACAGAGCCGGCCGCCGAGGCCAGCGCTTGGCCGCATCGCGCAGCCAATGGGCGATGTTCATCCTCAGACCTTGACCGCTTGCAGGACGCTGGCGTAGTTGGCCACCGCCATGCCGCCCATGTTGAACAGCAAGCCGAACTCGGCACCGGGCACGCCCAGGCCGATGGGTTTGCCGATCAGTTGGGCAAAGCCCAGGGCATGCATCGATACCCCGGTGGCGCCCACCGGATGCCCCTTGGCCTTGAGCCCGCCGGACAGGTTCACCGGCAGGCGTCCGCCCTGGCGCACGGTGCCGTCGTCGAGGGCCCGGTGCCCCTCGCCCCTGGGCGCCAGGCCCATGGCTTCGTAGATCAGCAGTTCGGCGATGGTGAAGCAGTCGTGTACCTCGGCGAAACTCAGGTCGCCGAGGGTCACGCCCGCCTGGCGCAAGGCCCCGTGGATCGCCCGTTTCGGCCCCTCGAAGGCCAGCACGTCGCGGCGCGACAAAGGCAGGAAGTCGTTCACCTGGGTCATGGCGCGGATCGCCACCTGGCGTCGCATCGAACGGGCGCGCTGCGGCGAGGCCAGGATGATCGCTGCCGCACCGTCACTGATCAGCGAGCAGTCGGTCAGGCGCAGTGGCGGTGCGATCAGCGGGTTGCCCTGGGAAACGTTGTTGCAGTGTTCAAAGTCCATCACGCGGTGCATCTGCGCCAGGGGGTTGGCCATGGCATTGGCGTGGTTCTTCACCGCGATCATGGCCATCGAAGCCATTGGGCTGTGGTAACGATCGGCGTACTGCTGCGCCACCTGGCCAAACAGTTGGGCGAAGCTCAGGCCGGCCTCCTGGAGAGCGTTCTGGTAGCCGGCGCCGGCCAGGGCGCGGGTGACTTCGACGGTGCTGTTGCCGGTCATTTTCTCCGCGCCGACCACCAGCACCAGCTCGGCGGCGCCGCTGCGGATCGCGTGGATCCCGGCCTGGATCGCCGCCGAACCGGAGGCGCAGGCATTCTCGCAGCGAGTGGCGGGCTTGAAGCGCAGTTGCGGGTCGGCCTGGAGCATCAGCGAGGCGGGGAAACCGTCCGCTACCAGGCCGGAGTTGAAGTGCCCGAGAAACAGCGCGTCGATTTGTCCAGCGTCGATCTCAGCGTCTGCCAGGGCCTCGCGGGTAACCTGGACGATCAGGTCCTCGAGGTTCAAGCCGTCCAGGCGACCGAAAGGGCTATGGGCGGCAGCGACGATGGATACGGAATCGTGAGTCATGGTGATTTTCTTCTGTCCTTGAAGCGGGTATTCCATACAATGATTCAGCACCCGAATCACACGCTAGTTGGGGCAACTACGTACGGCAGTAAGTAGTACGTATCCCCCCCAAAAAAGGGACGCGCCGATAAACCCGAGGCAGGATGCCTGATGACCGTATACGCCCAGCAATTCCAGGACCTCGAGCGCCTGGCCTTCCAGGTTTCCCCCGCACCGCAGATGATCACCGGGCATCGCCGGATGCTCGACTGCAACCAGGCCTTCGTTCGCCTGTTCGGCTATGAACGCGAACAGTTGCAGGGCCACCTGACCCTGCTGTTGTACCCCTCCCAGGCCGACTACCAGAGCATCGGCGAACGCAGCGAGCACTGGCTGCGCAACGGACCCGGCGCCTTCTACTCCGACGAGCGCTTCATGCAGCATCGCAACGGCGAGGTGTTCTGGGCCCGCGCCCACGGTTTTTCCCTGACGGCCGAGGATCCCTTCAAGCTGATGGTCTGGCATTTCGAGCGCCTGGACCGCCAGCCGGCGCCGATGATCCAGTTGACCCCGCGCGAGCGGGAAATCTCGCTGCATATCGTCAATGGCCTGACCTGCAAGGAAGTGGCGCGCAAGCTGGGCATTTCCCACCGCACCGTGGAAGTCCACCGCGCCCGGCTGATGAAGAAGCTTCAGGCCAAGAACAGTGCAGAGCTGGTGTCGAAGATCATCTTCATCAGTTGAGCGCCCAGGCAAGCCTGTCGCCGGCACTGATGCGCAGCAGCTGCAATGACCCGGTAGCCGGGTCCTCCACGCTGCCGTCCTCTGCCAGGACCTGGTGGACGGCACCCATCTTGAAAGCCAAAAAAAATCCGATGCCGGAAGGCATCGGATTTTCATTGCTTGCCCTCATCGATCAGTCAACAGGCTTGACTGTTGGAGCACCAGGCACGTCTGCCGGATGTTTCCTTGACCGAGTACTAGCGGGCGGTCTGCGGGAGGGGCTCATCCTGCGTTGACGGGGACTGCTTGCCACCGCTGATCAACGGCCCGTAGCGCCGGCTGAATTCCTGGTTGTAGGGCACGTGGTCCTTGTTGAACCCGTTGTCCCAGTTGACCGACCAGGTCATCAGGCCCTTGATCGACAGCCCTTTGGCATGGAGGCGTTTGAACGCATTGGAAACGGCCGTCGGGTTGACCACGTACCCGGTGGCAGCGGCATCGACGTTGGCGGGCAGGCCAATGACGAATTTGTCAGGCGCAATCCGGGTGAAACCGCGAGTACCACTCACCAGGCTTTCGGTCAGGTAATAGAGGAAGTCCTCTTTCATGGCCTCGTTGTTCTGGGCGATCCAGGCCCCCTTGCCGTTGTTGGCCTCCTGAACCCAGAGGCCATCGCCGCCCTGGTTGTAGAACTGCGGCGCGATGAAGTCGTAGTAGCCCTCCAGCGCCTTGAGGTAGTCGACGTATCGACCGGCAGCGGTCAGGTAGGGGAACTCCGGCGCCATGCTGATGATGAAATGCTTGCCCTCGGCAGCATAGTGATCCTTGACCAGCTTCAGCGCGGCAGGCAGGACGGTCTTGTTGCCGGCAGCGTCAATCGCGCTCTGTTCAAGATCGATGTCCAGCCCGTCAAAGCCGTAGGTTTCCACCAGACGGATGATTTCATTGGCCAGGGGCTGTTCGTGGCCCGGGTTCAATGCGATATGAGCGTCAGCCCCCCCCCAGGGACATCAGCACCGCCCTGCCCTGGCTGTTCAGCACGCCCACCTGGCGACGAAACTCGGCGTCGGACAGGTTGTACGGCTTGAACGTCGGAATACCGCTGCCTTTCATGAACGCCACGACCACCACGTTGTAGTCGCGGGGCACATCCTCCAGGTTCATATTGGCAAACTGCCCGCGCTGGTAGCCGTCCGAGGGGCCGGCCGGCCAGTTGTGCCAGTAGCCCATGAGGATTTTCTTGCCATCCAGGCTCGGCATCCGCGACGCGGCATCGTCCTGCGTCGTTTTCAGTTGGGTAAAGTCAATCTGTGACATGTTCTAATCCTTCAGAACGTTTGAATGATCCGCAGACTTATTTGAAGTCGACGTCGAAGGCCTGATAGAAGGCGTTGCCGGTATTGGCCACGATCCACATCAGGACAATCACGTGACGGCCCTTTTTGTTGGCCGGCAGCTTCACCTGGTGATCGACCTTGGCCTTCAATTCGCCGGCATGGCTGTAGTAAGGCACCTGCGGATAGAAGTCCTCGGCGAAAGGTTGGGCCTCCAGTTGGGCGCGGGTGATGCGCTGTTTCGGGTCCCAGCCGTCCTTGGTGATCAGCCAGCGATAGCCACGGGTGGTATGCGGCGCGGTGTACTGCCAGGTCACCTTGAAGATCTGGCCGGGGTCGACGTTGAGCAGCGGCCAGGTGAAGGCGCGGTTGAGCTTCTTGCTCATCTCCGCATCGGTGAAGTTGACGCAGTCCCGGGCATCGGCCTTGCCACCGCTGAGGATGAAGCCATCGGCCGGCGGCGCGACGCTTGGGTTGTCCGAGTCGAACGGTGCAGGGAACGGACCGGCGGCCAGGGCCGGGAAGTTCTTGCCGCCTTCCATCTCATTGACCTGCCAGCCGCCCAGCAGGCCCAGGTCGATGGCGACTGCGCCACGGGAGGCTGGGGAGGTGACGCGACCATGGCGAAGCGGTGATTGGGTTTGTGGTTGGTTCATGTTTATTACTCCATTGATTTAAGAAACTCTCCCTTTCCAAAGGAGAGGTCTGCAAATTAACCGAGCTGGAATTTCTGTCCACGCGCCCATTTTTCGTTCTGCATCACGCTGGTAGAGGAATCGCCCGAAAATACTGGATATATAACCAGTACCCCCAGATTTCTCCTACCCAACTTGAAGTAAAAGTCCTACATGTCCAGGCGGCACCTGGAAGCTGTACCTCTACCCGCAAGCCTTTGCGGCACTGCGCGCCTACCCAGCGAAAATATGCCCACTACCGAGCAAAATCCGCTGCAGTGCCAGCCCGCGGAGCGGGTATCGTGGGAGCCAAACAATCAGCCAGAGGTGCACTGTGGCGTCCTATTCCTTGCGTCAATTGAAGTATTTCGTCACCACCGTCGACTGTGGCAGCGTCGCCGAGGCGTCGCGCAAGCTGTATATCGCCCAGCCGTCGATTTCCACGGCGGTCAAGGGCCTGGAAGACAGCTTCGGCGTGCAGTTGCTGATCCGTCATCACGCCCAGGGCGTGTCCCTGACGCCCGGCGGCGCGCGTTTCTACCGCAAGGCCCAGGAACTGCTGCGCATGGCCCATGAGTTCGAGCAGAACGCCCTGGCCGACAACGACGTGGTGAGCGGGCAGATCGATATCGGGTGCTTCGAGACCGTCGCCCCGCTCTACCTGCCACGGCTGATCGCCGGTTTTCGCGAACGCTTTCCGGGGGTGGAGATCCGCCTGCAGGACGGCGAGCAGCAGGAACTGGTGCAGGGTTTGACCGGCGGGCGCTTCGACCTGGCGATCTTCTACGAGCACGACCTGGACAGCACCATCGAGACCGAGGCGCTGATGGCGCCGCAACGGCCTTATGCCCTGGTGCCGGCCGGGCACCGTTTTGCCGGGCAGGCCCAGGTGTCACTGCGCGACCTGGTGCTGGAGCCGATGATCCTGCTGGATGTGCAGCCCAGCCGCACCTACTTCGTGAGCATCTTCGAGGAGCTGCAACTGACGCCGAATATCGTCTTCGGCTCGCCGTCGATCGAGATGGTGCGCGGCATGGTCGGCCAGGGGTTCGGCTTTGCCTTGCTGGTGACCAGGCCCCATGGCAACAGCACCTATGACGGCCAGGAAGTGGTCTGTGTGGAGATTGCCGAGGATGTCACCGGTTCGGCGCTGGTGGCCGGCTGGCTGAAACGGGCGCAGCTGACCAAGCCTGCGCAGTTGTTCGTCGATTACTGCAAGGAACAGTTCAAGGCCTGGCTGGCCTGAAATAGCCAGCTTGCGGGAGCGGATTTACCCGCTCTCGCAAGCCCGGCGATGCCGCAATTTCAGCGCGCCGCCCAGGCATTGAAGCGCTGCTCCAGTTCCTCGCCATGGTCCACCCAGAACTCCGCGTCCACGGCCCGCGCCCCGGCCAGGTTGGCTGCAGCGGTGGGCAGTTGCTGTTGCACCGCCGCCGGCAGCAGCGCCAGCGCGTCACGGTGCACCGGCCCGTAGGGGATCTCCTCGGAGAACACCTTCTGGGTCTGCGGCTGGCTGGCGAAGGCGATGAAGTCTTCGGCCAATGCCTTGTTCGGCGTGCCCTTGACCACCGCCCAGTACTCCGGGTCGTACAGGCTCTGCGGCCAGACGATGCTCAGTTTCATGCCTTCCTTCTGCGCCGAGGCGATCCGGCCGTTGTAGGCCGCGCTCATCACCACATCGCCGGCGATCAGCCATTGCGGCGGCTGCGCGCCCGCCTCCCACCACTGGATATTGCCCTTGATCTGGTCGAGCTTGGCGAACGCCCGGGTCACGCCCTCGGGAGTGCCCAGCACCTTGTACAGCTGCTCCGGCTTGACCCCGTCGGCGAGCAAGGCGATTTCCAGGGTGTACTTGGCGCCCTTGCGCAAGCCGCGCTTGCCGGGGAAGTCGGCAACATTCCAGAAATCCGCCCAGGAGGTCGGGGCCTTGGCCAGCTTGTCCTGGTCGTAGGCCATGACCATCGACCAGACATAGGTGGCCACCCCGCATTCGCTCAGGGTCCCCGGCACGAACTGCGCCGGATCGCCGAAGCGCGCCGGGTCGAGGCGTTCGAACAGGCCTTCGTCACAGCCACGCAACAGCTCCGGGCTTTCGACTTCGACCACGTCCCAACTGGTATGGCCGACATCGACCATGGCCTTGATTTTCGACAGCTCCCCGTTGTATTCGCCGGCGACCACGCGTCCTGCGCCGCTGGCGGTGAAAGGTTGGAAGTAGGCCTTGTCCTGGGCCTGCTTGGTGGCACCGCCAAAGGAGATGACGGTGAGGCTCTGCGGTGCGGCCGCAACAGCGCTGCACAACAGGGCCAGGGCAAAGGGAACACAGCAACGCAAGGATCTGGACATGTAGCGGTTCCTCTAACAGGCCGACGCGCCCGCGCGCGCCGGCCGCTTTTGGGCCTACAGACGACCGTATTCGCGGGCGGTCCTGTCTACGGCGGTACGGGTCTTGTCGACCAGTTCATCGATGTCGGCGTGGCTGGCCACCAGGGCCGGGGCCATGATCATCCGGCCCAGGGTCGAGCGGATGATCAGGCCCTCTTCGAAGCCGATGGTGCGGCAACGCCAGGCCATGTCGTTCTCGTTGGCGAAACGCTTGCGGCTGGCCTTGTCTTCGGCGAACTGCAAGGCCGCCACCAGCCCGGCGCCCTGCACCTCGCCAATCAACGGGTGGTGGTCGAAGACTTCGCGCAGGCAGCGCTGCAGGTAAGGCCCGGTGTCCTGCTTGACCCGGCTGACAATGCCTTCGTCGCGCAGAGCCTTGAGGTTGGCGATGGCCACCGCCGCCGCCACCGGGTGGCCGGAATAGGTCAGGCCGTGGGCGAACACCCCGCCCTGCTCCACCAGCACCTCAGCCATGCGCCTGGAGAGGATCAGCCCGCCCATGGGGATGTAGCCGCTGGTCAGGCCCTTGGCGATCGACAGGGTGTCGGGCTCGAAACCGAAATGCTGGTGGGCGAACCACTCGCCGGTGCGGCCGAAACCGCCGATCACTTCATCGGCGCACAGCAGCACATCGTACTGGCGGCAGATGCGCTGGATCTCCGGCCAGTAGCTTTCTGGCGGGAAGATCATGCCGCCGGCGCCCTGGAAGGGTTCGGCGACGAAGGCCGCGACATTCTCGGCGCCCAGTTCGAGGATCTTCTCTTCCAGCTGCCGCGCGGCACGCAGGCCGAACTCGACCGGGGTCAGGTCGCCTTCGTGGGCGAACCAGTACGGCTCGTCGATGTGCGCCACGTCCGGGATCACCCCGCCCATGTCGTGCATGAACTTCATCCCGCCCAGCGCCGTGGCGCCGAGGGTCGAGCCGTGGTAGCCGTTCCAGCGGCCGATCATGATCTTCTTCTGCGGCTTGCCGAGGATCTGCCAGTAGCGACGCACGGTGCGGATCAGCACCTCGTTGGCCTCGGAGCCGGAGTTGGTGTAGATCGCGTGGCTGTAGTGCGCAGGCAGCAGGCTGAACAGCAGCTCCGACAGCTCGACCACCGCCGGGTGGGTGGTGTGGAAGAACATGTTGTAGTACGGCAACTGTTCGAGCTGCTGGCTGGCGGCGGCGGCCAGGTCCTTGCGGCCGTAGCCGAGGTTGGTGCACCACAGGCCCGACATGCCGTCCAGGTAGCGCTTGCCGTCGTTGTCCCAGAGCGCCAGGCCCTCACCCCGCACGATCACCCGCGGCCCTTCGGCGTTCAGCGCCTTCTGGTCGAGGAACGCATGAATGTGGTGCGCGGCATCCGCGGCCTGGTAGTCGCCGGTGCTGCGGACGGGTTTCACTTGAACGGTCATTGCGAGTCTCCTTGCGGTTTTTTATCGAGGCTGCCGAGCACGCTGGCCAGCGGCTCCGGCTTGAACAGTGGCTTGCCCATCACGCCCTTGATCCACAGCACGGCGATGATCGAGACGATCAGCAGCACCAGGCCTGCGTAGGCAAAAATCGAAAAGGTCATCTCCGGGCTGGGCGACACGTTGCAGATCGCAAACAGCATGCCGGCGATACCGAACAGCTGCGGCAAGGGGTAGAACGGCGTGCGGAACGGCCGCGCCACCTGCGGGTAGCGGCGGCGCAGGGCGATGACGTTGACGTGGGTGATGATGTAGGCCAGCAACCAGGCCAGGGCCGCCGAGAGCAGCAGTTGGTTGATCGCGTCGGCATGGTCGTGCATCAGCAGCAACGGCAGGCCGGTGACCGCGGCAATGAACAGCACCGCGACCCAGGGCGCGCCGGTGCGCTTGCCCTGGCGCTTGAACACGCCGAAGGCCTGGCCGTTACGGGCCATGCCGAACAGCATGCGCGGGATCGCCGCCAGCGAACTGTTGAGGGTGCTGCAAGTGGCGGTGATCGCCGCGGTCACCAGGAACACTTTGCCCGCCTCGCCGAACACCGTGGTGGCGAACAGGTAATGCGGCAGGCCGTTGCTGGCCAGTTCCGCCTGGGGCACGGTGAGCAAGGCGCCCAGGGCGTACAGGCTGATGATCACGAAGATGATGGTCAGGCCGAGCATCATCGAGCCCGGGATATTGCGCTCCGGGCGCCGGGTTTCTTCCACCAGCGGGCAGACGAACTCGGCGCCGACGAAACCCCAGACCGCCATCGCCGTCAGGGCGATCACCCCCAGGCCCATGGGGTTCCAGTGGGCGCTGTCGAACAGCGTCGGGTTGGGCGTGACGATGTCGCTGTTCATCGCGCTCAGGCCCATCACCAGCAACACCACGGTCATCACCACCGCCAGCACCGTCTGCAGGCGGGCGAAGATGTCGATGTTGAACAGGTTGAGCACGGTGAACAGCGCCAGTACCGCCAGGGCCACGGTCAGCGGCGGCATGGAGTGCGGGTAGACCTTGTCGATGATGAATTCCATCAGCAACAGCTCGGCCGACAGGGCGAACATCGCCACCACCACGTAGCCGGAAAAGGTCGCCAGGATCGCCGGGAACTGGCCGATGGCGACTTCGGTGTAGGTGCTCAGGCTGCCGGCGCGGGGGATCATCAGCGCCAGCTCGGAGAACGAACAGGCGTAGCTCAGGGCCAGCAGGTAGGCCAGGCCCAGGGGCACGATAAAGCCCAGGCCGGCGATGCCGACGCCTTGCAGCATCAGCACCATCACGCCTTGTGAGACCACCAGGCCGATGGCCACCGCCAACAGCGCGGTAAGGCCGAGTTTCTTGCGACTCGCGGGCGGCGCCAGAACGCCGGTTTGCACGCTTGCATTGCTGTTCATCGGTTGCTCCGTCTTGTTGTTCTATTTTTTGGAAGATCGGTGCTGCGCTCGGGGCCCTCAGCCCCGCAATTGAATCCAGGTGGTTTTCAGCTGGGTGTACTTGTCGAACGAATGCAGCGACAGGTCGCGGCCAAAGCCCGACTGCTTGCCGCCGCCAAAGGGCACGGTCACGTCCAGCGCGTCGACGGTATTCACCGACACCGTCCCGGCATTCAGCCGCCGTGCCACCCGGTGCGCGCGGTTCAGATCGTCGGTCCACAGCGACGCGGCCAGGCCATAGATGTGCTCGTTGGCCAGGGCCACCGCCTGGTCTTCGTCGTCGAACAACGTGACCGCCAGCACCGGGCCGAACACTTCTTCGCGGGCCAGGGTCATGTCGGCGGTCACGCCCGTGAAGAGGGTCGGCTCGATGAAGTTGCTCGAGCCGTCGAAGCTCAGTTGCCGACCGCCGCACACCAGTTGCGCGCCCTCGGCCCGGGCCTGTTCGATGTAGCGCTTGATGCGCTGCGTCTGCCGCGCATCGACAATGGCCCCGGCCCGGCTCGCCGGGTCCAGCGGATTGCCCGGCTGCCACTGGCGCGCCTTGGCCACCAGGCGCTCGATGAACCCGTCGGCGATCGAGCGCTGCACCAGCAGGCGCGAGTTGGCCGAGCAGACCTCGCCCTGGTTGAAGAAGATGCCGAATGCGGCTTTCTCGGCCGCCAGGTCCAGGTCCTGGCAATCGGCGAACACCAGGTTCGGGCTCTTGCCACCGCACTCCAGCCAGACCTGCTTGAGGTTCGATTGCGCGGCGTACTGCATGAAGTACTTGCCCACCTCGGTGGAACCGGTGAACACCAGGGCATCCACCTCCATGTGCAGGCCCAGGGCACGACCGGCCTCCTCGCCCAGGCCCGGCACCACGTTGAGCACGCCCTTGGGAATCCCGGCTTCGATGGCCAACTCCGCCAGGCGCAGGGCCGAGAACGGCGACTGCTCGGCCGGCTTGAGCACCACGCTGTTGCCGGCGGCCAGGGCCGGGGCCAGCTTCCAGGCGGCCATGTCCAACGGGAAGTTCCACGGCACCACCGCGCCGATCACCCCCAGCGGCACCCGGGTAATGGTCGCCAGGACATTGCTCGCGCTCGGCGCCACCTGGTCGTAGAGCTTGTCGAGGCTTTCGCCGTACCAGGCGAACACCTGCGCGGCGCCCGGCACGTCGATGTTCCAGGCATCCATCACCGGCTTACCCATGCTCAGGGAATCGAGCAAGGCCAGTTCGTCGCGGTGCTCCAGCATCAGCCGCGACAGGCGCAGCAGGATCGCCTTGCGCTCACCCGGCGCCATCCTGGCCCAGGGGCCCTGCTCGAACGCACGACGGGCGCTGCGCACCGCCCGGTCGACCTCGACCTCACCGCAGGCGGCCACCTGGGCCAGGAGTTTCTCGGTGGCCGGGTTGACCACAGCGAAGCGCGCGCCGCTCTCGGCCTGGCACGCCTCGCCGTCGATAAAGGCGCTGTCGATCAGGCGTTGGCGTTGCGCCAGGGCTGTCCACTCGTTGAAATCGTTCACCGCGGATTCCTTGTTCTTATGAGTTGTCATGAAGGGTTGCAGAGGTATTCGGCCAGGCGCTCCATCAGCCGGTCGCAGGCCGCCATCTGCTCGACGCTGACGAATTCGTCCGGCTTGTGGCCCTGGTCCATGCTGCCGGGGCCGCAGACCACCGCCGCAATCCCGGCCTGATGGAACAGCCCGCCTTCGGTGCCAAAGGCCACGGTGCTGAAGGCCGCGCTGCCACAGAGTTGCGCCACCAGTTGCGCGGCGGCGCCTTCAGGGGCAGTCGCCAACCCCGGATAGGCCGAGATCGCTTCGAAGCGGATCGCCGTGTCGGCCTTGATTGCCTGCATCGCCGGCAACAGCGCCTGTTCGGCATAGCCTTGCAGTTCGTCCACCACCGCCTGGGGCTCGAAGGCCGGCAAGGCACGCACCTCGAAGTCGAAGCGGCAATCGGCCGGGACGATATTCAGCGCCGTGCCACCCTGGATCACCCCGACCTGCACGGTGGAGAACGCCGGGTCGAAGCGGGCGTCGTGATGCTCAGGGGCCGCCAGGCGCTGGCCGATCTCCCCCAGCCGGCCGATCAGCCGCGCCGCCTGCTCGATGGCGTTGACCCCGTAAGGCGCATAGGCCGAGTGGCACGGCGCGCCGTGCACATGGCAACGCATGGCCAGCTTGCCCTTGTGGCCGAGCACAGGCTTGAGCTCAGTGGGCTCGCCGATCAGGCACAGCGCCGGTTGGGGAATGCGCTGTGGCAACAGCTCCAGCAGGCTGCGCACACCGAGGCAGCCGACCTCCTCGTCATAGGAGAACGCCAGGTGCACCGGCCGGCGCAGCGGGCTTGCGAGAAACAGCGGCACTGCGGCCAGCACCGAGGCCAGGTAGCCTTTCATGTCGGCGGTGCCGCGCCCGTAGAGCTTGCCGTCGCGCTCGGTCAGGCTGAAGGGTTCGAACGTCCAGGACTGGCCGTCCACCGGCACCACATCGGTGTGGCCCGACAGCACCACGCCGCCTTCCAGCGCCGGGCCGATGCTGGCCAGCAGGTTGGCCTTGGTCCGCTCGGCGTTGTAGATCAGCTCGCAGCTCACCCCCAGACCGTGCAGGTAGTCGCGGACGAACTCGATCAGGGCCAGGTTCGAATCGCGGCTGACCGTGGCAAAGCCCACCAGCCTGGCCAACAAGGCGCGGCTGCGCAGCTCACTCATCGCCCGGCACTCCGTAGCTCGGCGCCAGGGTCGGGTTGAGGGCGCGGGTCAGGTAGTCCTGCAACTGCGGCTCGTAGGCGCTCCAGAGTTTCTGCAACTCGCCGATGGGGTTGGCCTCGGCCCAGTCCACCCGCAGGTCGACGATCGGCCAGACCAGCTCGCCGACCACCGACAGCGCCGCCGAATGCACCGCGCCCGCCTCGCCCCCGGCATCCTGCCCGGCCTGCAGCGCGCTGAGCAGCCGCGCCGCCAGGCAGCCTTCGCTGCTTTCGAAGGCCTCGACCATGCGCTCGATCACTGTGCTGTTGGCCAGCAGGTTGCCGGCCGCCACGCACTGCTCACCGGCCACCGCATTGTTAATGCCCAGTGCATGATTGCCGCTGAACAGCGCCGTGCGCCCCTGGGCATCCACCACCGCCACCTGGCGGTACTGGCTGTAGCCGTTGCGGGTCAATGCCTGGTCCAGGGCCTGCGCGGGCGCCAGGCCTTCGCCCAGGCCGTCGAGCACCTGCGGGCCGAGGGCCGGCAAGGTGATGTTCTGGCTCGACACCGCGCCCACCCCGCTGCGCAGCCAGGGGCAACGGGCGCCGACGGCGATGCTCGACGAGCTGATGGCGATGCCCAGCTGGCCGGTTTCGACGCAGCGGCCGACGATGGAGAAAGTCATGGCGAACTCCTTATTCGGGGATGACCGCGATCACGTCGATTTCCATCAGCCACTGCGGCTGGCCCAGGGCGCTGACCACCAGCCCGGTGGAGATCGGGAACACGCCCTTGAGCCACTTGCCGACCTCCTGGTAGACCGGCTCGCGGTAACGCGGGTCGATCAGGTAGGTGGTGGTCTTGACGATATGGCTGAGGTCGCTGCCGGCCTCTTCCAGCAATTGCTTGACGTTGCGCATGGCCTGTTCGGCCTGGGCCCGCGGATCGCCGAGGCCGACCAGCTGGCCATTGAAGTCGGTGCCGACCTGGCCGCGCACATACACGGTGTTGCCGGCGCGCACGGCCTGGCACAGGTCGTTGTCCAGGCTCTGGTTCGGGTAGGTGTCTTTGGTGTTGAACATGCGGATGCGGGTATGCGTAGGCATCAGCGGGCTCCCATGAGGCTGGTGGATTCAATGGAGGATTCGCACTCGACTTGACGCTGCGCGGCGTCGCGGTAATCGAAGTAGAGGCGCTGTTTGACGATGTGCTCGGCGATGTGCCGGGCGTCGTGCCACACGCCCCAGATAAACGCCGAGCCACGGCGCGACAGCCACGGCAGGCCGACGAAATAGACCCCGGGCTCGCTGGACACGCCGCGCTGATGGCGGGGCTTGCCGTTGTCCTTGAAGGCATCGACCTGCAGCCAGCTGTAGTCCACCGAATAACCGGTGGCCCAGATGATGGTGCCGACGCCGGCCTTGGCCAGGTCGAGTTCGAGGATCGGCTGGGTCAGGCACGGCGGGTCCGGCAGCATCACCCGCGCTTCGGGCTCTTCCGGCAGGTCCAGGCCGTTGCGGGCGATGTAGGCGTCGGCGGCGTCGAGCAGCGCCAGGTAGTTTTCGTCGCCGCGGGCAATGTTCTCGGCCAGGTTGGCCTCGAAGCGGGCCACGCCGTTCTCGAAGGCCTTGGTCAGGCCGACCAGGGTCATGCCCTGGTGGGCCAGCCGGCGGAAGTCCACGGTATGCCCGCCACGGGCGCCGCTGACGGCGATGGTCACGTGCTCCTTGCCCGGCTGCATGGTCTCGGCATCCCACTCGCCGAGCACCCCCAGCCACCAGCAGAAATCACGGTTGCGGTAGGCCCGCGGCGGACGGTCATGGGCCCCGACCGAAAGGTAGACCTGCTTGCCGGCGCGTTGCAGCTCATCGGCGATCTGCACCCCCGAGGAGCCCGCCCCCACCACCAGCACCGCGCCTTCGGGCAACTGCTGCGGGTTGCGGTAGGCCGCCGAGTGCATCTGCAGCACGCGCGGATCCTGCGGGGCGATCGGCGGGATCACCGGGCACTGGAACGGACCGGTGGCCACCACCACCTGGCGGGCTTCGATCACCCCGTCGCTGGTGTCCACGGTGAAGCCCGGGCGGTTAGCGTTACGCACCACCTTCCTGACTTCGACGCCGGTGCGGATCGGCGCATTGAACTTGCGGGCGTAGGTTTCGAAGTAGTCGGCCACCTGGTCCTTGCCGGCAAAGGCATCGGGGTCCAGGCCTTCGAATTCCAGGCCGGGAAAGCGGTCGTGCCAGGCCGGGCCGTTGGCCACCAGCGAATCCCAGCGCCCGGTGCGCCAGGCTTCGGCGATGCGGTTGCGTTCCAGCACCAGGTGCGGCACGCCCAGGCGGCTCAGGTGTTCGCTCATGGCCACGCCGGCTTGGCCGGCGCCCACTACAAGCGTATCGATTGTTGTTTTATGGGTTGTCATGTCTGCGCCCTACTGAGTGATCCCACGTAGGCAGCCGTGGGAGGTGTAGGACGCATTCTGGGAGAAGGCGGGAAATGCCGAAATTATGATTTTTGTGGTTGCTAGAGAGTAAAAAACTCTCTGGCTATCTGGGGTTTCTGTGCATCAGCGCAGGTTGCGCGGAATCGTCAGCCCGAGGTTTTCGCGCAAGGTGCTGCCCGGGTATTCGCGGCGATACACCCCGCGCTCCTGAAGCAACGGCACCACCTCCTCGGTGAACCGGCGAAACTGCCCCGGGTGGCCGATGTAGAGGTTGAAACCGTCCACGGCCCGCGCCTCGAACCATTCACTCATCTTCGCCGCGACGGTTTCGGCGCTGCCGACAAAGGCGCCGGGGCGCAGCTGTCGGGAGGCTTGCACCGCCTGGCGCAGGCTGAGTCCTTCGCTGACCGCGCGCTCGGTGATGCGCTTGGCCAGCGTGAAAAAGCTGCTGCGGGCGAACTCCAGGGCCTGCGCCGGGAAAGGTGCATCCAGCTCGTACTGGCTGAAGTCATGCCAGCCAAAGGAACGGCCGAACTCCAGCAGGGCCTGCTCGAAACTGTGATCGGCCGCGTGGTAATGACGTTCGAGTTCCCGCGCCTGCTCATCGCTGTCGCCGACGAACACCTCGGCCCCCGGCAGCACCAGCACCTGTTCCGGATCGCGGCCCTGGCGCAACGCGCGTTCCTTGATTTCCCGGTAGAACGCCTGGCCCTGCTCCAGGCTCGGCGCATGGGTGAAGACCACGTCGGCAATCGCTGCGCCCAGCTCACGGCCTTGTTCGGAGTCCCCCGCCTGGAAGATCACCGGCTGGCCTTGCGGCGAGCGTTGCAGGTTGAGCGGCCCGACCACGGAGAAATGCTCGCCCTTGTGGTTCAGCGCGTGCAGCTTGGCCGGGTCGAAATAACGCCCGGTGGCGCGATCCCGGACAAAGGCGTCGTCCTCCCAGGACTGCCACAAGCCCTGCACCACCTGCACATGCTCCCGGGCCCGGCCATAGCGGGTGTCGTAGTCGTAGTGCTCGTCGCGCCCGTAGTTGCCGGCGGTGCCGGCGTCGCCGCTGGTGACCACGTTCCAGCCGGCGCGGCCCTTGCTGATCAGGTCCAGCGACGCCAGGCGGCGGGCGACGTTGAACGGCTCGTTATAGGAGGTGGTGAGCGTGCCCACCAGGCCGATATGCCGCGTGCTCACCGCCAGCGCCGAGAGCAGCGTCAGTGGCTCCAGGCGGTTCAGGTAATGGGGCGGCGAGCCCGGGGTGATGAACTGGCTGTCGACGATGAAGATCAGGTCGAACAACGCCGCCTCGGCCTGGCGCGCAATGTCGATGTACCAGTCGATATTGACACTGGCGTCAGCCGGCAATTCGGGGTCCAGCCACAGGTTGTGCCGCCCGGGGCCACCGACGCCCATGGTCAGGGCGCCCAGTTTCAGTTGTCGTGTGCTCATGGAAGGTCCTTGATGGTTACGGCGCGGCCTGAACCGTCACAGCAGGATTCTGCAAGGCGGCATTAAAGGAGGTGTCGAACAGGCTGGCGGCCGGGTAGGACTTGATCAGGCCGATGCCACTGAAGAAATCCACGGTCTTCTGGGCGTCGGCGATGTTCTGCGGGCTGATCGGCCCCACGTCGGTTTGCGCCCGACGGAACCAGGCACGGGCGATCTCCCGGTCGGCGCGGGTGCGCTCGGCCCAGGCATCGGCATAGGCCTCGCTGTGGGCAGGATCGTTGACGCTCCAGGCCCGGGCTTTTTTCAGCCGTTGCAGGAAGTCGCCGATGGCCGCGCGTTTTTCTTCCAGGGAACGGTTGTTGCCGACCACGAAGCTCTGCGCCGGGATCAGCCCTTGCGCCGTGGCGATCACCCGGCCACCGCGCCGCTCCTGTTGCGTCACGTAGGGTTCCCAGGTGGCGATCACATCCACCGAGCCGCCTTCCAGCGCATGGAAGGCATCGAGGGCGCTGAGGTAGCGGATGTCCACCGCGTCACGGGGCACGCCAGCCTGGTCCAGCGCGCTGAACAGCAGTTGCTGGCTCCAGGAGCCCTTCCAGATCGCCACGCGTTTGCCACGGATGTCGGCGACGGTCTTGATCGGCGAATCCTGGTTGACCACGATGGCCACCCCGGAAAGATTCTGCCGGGTGACCGCGATCACCTTGATCGGCGCCCCCAGGGCACCGAGGAACAGCGGTGGCGCATCCCCCAGCAGCCCGAGGTCGAGGCTGCCGGAGTTCAGCGCTTCGGCCACCGGCGAGCCGGCGGTGAACTGCTTCCATTCCAGGGTGTATGGCAGGTTGTCGAGCACGCCGGCGGCATCCATCACCGCGCGGGTGTTGTAGCTTTGGTCGCCGACGGTGAGGGTGAGCGCCGAGGCACCGAGGCTGATGGACGCGGCCAGCGCGGCGGCGGCCAGTTGCAGAAGTGTACGCAAGGCAATCTCCAGGAAGTCGAAAGTCGGGGCTGTCATTTATTTGGTTATATAAGGAGAAATCTTAAAAACCACAGCCTATAAGCTAACGACACCAAGGAGCGCTGTAAAAGTCATTTTAGGAATAACTTAATATGCAAAATTTGCATTTAAAGACAGCCCTGGCGTAACGCGCTTGCCCAAGCCCTCTTCCTGGCAACCCAGGCGCACTGCGAGCAGGCTCGCTACAGCAGGGGTAAAGGATGCTTTTATCAGTCCGGTACAGCAGCAATGGGTCGATGCTCGATGGCTCGCGATGAGACTCGTCCCCTCTTCCCACCCTTACAATCCGGGAAACAATGAAATTCCATTTAAGGAATTGATAGCACCCTAACGAAAGGTGCATGCTAGAGGGCTTTCATCGCGCTTATATCATTCCGAATGATAGTTACCTTCGGCTCATTCGATTCGTGCGATACAACCCCTGCCGAGCATCATCCGCCCATCTCAAATACATTGGCGGATGATCCATGGAACAGTCACTCAAACACTTACGCTTCCCTCTCGCATTATTGGCTGTGCTGGTGATGAGCGCCTGTGGCAAGGCACCGCAAACGGCCGCCAACATGCCCGCCGCCAAAGTCAGTGTGGCCAAGGTGCTGGAGCAACCGGTCAACGAATGGGACGAGTTCACCGGGCGCCTCGAGGCGCCTGAAACCGTCCAGATCCGCCCACGGGTTTCCGGCCAGATCGACCAGGTGGCCTTCACCGAAGGCGCCCTGGTGAAGAAAGGCGACCTGCTGTTCCAGATCGACCCACGGCCGTTCCAGGCCGAAGTACGCCGCCTGGAAGCCCAGCTGCAACAAGCCCGCGCCACCGCCACCCGCAGTGCCAATGAAGCCCAGCGCGGCCAGCGCCTGCTGACCAGCAACGCGATTTCCGCCGAACTGGCCGACACCCGCACCAGCGCCGCCCAGGAAGCCCGCGCCGGGGTCGACGCGATCCAGGCGCAACTGGACGTGGCCAAGCTCAACCTGAGCTTCACCCGGGTCACCGCGCCCATCAGCGGTCGCGTCAGCCGCGCGGAAATCACCGCCGGCAACCTGGTGACCGCCGACGTCACCCCGCTGACCAGCGTGGTCTCCACCGACAAGGTCTACGCCTACTTCGACGCCGACGAGCGTGTGTACCTCAAGTACACCCAGCTCGCCCGCCAGGGCCAGCGCGGCCAGACCACCCCGGTCTATCTCGGCCTGTCCAATGAGGATGGCCACCCGCACCTGGGCCAGATGAACTTCGTCGACAACCAGGTCAACCCGCAGACCGGCACCATCCGCGGTCGCGCGGTGTTCGACAACAGCGACGGCAGCTACACCCCGGGCCTCTATGCGCGCCTGAAACTGGTGGGCAGCGGCACCTACTCCGCCGTGCTGATCAACGACGAAGCGGTGGGGACCGACCTGGGCAAGAAGTTCGTGCTGGTGATGGACGCCGACAACAAGCCGGCGTACCGCGCCGTCGAGCTGGGGCCGAAGATCGAAGGCCTGCGCATTGTGCGCAACGGCCTGAACAAGGACGACACCATCATCGTCAAGGGTCTGCAGCGAGCCCGTCCGGGCGCGCCGGTCAGCCCTGAAGTAGTGCCGATGGCCAGCAAGGAAACCCTCGCCGCCCTGGCGCAACAACGACAAGCCCTGGAAGCCAGCAACCTGCCTCAAGTCGCCCCCGCCAAGGGCGCGCCTGAAGCGGCTGCGAAACTGGCCAGCGCTGCGACTCCACGCGGTTAAGGGAAAAGACTCAAGATGAATTTCTCCCAATTCTTCATTTCACGGCCGATCTTCGCAGCGGTGCTGTCGCTGCTGATCCTGATCGCCGGCTCCATCTCGCTGTTCCAGCTGCCCATCAGCGAATACCCGGAAGTGGTACCGCCGACCGTGGTGGTACGCGCCAACTTCCCGGGCGCCAACCCGAAAGTCATCGGCGAAACCGTGGCCGCGCCCCTGGAGCAGGCCATCACCGGCGTCGAGAACATGCTCTACATGTCCTCGCAGTCCACCGCCGACGGCAAGATCACCCTGACCATCACCTTCGCCCTGGGGACCGACCTGGACAACGCCCAGGTGCAGGTGCAGAACCGCGTGACCCGGACCGAGCCCAAGCTGCCTGAAGAGGTGACGCGCATCGGTATCACCGTGGACAAGGCGTCGCCCGACCTGACCATGGTCGTGCACCTGACCTCGCCGGACAAACGCTACGACATGCTCTACCTGTCCAACTACGCCATCCTCAATATCAAGGATGAGCTGGCGCGCCTGGGCGGCGTCGGTGACGTGCAGCTGTTCGGCATGGGCGACTACTCGCTGCGGGTCTGGCTCGACCCGAACAAGACCGCTTCGCGCAACCTCACCGCCACCGACGTGGTCACCGCCATTCGCGAGCAGAACCGCCAGGTCGCCGCCGGTACCCTGGGCGCCCCGCCCGCGCCGAGCGCCACCAGCTTCCAGCTGTCGGTCAACACCCAGGGTCGCCTGGTGACCGAGGAAGAGTTCGAGAACATCATCATTCGCGCAGGCGACAACGGTGAAATCACTCGCCTGAAAGACATCGCCCGGGTCGAGCTGGGCTCCAACCAGTACGCCCTGCGTTCGCTGCTGAACAACCAGCCGGCGGTGGCGATCCCGATCTTCCAGCGCCCAGGCTCCAACGCCATCGAGATCTCCAACGAAGTGCGGGCCAAGATGGCCGAGCTGAAGCAGAGCTTCCCGCAAGGCATGGACTTCAGCATCGTCTACGACCCGACCATCTTCGTCCGCGGTTCCATCGAGGCCGTGGTGCATACCCTGTTCGAAGCACTGATCCTGGTGGTGCTGGTGGTGATCCTGTTCCTGCAGACCTGGCGCGCCTCGATCATCCCGCTGGTGGCGGTGCCCGTCTCGCTGATCGGTACCTTCGCCGTGATGCACCTGTTCGGCTTCTCGCTCAACGCCCTGTCGCTGTTCGGGCTCGTCCTGGCCATCGGTATCGTGGTGGACGACGCCATCGTGGTGGTGGAAAACGTCGAACGCAATATCGGCCTCGGCCTGAACCCGGTGGAAGCCACCAAACGCGCCATGCGCGAAGTGACCGGGCCGATCATCGCCACCGCCCTGGTGCTTTGCGCGGTGTTCGTGCCGGCGGCCTTCATTAGCGGCCTGACCGGGCAGTTCTACAAGCAGTTCGCCCTGACCATCGCGATCTCCACGGTGATCTCGGCGTTCAACTCCCTGACCCTGTCGCCGGCTCTGGCCGCGGTACTGCTCAAGGACCACCACGCACCGAAGGACGGCTTCTCCAGGTTCCTCGACAAGTTGCTGGGTGGCTGGTTGTTCAAACCCTTCAACCGCTTCTTCGACCGCGCCAGTCATGGCTACGTCGGCACCGTGCGCCGGGTGATCCGTGGCAGCGGCATCGCCCTGTTCCTCTACGCGGGCCTGATGGTGCTGACCTGGTTCGGCTTCGCCCACACGCCGATGGGCTTCGTCCCGGCCCAGGACAAGCAATACCTGGTGGCCTTCGCCCAACTGCCGGACGCCGCGAGCCTGGACCGCACCGAGGACGTGATCAAGCGCATGTCCGACATCGCCCTGAAGCAACCGGGCGTGGAAAGCGCGGTGGCCTTCCCGGGCCTGTCGATCAACGGTTTCACCAACAGCCCGAACAACGGCATCGTGTTCGTGACCCTCAAGCCCTTCGACGAGCGCAAGGACCCGAGCATGTCCGCCGGGGCCATCGCCGGCGCCCTGAACGGCAAGTACGCCGATATCCAGGAAGCCTACATGGCGATCTTCCCACCGCCGCCGGTACAGGGCCTGGGGACCATTGGCGGTTTCCGCCTGCAGGTCGAGGACCGCAGCGGCATGGGTTACGAAGAGCTGTATAAGGAAGTGCAGAACGTCATTGCCAAGAGTCGC
This sequence comes from Pseudomonas sp. B3G-3, assembly GCF_028640915.1. Classification (NCBI taxonomy): domain Bacteria; kingdom Pseudomonadati; phylum Pseudomonadota; class Gammaproteobacteria; order Pseudomonadales; family Pseudomonadaceae; genus Pseudomonas; species Pseudomonas sp. B3G-3. The sequence goes on along the minus strand of NZ_JAQZAB010000067.1, from coordinate 2,644 downwards.
AGCGTGCCGGAACTGGCCGGGCTGTTCACCAGCTATCAGGTCAACGTGCCTCAGGTCGACGCGGCTATCGACCGGGAAAAGGCCAAGACCCACGGCGTGGCCATCAGCGATATCTTCGACACCCTGCAGGTCTACCTGGGCTCGCTGTACGCCAACGACTTCAACCGTTTTGGCCGTACCTACCAGGTCAACGTCCAGGCCGAACAGCAGTTCCGTCTCGAGGCCGAGCAGATCGGCCAGCTGAAAGTACGCAACAACAAGGGCGAGATGATCCCGCTGGCGACCTTCATCAAGGTCAGTGACACCGCCGGTCCCGACCGCGTGATGCACTACAACGGCTTCGTCACCGCGGAAATCAACGGCGCGGCCGCACCGGGCTACAGCTCCGGCCAGGCGGAAGCGGCGATCGAGAAACTGCTCAAGGAAGAACTGCCCAACGGCATGACCTACGAATGGACCGAGCTGACCTACCAGCAGATCCTTGCCGGTAACACCGCGCTGTTCGTCTTCCCGCTCTGCGTGCTGCTGGCGTTCCTGGTACTGGCGGCGCAATACGAGAGCTGGAGCCTGCCGCTGGCGGTGATCCTGATCGTGCCGATGACCCTGCTGTCGGCCATCACCGGGGTGATCCTGTCCGGTGGCGACAACAACATCTTCACCCAGATCGGCCTGATCGTACTGGTGGGCCTGGCCTGTAAGAACGCGATCCTGATCGTCGAGTTCGCCAAGGACAAACAGGAAGAAGGCCTCGACCCGCTGGCCGCGGTGCTGGAAGCCTGCCGCCTGCGTCTGCGGCCGATCCTGATGACCTCGTTCGCCTTCATCATGGGTGTGGTGCCCCTGGTGTTCTCCAGCGGCGCCGGTGCGGAAATGCGTCATGCCATGGGTGTCGCGGTGTTCTCCGGGATGCTCGGGGTGACCTTCTTCGGCCTGCTGCTGACCCCGGTGTTCTACGTCCTGATCCGCAACTATGTGGAGCGCAGCGAAGCCCGCAAAGCGACCCGTGCCCTGAAACTGGAGGCGCAACAATGAGCCTGAAAGTCTTCCTGCCGAGCTTGCTGGTACTGGCCCTGAGTGCCTGTGCCGTCGGCCCGGACTATCAGACCCCGACGACCGAGGCGGCCAACATCACGGCCGCCACCGATGGCGCCGCGGGCCAGAAGAATTTCGACCGCGCGCGTTTCGAAGGCATCTGGTGGCAACAGTTCGACGACCCGGTGCTCAACCAACTGGTGACCAGGTCCCTGCAGGGCAACCGTGAGTTGCGCGTGGCCTTCGCCCGCCTGCGGGCCGCCCGGGCGATTCGCGACGACGCCAGCAACGATGCGATGCCGACCATCACCAGCCGCGCCAGCAGCGACCTGGCCAAGGGTCAGATCCCCGGCCAGACCACTCGCCGGGTCAACAGCGAACGCTACGACCTGGGCCTGGACATGGCCTGGGAACTGGACCTGTTCGGCCGCATCCAGCGCAACCTGGAAGCCAGCGAAGCCGACCAGCAGGCCGCCGAGGCCGACCTCTACCAGCTGCAAGTCACCATGATTGCCGAGCTGGTGGATGCCTACGGCCAGCTGCGCGGCGCCCAGCTGCGGGAAAAGATCGCCCTGGCCAACCTGAGCAACCAGCAGGAGTCGCGCAAGATCACCGAAAGCCTGCGTGACGCCGGCGTCGGCGACCAGCTCGACGTGGTCCGCGCCGATGCGCGCCTGGCCGCGGTAGAGGCCAGCGTGCCGCAACTGCAGGCCGAACAGGTGCGCCAGCGCAACCGTATCGCCACCCTGCTGGGCGAGCGTCCGGACAAGCTCAGCGTCGATCTTGCGCCCGCGCAGCTGCCGGCGATTGCCAAGGCTCTGCCGATCGGCGACCCGGGCGAGCTGCTGCAACGCCGTCCGGACATCCTCAGCGCCGAACGCCAGTTGGCCGCCGCCACCGCGCGGATCGGCGTGGCCAAGGCCGACCTGTTCCCCCGGGTCAGCCTCAGTGGTTTCCTCGGCTTCACCGCCGGGCGTGGTTCGCAGATCGGCTCCTCGGCCGCCAATGCCTGGGCCCTGGGCCCGAGCATTACCTGGGCTGCTTTCGACCTGGGTAGCGTGCGCGCCCGTCTGCGCGGCGCCAATGCCGACGCCGACGGCGCCCTGGCAACCTACGAGCAGCAAGTGCTGCTGGCCCTGGAAGAATCGGAAAACGCTTTCAGCGATTACGGCAAGCGACAGCAACGGCTGATCTCGCTGATTCGCCAGAGCGAGTCGAGCCGCGCCGCGGCGGACCTGGCACAAATCCGCTACCGCGAAGGCACCGTCGATTTCCTGGTGCTGCTCGACGCCCAGCGCGAACGCCTGGCCGCCGAAGACTCCCAGGCCCAGGCCGAGGTCGACCTGTACCGTGGCATCGTCGCCATCTACAAGGCCCTGGGTGGCGGCTGGCAGCCTGAGACGGTCGCCAGCAAGTAAGGCTTCAACCGAGCTCCTTTGGTTGGCCGCAACCAACCAAATTTTTGCCCCGTGTTCTCATTCGGTCACGGGGCTTTTTTTGCCTCAAAAAAAGCATCGCGGGCAAGTCGGATCGCCGCCCGCTCGCTCCTACGGCTCAGGCAGCGCAAGCGCCGCTTCGCGGCTGATCGCGAGCAAGCTTCGCTCCTACAAAG
>NZ_JAQZAB010000066.1:0-22617 GCF_028640915.1 Pseudomonas sp. B3G-3 | reverse complement strand
GGCGCCGCGGGGTGTCTGAAATACCGCGTCAGCATTCATCGCGAGCAAGCTTCGCTCCTATATCGGAGGAATTGGTCCACCCTTTGCACTGGCAGCCATGAACCCACTTTTCAGGAAGTTCTTCATGGCTCGTCCCGCTTATCGCCTGCTCGCCCATTCGCTGTGGGACATCGTCCCGATCCTGATGGCCCTGGCGCATTTTTCCTTCGTGCTCTGGCTGGTGCTGGCCTTTCACAGCCTGTCCTGGTGGGTGATCCTGCCGGCGGCGCTGCTGTATGCGGTCAGCCTGTCGTGGAGCATCAACAGCATCTCCCACAACCAGATCCACAACGCCTATTTCAGCCTGCCCTGGCTGAACCGCGCCTTCGACCTGCTGCTGTCGGTGACCATCGGTTTTTCCCAGACCCTGTACCGCGATATCCATAACCGCCATCACCGTGGCAACTCGGATCGGCCCGGGGCGGACGGCACCACGGTCGACCCGCTGTCGATCTACCTGCATGGCCGCAATGGCCAGCCAGACAATGTCTGGGCTTACACCTTCCTGAGTTTTTTCCGCGACGACCCCAAGGCCATCTACCAGGAAATGCAGCGCAAGCGCCCGGCGGACGCGCGTTGGGTCAAGGTGGAAATCGGCGTGACAGTGCTGGCCTATGTGGCGCTGGCGCTATACGACTGGCATGCGCTGCTGGTGCTGCTGCCGTTCTGGTACCTGGGACAGTCGCTGTCTTCGCTCAATGGCTACTACGAGCACCTGGGCGGCAACCCGGACCTGCCGATCGCCTGGGGCGTGAGTTCCTACAGCCGGCTCTACAACCTGATCTGGATGAACAACGGCTACCACGCCGAACACCACTACCGGCCGAAGATGCACTGGACCCGGGTCAAGGCCTTCCACCGCGAGATCCGCGAACAGCAGCGGGCGGCGGGGGTGAAGGCAATTCCCGTGGCCCATGGCCTGGGTTTCTTGCTGAAACACCCGAAGCCCTGACACCCGCGCACCTGTAGCCGCTGCCGAGCCTGCGAGGCTGCGATCGACAGCGAAGCGGGCGCAGGATCTTGAGATCGCTGAAGGCCTTCGGCCTTATCGCAGCCTGCGGCAGCGGCTACATAAAGCCCTTCAGGCTTCCTCGCCCTCGGCCAGCAGGGCGATCCCGCCGATGATCACCAGCACGCCGACCCAGTGCAGCAGGCTGATCTGCTCGCCCAGGCCCAGCCACGAGCCGAGCAACACCACCACGAACACCAGCGAACTCAGGGGGAAGGCCAGGGACAGGCTGCTGCGCCGCAGGATCAGCATCCATACGAAGAAGGCGCCGATGTAGCAGGCGATCGCCAGCAGCACTCCCGGGTTGACCGCCACCGCGGCCAGCCATTGCAGGTTGAAATCCATCTGGCCCAGCTGATCGCCACCGACCTTGGTGGCGATCTGGCCGGCGCTTTCGAAGCCGATCAGCAGGGCCCAGAGCACCAGGGTGCCGAGGCGCCCGTGGAGCCAGCCGTGAGTCTGTGCAGTCATACCGTCTTTCCTTGTGAAGCGTTGAAGGGGGCTCAGGTGCTGGCGACGCACACCAGCATCACCCCGAGGGTGATGACCAGGGTGCCCAGCCAGCGCCGGCGGCTGACGTTCTCGCCGAGGATCAGCTTGCCGGCCAGGACCACGCCGCAATAGGCCAGGGCCGCGGCCGGGAACAGCAGGCTCAGCGGCGCCCGGGACAAGGCTTCGAGCCAGACGAAAAACTCGATCACATAGGCGCCGATGCCGCACCACAACAGTGGTGCGTTGAACACCTGGCCCCAGAAGGCGTTCAGGCGAAAACCGCCTTCCAGTTCCGGCAGGCGGTCCAGGCCGAGCTTGAAACAGAGCTGGCCGATCACGTCGAGGACGATGGAAAAAGCCACCAGCAAGATAACGGTCAGGGTCACGGGAACAGCTCCTCGAACAGCGCCATCAGGGCTTCGTTGGTGGTCGCATTGCGCAGCAGGTCGGCCTCGCTCCAGCGTTCGGCCGGCGGCTGGTCGGAGCGCGCTTCCCAGCGCTTGAAGGCGTTGCTGAAGGCCGGCGCGGCGAACTCGCCACAGACGTCGATACCGAGGATGCGCTTGCGCGCCGCCAGGCTGCGCAGGGCTTGCAGCAGGTGGCTCAGGCGCATGCCGCCCTGGTCCCAGTTGGTCGCGGCGTCGGCGCTGGCCAGCACGTCCTTGTCGATGGTGATCCAGATCGCCTGGGTCGGCAGGCTGTCGATCATCTGCTCGAGGAAGGCAGGCCAGTCGAGCCCGGCCAGGTTGCGCCAGTGCAGGTGGTTTTCCTGCTGCTGGTGCCCGGCGCCGTCGCCGACCCGGCCCCAGACCTTGGAGGGCGCGTGCTGCCAGGGAAACAGCTGCAACTTGCCGCGTCGCAGCGCCTTGAGGTTGCCGCCGCGCAGCTGCGGGTTGTGCAGGTCGTCGCTGCACGGCCCGAGGGTGACGATGCGCTGGATATGCGGCAGCTGCAGGGCCCGGTTGACCCAGGAACCGCAGTGCCGACGCGGCGCGAAGCGCACCCAGTCGGGGTGGTTGTCGAAGTGGATCAGGCTGACCGGCTGTTGCAGGTCGGCCAGGAAGGCCGGGGTCAGGTGGTGGTAGTCACCGGAGCCGACAAAGAAGATTTCCGGCTGCGGCCCACTGTGCGCGGGCCTTTGCCGCAGGCGCTCGGTGAAGTGGCGGTAGGTGCGTTCGGTGGACCAGAGCCGCAGTTTCGGGCCCAGGTCCAGCAGGTCCAGGCGTCGCGCCTGGCCGCTGCGCAGCCGGCGCTGGACAGGCTCCTGGGCGGTCAGGCTGTGGTCGAGATCGAGAATGTTCAAAGCAGGATTTACCCATGGCAGCGCCCCTCGAAAAAGCCGGCGTCACAGGTCGCAAACGCAGGCAGAGCGGGCTTTACAGGGTAAATGCAAGGGACGGGCCAGCACCTCGGCGAGGCAGGTCGGACGTCATCGCGAGCAAGCTCGCTCCTACATGGACCCAGCGTCACCTGTAGGAGCGAGCTTGCTCGCGAAAAAAACGCATGGGCACCGCAGGCTTCAGGCGTGGACGCGGACCCAGACGCTGACCAGCACGGTGGCGGCCATCAGCCAGGCCACCGCGGCCATCGCCAGGGAGGCTTCCAGGCGCAGGCGGTCGACCATTACGTAGAGGGTCGCCAGGTACACGAAGTAGGGAATGATCGACCACATGCCGAAGACGATGGTGGTCTTCAGGTCGTCGATGGAACGGCCCTTGCCGACGATGTAGTGGGCGATCAGGGCGAAGGTCGGGAACAGCGGCACCAGGCCGGCGATGTAGTAGTTCCTGGTCTTGGCCAGGGCGGCGAGGATCACCACCACGGCGGCGCCCAGGCAGGCTTTCAGCAATAAATCCACGGTACTTCTCGCAGATGTCGGTTAGTGGCTCAGGCCGTATTTCTTGACCTTGTCGAACAGCGTGGTCTTGGCCATGCCCAGTTCCTGGCTGGCCTGGGTCAGGTTGCCGCCGCTGCGCTGCAGGGCGTCGTTGAGCAGGTTGCGCTCGAAGGCCTCGACCGCTTCGGCAAAGCCCAGGCCTTGCGCAGCGTTGCCGCTGGACTTCTTGAACGCCGGCAGGCCCAGGGCAAAACGTTCGGCGACGTTGCGCAGCTCGCGCACGTTGCCCGGCCAGTCGTGGCTCATCAGGTTCGACAGGGTCTGGTTGTCCAGCTCCGGCGCGGCGCGGTCGAAACGCAGGGACGATTGCTGCAGGAAGTGCTCGAACAACTGCAGGATGTCCTCGCGCCGTTCGCGCAGCGGCGGCAGCTCCAGGGTCACCACGTTCAGGCGGTAATACAGGTCGCTGCGGAACTGGTTGGCGCGCCCCAGCTCGTCGAGGTCGGACTTGGTCGCCGCGATCACCCGGCAATCCACCGCCACGCTCTGGTTCGAGCCCAGGCGTTCCAGGGTGCGCTCCTGCAACACCCGCAGCAGTTTGATTTGCAGGTTCATTGGCATGCTTTCCACTTCGTCGAGGAACAGCGTGCCTTCGTGGGCGTGCTCGATCTTGCCGATGCGCCGCTTGCCGGCGCCGGTGAAGGCGTTGGCCTCGTGGCCGAAAATCTCGCTTTCGAACAGGTTTTCCGGCAGGCCGCCGCAGTTGAGGGCGACGAACTGGTGGGTGTGGCGGCGGCTGAAATCATGCAGGCAACGGGCGACCAGTTCCTTGCCGGTGCCGGTCTCGCCTTCGATCAGCACGTTGGCCGAGGTGTCGGCGACGTTGGCGATCAGTTCCCGCAGGTGCTGCATGGCCGGCGAGCGACCGATGATCCGCCCTTCGAGGGAGTCGCGCTCGGCCAGCTGGCGGCGCAGCGACGACACTTCCCGGGCCAGCCCGCGCTGCTCCAGGGCGCGCCGGGCGACCTCCACCAGGCGCTCGGGGGAGAAGGGCTTTTCCATGAAGTCATAGGCGCCTTTCTGCATCGCGCCGACGGCCATGGAGATATCGCCGTGACCGGTGATCAGCACCACCGGCAGGCTGCGGTCGCGGGCCTTGAGGCGGGTCAGCAGTTCCAGGCCGTCGATGCCCGGCAGGCGGATGTCGCTGATGACGATCCCGGCGAAGTTGTCGCCGACCCGCTCCAGGGCTTCTTCGGCGCTGCCGACGCCGACGCAGGGAATGTCTTCCAGGGCCAGGGCCTGCTGGCAGCCGAGCAGGACATGGGGGTCGTCTTCGACGATCAGGACGGTAAGGTCGTTGTTCATAGCGGCTCGGCTTGTGTAGGGCTGACCAGGGGCAGGCTGAGGACGAAGGCGGTGCCGCCGTCGGCCGGGTGCTCGACGCCCAGGTTGCCACCCGTGGCGGCGGCCAGGCTGGCGGACAGGGTCAGGCCGAGGCCCAGGCCCTGTTCGCCGGGTTTGGTGGTGAAGAAGGGTTCGAACAGATGCTTGCGCGCCTCGGCGTCGATGCCGTGGCCATTGTCGCGCACCCGCAGGCGGTATTTGCCTTCGACGCTTTCGCCTTCCAGCCACAGCTCCGGCCGCGGCTGCGCCTGCATGGCGTCCAGGGCGTTGCCGATCAGGTTGACCAGGATCTGCTCCAGGCGGGTCTGGTCGATCTTGACCTGGACCTCGCTGAAGTCGCGGTGCAATTGCAGCGGCAGGTTTTCCAGGCGTGCGTTGAGCAGTTGCAGGGCAGCGTCCACGGCCTTGCCGAGGCTGGCTTCGCCCTGGTCCTCGCCACGACGGGCGAAGGAACGCAGGCTGGCGGTGATGCGGCCCATGCGGTCGATCAGTTCGTTGATGGTCTTGAGGTTGGTGCTGGCGGTGTCCAGGGCGCCGCGCTCGAGGAAACGCACGGTGTTGCCGGACAGGGTGCGCAGGGCGGCCAGCGGCTGGTTCAGTTCATGGGCGATGCTGGTGGACATCTGGCCGATGGCGGCGAGCTTGCCGGCCTGGACCAGTTCGTCCTGGGCGCGGCGCAGGGTTTCCTCGGCCTGGCGGCGCTCGCGGATCTGGCCCTTGAGCCGCTCGTTGCTGGCGCGCAGGTCGCTGGTGCGTTCGGCGATCCGCCGTTCCAGCTGGTTGTTGGCTTCCTGCAGGGCTTCGCGGGCGGCGAGACGGGTGGCGATGACCTTGCGTCGCTCGTTCCAGGCGATCAGCAGGAAAGCCACCAGGGCGAAGGCCACGGCCACCAGGATGCCCTGGTTGATGGCTTCGCGGCGCAGGTCCTTGAGCGGGGTCAGCAGGGTGAAGTTCCAGGGCGTATCGCTCAGGGGCCGGGTCTGGGACAGGTAGCTGATTTCCTTGTCGTCGGATACCAGCTCGGTGTTGGCCGGGAAGGTCAGCTTCTCCACGCCTTCGGCCAGGCGCTCGCGGGCCAGCGGCTCCAGTTCGTTGAGGGTGAACCAGTAATATTGCAGGCTGCGCGCCAGACGCTCCTTGGTGTCGTCGCTCAGCGGGCGTACCGACCGCAGGCGCCGGGCCGGATCGCTGGAGAGGATGATGATGCCGTTCTCGTCGCTGACGAAGCCTTCCAGGCGGGCGCGTTGCCAGCGCTCTTCGAGGGCCTCCAGGCGCACCTTGACCACCGCCACGCCGATGATCTTGCCCTGTTCTTCCAGGCCGTGGGCCAGGTAGTAGCCGGGTTCGCCGTTGGTACTGCCGATGCCGTAGAAGCGCCCGGGCTGGCCGCGCACGGCATTCTGGAAATAGGCCCGGAACGACAGGTCTTCACCCAGGTAGCTGTCGACGTCGCGCCAGTTGCTGGTGGCCAGCACGCGGCCGGTGGTGTCCATCACGTAAATGGCCCGACTGCGGCTGCGCCGGTTCAGGCCTTCTAGGTAATTGTTGACGGTCTGCCGGTGCTCCGGCGTCGGCTCGTTGAGCAGCAGCGAAACGCTGGATTCGAGTTCCAGCAGGCTGGGCAGGTAGGTGTATTTGCTGATCTCGCTTTCGACTGCGCGGGCGTGCAGTTCCAGCTGGCGTTCGCCGTTCTCGCTGAGGCTGCGGATGCCGTAGTGCTCGCTGACCCAGAAGCCGACGTAGCCCAGGCCGATCATCAGCAGGATGACCAGGGGCGGCAGGAACAGGTGACGGATCAGACGGGGTTTCACGGCGAGTGATGGCGGCGCGGCGCGATAGAGAGTGGGGTCGCATTTCATCACAGTGGTCCCGGGTGTACCAGTTGTCCGTCCATGGTGACGTCCCCGTGGTATTGCGAGCTGTAGCCGCTGCCGAAGGCTGCGATCGCCCACAAGGTGGGCGCCCGATCTTGAGATCGCTGAAGGCCTTCGGCCTTATCGCAGCCTGCGGCAGCGGCTACAGGGATTGCATGGTTTTTAGTGCTGCAGGATTTTCTCGAGGAAATGCTGCGCACGCTCGGAGCGGGCGTTGATGTCGCCGAAGAATTCCTCTTTCGGGCAGTCTTCGATGATTTTGCCGGCGTCCATGAAGATCACCCGGTCCGCGACCTTGCGGGCGAAGCCCATTTCGTGGGTCACGCACATCATGGTCATGCCTTCGTGAGCCAGCTGCACCATCACGTCCAGCACTTCGTTGACCATTTCCGGGTCGAGCGCGGAAGTCGGTTCGTCGAACAGCATGACGATCGGGTCCATCGCCAGCGCGCGGGCGATCGCCACACGTTGTTGCTGGCCGCCGGACAACTGGCCCGGGTGCTTGTGGGCGTGGGCGGCCAGGCCGACCCGGTCGAGCAGTTGCAGGCCTTTCTTGGTGGCCTCTTCCTTGCTGCGGCCCAGCACCTTGATCTGCGCGATGGTCAGGTTTTCGGTGATGGTCAGGTGCGGGAACAGCTCGAAGTGCTGGAACACCATGCCCACGCGCGAACGCAGTTTCGGCAGGTTGGTCTTCGGGTCGGCGATGGAAGTGCCGTCGACCACGATGTCACCTTTCTGGAACGGCTCCAGGGCGTTGACGCATTTGATCAGGGTGGATTTGCCGGAGCCGGACGGTCCGCACACCACGATCACTTCGCCTTTCTTGACCTCGGTGCTGCAATCGGTCAGCACCTGGAAGTCCCCATACCACTTGTTGATGTTCTTGATAGAGATCATACGGCAAACCTTTTTTGCAGACGCTTGACCAGCACCGAGGCGGCAAAGCTGATTGTGAAGTACACCAGACCGGCAACGATCAGGAACTCATTGGAGCGGCCGATGATGTCGCCGCTGGAGCGCGAAGCATTGAGGAAGTCCACCAGGCCCACGGTGTATACCAGCGAGGTGTCCTGGAACAGGATGATGCTCTGCTGCAGCAGCAGCGGGGTCATCTTGCGGAACGCCTGGGGCAGGATGATCAGGCGCATCATCTGGCCATAGCTCATGCCCAGTGCCTGGGCAGCGCCCATCTGGCCCTTGGGAATCGACTGCACGCCGGCGCGGACGATTTCGCAGAAGTACGCCGCTTCGAACATCATGAAGGCCACGATGCACGAGCCGAACGCGCCGATCGGGGTGTCTTCGCCGGTGATCCAGCGCAGCACGAAGGGCACCGCCAGGTAGAACCAGGTGATTACCAACAGCAGCGGGATGGAGCGGAAGTAGTTGACGTAGACGCCGGCGATGTTCGACAGCAGCTTGCTGTGGGACAAGCGCATCAACGCCAGGATGGTGCCGAGGATGATCCCGCCGACGACGCCCAGGGCCATCAGCTTGAGGGTCATCAGCATGCCGTTCCACAGGCCGGGAATGGCCGGGACGACGCCAGTGAAATCGAATTCCATTATTTGCCCCCCACGGAGATCAGGCCGGGCACTGCGACTTTCTTCTCGACCATGCGCATCAGCAGCATCAGGCTCATGTTCAGGGTGAAGTAGATCAGCGTGGCCAGGGTGAAGGCTTCAAACAGGTTGGCCGAGAACTCGGCGGTCTGCTTGGTCTGCGCCAGCAACTCCATCAGGCCGATCAGCGAGGCCACGGAGGAGTTCTTGAAGACGTTGAGGAATTCCGAGGTAAGCGGCGGAATGATGATCCGGTAGGCCTGGGGCAGCAGCACGTTCCAGTAGATCTGCGGCAGCGAAAAGCCCATGGCGCGGGCCGCGGATTCCTGGCCGCGTGGCAGCGCCTGGATGCCGGTGCGCACCTGTTCGCAGACGCGGGCGGCGGTGAACAGGCCCAGGCACACGACGACGCTCAGGTAGGCCGAGGTGGTCGGGTTGAGGTCCTGCTTGTACCAGTCCTGCAGGTTTTGCGGCAGCAGGTCCGGTACCAGGAAGTACCAGATGAACAGCTGAACCAGCAGCGGTACGTTACGGAAGATCTCCACGTAGACGGTGGCGATGCCCGACACCAGGCGGTTCGGCACGGTCCGCATGACGCCCAGGATCGAGCCCAGCAGCAGCGCGACGATCCAGGCCACCACGGCAATGGCGATGGTCCAGCCCAGGCCCGCGATGAACCAGTCGAGATAGGTCTCGCTGCCCACGCCGGTGGACTTGAAGAACACGCCCCAGTCCCAGTTGTAATTCATTAGGGTCTCCCCTCTGATCGATCGATGTACAAGCACCCGCTTGGGGAAATCCGTTCCCGCCTGGATGACGCCCAGGCACACGCGATCGGCTCGACAACCACCGGTTCGAGTGTTTCCAAAAAAAGCCAGCAGGTAGTGACAGGCTCCTGAAAGGGCCGGGCCCTTTCAGGAGACAAGGTTAGTCAGGAATCAGGACTTTTTATCGTCAGCCGCTTTGTCGGTCGGGTTGGCGATCAGGGCCTTGAGCTCGTCGCTCATCGGGAACATCAGGTTCAGGCCTTTTGGTGGAATCGGCGACTGGAACCATTTGTCGTAGATCTTGTTGATCTCGCCCGACTTGTAGGTCGCGATGATGGCGTCGTCCACGGCCTTCTTGAACGGTGCGTCGCCCTTGCGGACCATGCAGCCGTAGATTTCGTAGGATTGCGCGGTACCGGTCACGGCCCAGTCGGTCGGTTTGCGGGCCTTGGCCATTTCACCGGCCAGCAGTGCGTCGTCCATCATGAAGGCGACGGCGCGGCCGCCTTCGAGCATGTTGAAGGACTCGCCGTGGTCCTTGGCGGAAATCACGTTCATGCCCATCTGTTTGTCGGCGTTCATCGCCTTGAGGATGCGCTCGGACGTGGTGCCGGCGGTGGTCACGACGTTCTTGCCTTTCAGGTCGGCGAAGTCCTTGTAAGGCGAATCCTTCTTGGACAGCAGACGGGTGCCTATCTCGAAGATGCCGACGGAGAAGTCGACCTGCTGCTGGCGCTCGACGTTGTTGGTGGTGGAACCGCACTCGACGTCCACGGTGCCGTTCTGCACCAGCGGGATACGGGTCTGCGAGGTAACCAGGTTGTATTTGACCTTGAGATCCGGCATGTCGAGGTCTTTTTTCAGGGCTTCGACGATTTTCAGCTGGATGTCGTGGGAGTAGCCGACTGGAACGCCGGATGCATCCGCGATGTAGGAGAACGGAATGGAAGCGTCGCGATGTCCGAGGGTGATGGTGCCGGAGTCTTTGATTTTCTTCAGCGTGCCGGTGAGTTCGGCGGCGACCACTGGAGTGCTAATCAGAGCAGCAGCAATGGCTGCGCCCAACAGATGGGGAACGATGCGCATCAATATTTCCTCGACATTTGTTTTTTTTATGAAGCCAGTTCGACGGCTCTCTTATACAGCGAATGCCTTGACGGCTCCTGATGTGTGTTGGCGCATCAGGCATTCGTCGGAGAGTGTAGAGCATGAGTCGTGCCAGGCCAGCTGATCCGTATCAAGGCCTTGATTTGAAAGGCTATTAAATATTTATGGCGAATATTGTCGGCGGTCTTTATCCGGTTATCCGAATCGACCCGAAAGTCGCGTTCGGAAAACCGAATGCCCAGCAAAGCCGGGCCTACCCCCTGTAGGAGCGAGCTTGCTCGCGATAGCGATCCGACTGTCGACACCTATGTCGAATGTCACGCAGTCATCGCGAGCAAGCTCGCTCCTACATAAAGCGGTGGGCATGAAAAAGCCCCCGGGCCGTGCGGCGCGGGGGCTTCTTTATAGAAAGGGCGATCAGGCGGCTTCGATCTTTGCCCGGTTCTGCTCGACCTTCTGCAGGTAGTGCTGCAGTTTTTCCTGCTCGGCCGGTGTGGTGAACAGGCCCAGCTTGCTGCGGCGCCAGAGGATGTCCTGGGCATTGACCGCCCATTCTTCGCTGCACAGGTAATCGACTTCACGGGTGTACAGGCCGCCGCCCAGGTGTTCGCCCAGGTCGTTCAGGCTGTGCACGCCTTCCAGCAGGCGCCAGGTGCGGCTGCCGTAGCTGGTGGCCCAGCGGCGGGCGATTTCGCTGGGTACCCAGTCGAACTTCTGGCGAATCGCTTCGGCCAGTGCCTGCGGCGTGGTCATGTCTTCGCCGCCGGGCAGGGTCGAGTGGGCGGTCCAGCTCGGCTTGATGTGCTTGAAGAACGGCGTCAGCTGGGCCATGGCCGATTCGGCCAGCTTGCGGTAGGTGGTCAGCTTGCCGCCGAACACCGACAGCAGTGGCGCTTCGTCGGCATTGCCGGACAGCGCCAGGGTGTAGTCGCGGGTCACGGCCGACGGGTTGTCGGACTCGTCGTTGCACAGCGGGCGCACGCCGGAGTAGGTGTGCACGATGTCCTGGCGGCTCAGCTGCTTCTTGAAGTGGGCATTGACCACTTTCAGGATGTAGTCGGTTTCGCCTTCGGTAATCGCCACTTTCGCCGGATCGCCGGTGTACTCGCGGTCGGTGGTGCCGATCAGGGTGAAGTGGTTCAGGTACGGAATGGTGAAGACGATGCGCTGGTCTTCATTCTGCAGGATGTGCGCATGTTCGCCTTCGTACAGCTTCGGCACGATCAGGTGGCTGCCCTGGATCAGGCGGATGCCGTACGGCGAATCCAGTTTCAGGTCGTCCTTGATGAACTTGGCGACCCATGGGCCGGCGGCGTTCACCAGGGCCTTGGCTTGAATCGAGAACAGGCTGCCGTCGGCGCGCTCCAGGTGCAGGTGCCACATGCCCTTGCCGCGGCGGGCGCTGATGCAACGGGTCTGGGTGTGCACGTGGGCGCCTTTTTCGCGGGCGGCCATGGCGTTCAATACCACCAGGCGCGCGTCGTCTACCCAGCAGTCGGAGTATTCGAAGCCTTTGGTGATCTCGGCTTTCAACGGGCTGTCGGGACCGAACTTGAGGCTCTTGGAACCGGCGAGTTTTTCCCGCTTGCCCAGGTGGTCATAAAGGAACAGGCCGGCACGGATCATCCAGGCCGGACGCAGGTGCGGGCGGTGCGGCAGGACGAAACGCATCGGCTTGACGATATGCGGGGCCTTGGCCAGCAGCACTTCGCGTTCGGCCAGGGCTTCGCGCACCAGACGGAATTCATAATGTTCGAGGTAGCGCAGGCCGCCGTGGATCAGCTTGCTGCTGGCCGAGGAGGTATGGCTGGCGAGGTCGTCTTTTTCGCAAAGGAACACGGACAAGCCACGCCCGGCGGCATCGGCGGCGATACCGACGCCATTGATTCCACCGCCGATCACGGCAATGTCATAAATCTCGGCGAGAGGGGGCGCGGGCAAGGTGGAAGTGGGCATCGGCTGGCCTCGTGTTCTTCTGATATTTGAAATTGAACATAAATGTTCATTTGCGAAAATACTAGCGCAGAAACACGCCGACAGCCAGCGGACTTCGATTGAAAAAACTCATCGAAAGACGGGCAAAGGAAAATTTACGAACATTGTCGGACGCAAGGCAGGTGAGGCCGGGGAGCGCGATATGTAGTCGCTGCCGAGCCCCGGCGAGGCTGCGGCTACAGGGAGTAGGTTCCGGCAGGTGTAGCCGCGGTCTAGCACCAACGAGGTTGCGCTCGATCTGGGCGGCACTCCGACACAGCGGGCGCCAAACCGGACGACACCATCGCTCAGACATATCGCGTCGCCTGGTTTTACGGGGCTGCGCCCCGATCGCAGCCTCGCCAGGGCTCGGCAGCGGCTACGGGAGAGGGGTCAGACGACTTCCAGGCGAATCTTGTGCTGCTGCAGCAACTGGGTCAGCGCCGGAACCGGCTGCTGGTCGGTGACCAGGCAATCGATCAGGCTGATGGGGCCGAGGCGGATCATGGCATTGCGCCCGAACTTGCTGGAGTCGGCGGCCAGGATCACCTGGCGGGCATTGGCGATGATCGCCTGGGACACCCGTACTTCCTGGTAGTCGAAGTCCAGCAGGCTGCCGTCTTCGTCGATACCGCTGATGCCGACCAGGGCGAAATCGACCTTGAACTGGTTGATGAAGTCGACGCTGGCCTGGCCGACCACGCCGCCATCGCGACGCACATTGCCACCGGTCAGCAGCACGTCGAAATCGTCCTTGGCGCTGAGCATGGAAGCCACGTGCAGGTTGTTGGTGATGATCTTCAGATGGTTGTGATTGAGCAGCGCCCGGGCAATGGATTCGGTGGTGGTACCGATGTTGATGAACAGCGAGGCGTGATCGGGGATCTGCGCGGCGATGGCTTCGCCGATGCGTTGTTTCTCATCGCGCATCTGATCGGCGCGCATGGCGTAGGCAGTGTTTTCGACACTGGAGTCGTAGGCTGCGCCGCCATGGTAGCGACGCAACAGGTTCACTTCCGCCAACTGGTTGATATCGCGGCGGATGGTTTGCGGTGTAACGACGAACAGCTGGGCCATTTCCTCGATGCTGACATAGCCGCGTTCGCGGACCAGCTCGAGGATTTGCTGCTGACGGGGAGGCAGATTCATGGGGCTTCCTTTGGGCTGCCGTGCAAAATTTGCCCATGATGCCGCAGGAATCCGCTCCCGACCAGTTACAACCCGATACGAATCCGCGACTTGGCTTATTCAGCGCCTTCGTGCGGTTCCCAGTCGCGGGTGCGGCTGACGGCTTTTTTCCAGCCGGCGTAGAGCTTTTCCTTCTCGGTTTCGGCCAGCTGTGGTTCGAACTCGCGTTCGATCACCGCCTTGCCGCGCAACTCTTCCAGGCTGCCCCAGAAACCGCAGGCCAGGCCAGCCAGGTAGGCCGCGCCCAGGGCCGTGGTTTCACGCATTTGCGGGCGCTCGACCTGGGTGCCGAGGATGTCGGCCTGGAACTGCATGAGGAAGTTGTTGGCCACTGCGCCACCATCCACGCGCAGGGCCTTGAGGCGTTCGCCGGAGTCCTGCTGCATGGCGTCGAGGACGTCGCGGGTCTGGTAGGCGATCGACTCCAGCGCGGCGCGGATGATGTGGTCCACACGCACGCCGCGGGTCAGGCCGAACAGCGCGCCACGGGCGTAGGGGTCCCAGTACGGAGCACCCAGGCCGGTGAAGGCCGGGACCAGGTACACGCCGTTGCTGTCCTTGACCTTGCTGGCGAAGTATTCGGTGTCGTGGGCATCGTTGATGATCTTCAGCTCGTCGCGCAGCCACTGCACGGTGGAGCCGCCGTTGAACACCGCGCCTTCCAGGGCGTAAGCCACTTCGCCGCGGGGGCCGCAGGCGATGGTGGTGAGCATGCCGTGCTTGGACTTGACCGCCTTGTCGCCGGTATTCATCAGCAGGAAGCAGCCAGTGCCATAGGTGTTCTTCGCCTGGCCCGGCTCGACGCACATCTGGCCGAACAGCGCGGCCTGCTGGTCGCCGGCGATCCCGCCGATGGCGATGCCGCTTTTGGTACGGCCGTAGATTTCCGAGGACGACTTCACTTCCGGCAGCATTTCCCGCGGGATATCCAGCACTTCCAGCATCTTCGCATCCCACTCCAGGGTGTGGATGTTGAAGAGCATGGTGCGCGAGGCGTTGGTGTAGTCGGTGACGTGGGTCTTGCCGCCGGTGAATTTCCAGATCAGCCAACTGTCGACGGTGCCGAACAGCAGTTCACCGTTGCGCGCGCGTTCGCGGCTGCCTTCGACGTTGTCGAGGATCCACTTCAGTTTGGTGCCGGAGAAATACGGGTCGGTGACCAGGCCGGTGGTATCGCGGATGTACTCTTCCAGGCCGTCACGCTTGAGCTGCTGGCAGATCTCGGTACTGCGACGGCACTGCCAGACGATGGCGTTGTAGATCGGCCGGCCGGTGGTCTTGTCCCAGACCACGGTGGTTTCGCGCTGGTTGGTGATGCCGATGGCGGCTACCTGGTCATGGTGCAGGCCGGCTTGCGCCAGGGCCTCGACCATCACTGCGCTCTGGGTGGCGAAGATTTCCATCGGGTCGTGTTCGACCCAGCCGGCTTGCGGGTAATGCTGGACGAATTCGCGCTGGGCGGTGCACACGACGTTGGCGTCGCGATCGAAAATGATCGCACGGGAGCTGGTCGTACCCTGATCGAGGGCAATGATGTAGTTCTTATTCTGAATGTCGGTCATGTCGATTGCCTTGGACAAAAATAAGGAAGTGGGCAAGAGGCGCAGGTCGGGGTTGGGCAGGACCTTGCGCCACCGGTTTCAAGAAGTTCTTACTTTGCCGTCAATGGCTTTTTCGGCATCCGTTGGAGCAGGGGCGACGGTTGGCAGGTGACGGGCAATCAACCCGCGGTAGGCCACGGCACCGAGGCAGGCACCGATAATCGGCGCGAAGATCGGCACCAGGAAGTACGGAATATCGCGGCCGCCGGTGAAGGAAACCTCGCCCCAACCCATGAAGAATGTCATCAGTTTAGGGCCAAAATCCCGCGCCGGGTTCATCGCGAAACCGGTCAGCGGTCCCATGGCGCTGCCGATCACGGCAATCAGCAGGCCGATCAGCAGCGGCGCCATCGGGCCACGCGGCAAGCCGTTGTTGTCGTCGGTCAGGGACATGATCACGCCCATCAGGATCGCGGTAATCACCACTTCGACCAGGAACGCCTGCGCAGTGGACAGCGCCGGGTTGGGGTAGGTGGAGAACACCGATGCCAGCTCGAGGCTGGCCTGGGAGCCGCGGACCATCTGGTGGGCTTGTTCGTAATCGAAGAACAGGTTGCTGTACAGCGTGTAGACCAGCAGCGCCGCGCAGAAGGCGCCGGCGATCTGGGAGAAGATGTAGAACGGCAGTTTGCGCTTTTCGAAGTCGGCAAAGATGCACAGGGCGATGCTGACCGCGGGGTTGAGGTGCGCGCCGGAAACGCCGGCGGTGAGGTAGATCGCCATGCTCACGCCGATCCCCCAGATGATGCTGATTTCCCACAGGCCAAAGCTGGCACCCGCGACCTTGAGCGCGGCGACGCAACCGGTGCCGAAGAAGATCAACAAGGCTGTACCCAGGAATTCGGCCATGCACTGGCCGGAGAGCGACGGTTGTTGTAACGCAGTTGTCATGGAAAACCTCGGTTTTTGTTGTTGTCTGGCGCTGGCGTGAAGCGCTGAGCGCGATTTTCACCGTCGGCAGGATCCCCATCCTGGGCGCGGCTTACTGCTGGTTACGGCTGTTGGATCTACAACATGATATTCGCAAACGAAAAAATATAGACAAGAAACATTACTGTCAAAGGTCGAAAGTGAACCATTGGTCATTTTATAACTATCAGTTGTGTGAATGATCTTGCGGGAAGCGCGCGGGTTTTGTGCAAAAGGCGCGGCCAGCCTGGTGCCGGCGGCTGCCTGGGTTGGGGGATGGGCCTTGGAATAGAGCCTTTTGCTGGCGGATATCCTAGAATCGCCGGCACTGTTTCTGTTCTTTTCCCTGCCTATGGAGTTGCCATGACCCCTGCACTGGATCTGCTGAAAAAAGTTCGCGCCGAACATCGGGTGCACAGTTATGAACACGACCCGAAGGCGGCCTCCTATGGTCTGGAGGCGGCGGAAAAGCTCGGCCTTGATCCGGCGCAGGTGTTCAAGACGCTGTTGGCCAGCAGTGAAAAGGGCGAATTGCTGGTGGCCGTGGTGCCGGTCGTCGGAAGCCTCGATCTCAAGGCCCTGGCACACGCCGCCGGGGTGAAAAAAGCCGAGATGGCCGACCCGGCTGCCGCGCAGCGCGCCACCGGTTACCTGCTGGGCGGGATCAGCCCGCTAGGGCAGAAAAAGCGCCTGCGCACCTTTATCGACAACAGTGCACAACCCTTTGCCAGCATCTTTGTCAGCGCCGGTCGGCGTGGGCTTGAGGTTGAACTCTCGGCTGCGGTGTTGGCCGAGCACACCCAGGCGATATTCGCCGATATCGGGCGCGACTGACTCGGCGTGCAGCCTGAGGTTTCAGTGTTGGTCGGGAAGGGAAGCGTTGAGGGGCATAACGACACAGGAGTCGGCGAACCGGCTCCTGCGGGATTGTCAGTGGGCGCCGCTGTAGCGACGAACGCCCGATTCAGACTGTGGCAACTGCGCCGCAGTGCTGCCGGAGGCCTGGAACAGCACCAGGTGTTCGGCGGCCACGCGGATTCCCACGTCAGCACCGACCTGGTGATCGGCGTGGCTTGGGAAGATCGACTCGAGCTGGCTGCCGGTCGGCAGTTGCAGGCGGTACAGGGTCGAGGCGCCCTGGAAGCTCTTGCCGACGATCCGCGCCTTGAGGGCGCTGTCCGGTGCATAAACGATATCGTCCGGGCGTAGCAGCACATCCACCGCGCCGCCGGGTGGCCAGGTGTAGGCACGGTTGCCGCGCAGTACGCCGAGTTCGGTCTGCACCGATTCCGGGCTGTCCAGCTGGCCACGGATGAAATAACCCTGGCCGATAAAGCTCGCCACGAACGGCGTCAGCGGTTCGTGATAGAGGTTGTACGGCGTGTCCCATTGCTCCAGGCGGCCTTCCTTGAACACCCCGACGTGATCGCTGACGGCGAAGGCTTCTTCCTGGTCGTGGGTCACCAGAATCGCACTGGTGCCCCGCGCCTTGAGGATGTCGCGCACTTCGTGGCTGAGCTTGCGCCGCAGTTCGCCATCGAGGTTGGAGAAGGGCTCGTCGAGCAGCAGCAACTGCGGTTCCGGCGCCAGCGCCCGGGCCAGTGCGACGCGTTGTTGCTGGCCGCCGGACAGCTCATGGGGGAAGCGCTTGCCGAGGTTCTTCAGGTTGACCAGTTCCAGCAGCTCCTCGACCACCCGGTTCTTCTGCGGGTGCTTGCGGATGCCGAAGGCAATGTTGTCCGCCACGCTCAGGTGCGGGAACAGGGCGTAGTCCTGGAACACCATGCCGATCCGGCGGCGCTCCGGCGCCAGGGTGAAGCCGGCGCTGGAGATGGTTTCGCCGGCCAGCTGGATTTCACCTTCGTGCACCGGCTCGAAACCGGCAATCGCGCGCAGGGTGGTGGTCTTGCCGCAGCCGGAGGAGCCGAGCAGGCAACCGATATCGCCGGCGTTGAGGTGCAGGTTGAGGTTCTGCACGACCCGTTGGTCCTGGTAGCCGCAGGCGAGATTGCGCAGGTTAAGCAGTAATGGCTGGCTCATGCGTGGTGGTACGCCGGCTCGACCAGAAACTCGAGCAGGGCCTTTTGTGCGTGGAGACGGTTTTCTGCCTGGTCCCATGCCACGGAACGCGGATCGTCCAGCAGGTCGAGGCTGATTTCTTCGCCACGGTGGGCAGGCAGGCAGTGCATGAACAGCACGTCTGCGGCGGCCAGGTCGAGCAGCGCGCGATTGACCTGGAACGGTGCGAACAACTTGAGGCGCTCGGCGGTTTCTTCTTCCTGGCCCATGGAGGTCCAGACGTCGGTGCTTACCAGATGGGCGCCGATCACCGCGTCTTTCGGATCGCGCACGATGCTCACCCGATCGCCGGCCCGGGCGACGAATTCAGGGTTGGGGTCGTAGCCTTCGGGGCAGGCGATGCGCAGTTGGAAGTCGAACTGGATCGCCGCTTCTATATAGCTGTTGCACATGTTGTTGCCGTCGCCGATCCAGGCCACGGTCTTGCCCTGGATCGAGCCGCGGTGTTCGAGGAAGGTTTGCATGTCGGCCAGCAGCTGGCACGGGTGCAGGTCGTCGGACAGGCCGTTGATCACCGGTACGCGGGAGTTGGCCGCAAACTCGGTCAGGGTGCGGTGGGCAAAGGTACGGATCATCACCGCGTCGAGCATGCGCGACATGACGATGGCGCAGTCGCTGATCGGCTCGCCGCGACCCAGCTGGGTGTCGCGCGGGGACAGGAAGATTGCCTGGCCGCCGAGCTGGATCATGCCGGCTTCGAAGGACAGGCGGGTGCGGGTAGACGACTTCTCGAAAATCATCCCGAGAACGCGGTTTTTCAGAGGCTCGAAGAGTACGCCGCGATTACGCAGGTCCTTCAGCTCGATGCCTCGACGAATCACGCTGACCAGCTCTTCGGGCGTGCAATCCATCAGGGAGAGAAAGTGCCTTGCGCTCATCATTAACTACCTTTTTGCAACAGACCGCAGATACTCAAAGCCTTGTTTTATCGAGAAACGGGCGAGACCTGCGGCGAAAGCCGCACGGGGCGACGAAATAGGGGAAGGCGCGATCTTATAATTAAATGTCGCGTCTTACCAATAGCAGGCTTGGTTTCTAAGGCTTTCACCACGTGCAGCGAGTGGCCAGGGTCAAAAAAACGGGCCATTCGTGACGTTTTCCAGCGTGTTCAGATGGGCCCAGTCGGATGTGGAGTCGATCCACTTTGCATAGGCCTGCAGCAGCATTTGTACACTGCGTCTCGACCGCTTTGCAACGCGACGCGTGGCCCATGCCGCTATCAGGCATCTGGCTGGCGCGGGCTGGTTTTTTCTCTGCTCGGCTCCTGGGTACTTTGAGCGTGGCGGGAAATGGAACGGCTCGCGGCAGGGGATATCGGCCAGAAATATTTCCTAAGGTGAAGGGCTGGGGTTATAAATGCGCACCGGCAACAGGGAAGTGCTTGGAATGGACTCGAAAGAACAGCAACTGAAGACACTGTTGGGGTTGACGACGCGAACCCTGACCGACCTGACGGCATCGATCACCTCGATGTCCTTCGAGTTGCTGCGCAGCGAAGACAGCACGACGCGCAACGCCGCGCGACAGATGATCGATCGCATGATGACCATCAGCAGCCATCTCGATGAGCACTGGCGATTGCTCGCCGAATTCAGCGGGCAGGGCAGCGAAGCACCGTTGGACGGCATGCTGCCGATCGCCCGTCAGGACGACCCTCCGAGGCTGCCCTCCAACTGAACCATCGGCTGGCTTGATGCTTGCCGATTCACAAGATGAACGTCCCTGGCGCTGATGTCGGTCTGGCACCATAGTTTTGTTCCCGCGGCCTGACGCTGGCCGCCCCGAATAAAATAGAGACTGGCCATGACCAAGACTCTCCATCACCGTGCCTGCCACCTGTGTGAAGCCATCTGTGGCTTGACCATCGAAACCACCGAAGTCGACGGCACCGGTCCGCAGATCACCTCGATCAAGGGCGATGCCCAGGACAGTTTCAGCCGCGGCCATATCTGCCCCAAGGCAGTGGCGCTGCAGGACATCCAGAACGACCCGGATCGACTGCGTCAGCCCATGCGCAGGGTCGGCAGCGATTGGCAGGCGATCGAGTGGAAGGAGGCCTTCAACCTGGTGGCCGAGCGCCTGGCGGCGATCCAGGAGCGGCACGGCAATAATGCGGTGGCGGTCTATCAGGGCAATCCCAGCGTGCACAACTATGGGTTGATGACCCACAGCAACTATTTCCTCGGCCTGCTGAAAACCCAGAACCGCTTTTCCGCCACCTCGGTGGACCAATTACCGCAGCACTTGAGCAGCTACCTGATGTACGGCCACGGGCTGTTGCTGCCGATCCCGGATATCGATAACACCGACTTCATGCTGATCCTGGGCGGCAATCCGCTGGCGTCCAACGGCAGCATCATGACCGTGCCGGATGTGGAGAAGCGCCTGAAGGCGATCCAGGCGCATGGCGGCAAAGTGGTGGTGGTCGACCCGCGACGCAGCGAGACGGCAGCCATGGCCGACCAGCATGTGTTTGTCCGTCCTGGAGGGGATGTGGCGCTGCTGTTCGGCATGCTGCAGACGATCTTCGCGGAAGGGCTGACGCGTGACAGCCATCTGCCGGTGGATGGCCTGGCCGAGGTGCGTGAGGCCATTTCCCGTTTCAGTGCCGAAGCCATGAGCCCTTTGTGTTCGGTGCCGGCGCAGCAGATCCGCCAGTTGGCGCGGGACTTCGCCGCAGCGGACAGGGCGGTGTGTTATGGCCGGATGGGCGTGTCCACCCAGTCGTTCGGCACCCTCTGTCATTGGCTGGTGCAACTGCTCAACCTGGTGACCGGCAACCTGGACCGGGTCGGCGGCGCCCTGTGCACCGAGCCGGCGGTGGATCTGGTGGCGGCGACTTCGGGTGGGCACTTCAATGCCTGGCAGAGCCGGGTTTCCGGACGCCCTGAATACGGCGGCGAGTTGCCGGTCTCGGCCCTGGCCGAGGAGATACTGACCAAAGGGGAGGGGCAGGTGCGGGCGCTGATCACGGTGGCGGGCAATCCGGTGCTCTCCACCCCCAACGGACGGCAGCTGGAGCAGGCGCTGGATGGCCTGGAGTTCATGGTCAGCATCGACCTGTATATCAACGAAACCACCCGTTACGCGGACTTGATCCTGCCATCGACTTCGGCCCTGGAGAACGATCACTACGACACCACGTTCAATATGTTCGCGGTGCGCAATGTCAGCCGCTTCAACCAGGCGATCCTGCCCAAGCCGGAAGGGGCATTGCATGACTGGGAAATCTTCGTTGGCCTGGCCAGGGCCTTCGCCGCGCGGACCGGCAAGGAGCTCAAGCCGACCGTGCCGCCGGCGCAGATGATCGATAGAGGGCTGCGAGCGGGACGGTACGGCGAGACGTCCGAGTTCAATCTGTCGCTGGCGACGCTGGCCAATCATCCCCACGGAATCGACCTGGGGCCGCTCAAGCCCAATCTGGCGGCGCGCCTGAAAACCGAGAGCCGCCGGGTGCAGGCCGCTCCCGCGGCGATCATGGCAGACCTCAAGCGTTTTGCCGCGTTGCAGGCGCCGACGGCCGATGAGTTGGTGATGATCGGCCGGCGCCATGTGCGCAGCAATAATTCGTGGATGCACAACTACCATCGGTTGGTGAAGGGCAAGCCTCGGCACCAGTTGCTGATGAATCCCGATGATCTGGCCCGGAGGGGGCTGGCTGACGGGCAGCGTGTGCGGGTCAGTTCGCGGGTCGGGGCGATCGAGGTGGAAGTCCTGGCCAGCAGCGAGATGATGCCCGGGGTGGTCAGCCTGCCCCATGGCTGGGGGCACGGTCGGCCGGGCGTACAGATGAGCATCGCGATGGCGCAACCGGGGTCGAGTGCCAATGACCTGACCGATGAGCGTCAGCTGGACGAGCTATCGGGCAATGCGGCGCTCAATGGCGTGCCGGTGACGGTGGAGGCGGCCTGAGGAGTCTGTCGGAGAGGCCGAGCATGGCGCTCGGCTTTCCGTTACAATGCGCCACCGTGTCGACAACAGAGTCGGAAAGTTCAGCCGAGGTGCTCCATGGATATCATCGAAACTATTAAAGAGCAGATTGCCAACAACACCATTCTGCTTTACATGAAAGGCTCGCCGAATGCCCCGCAGTGCGGCTTCTCCGCGAAAGCCGCTCAGGCCGTGATGGGTTGTGGTGAGAAGTTCGCTTACGTGGACATCCTGCAGAACCCGGAAATCCGCGCCAACCTGCCTAAATACGCCAACTGGCCTACTTTCCCGCAACTGTGGGTAGCCGGTGAACTGGTCGGCGGCAGCGACATCATGGCTGAGATGTTCGCCAATGGTGAGTTGCAGACCCTGATCAAGGCTGCCGCTGAAAAAGCTGCCGCCAAGACCGAAGCCTGATTTGTCCCTTGCAGGAGCGACACGTTCGCTCCTGCAAGTTGTGTGGATTTGTCCACGCAATAAAAAGCCCCGCCCTCGTGAGAGAGGCGGGGCTTTTTTATGGTTCTTCACGGAATACCGGGAAAGACGCTCTTGATCTTCATGAAAAAGAATTCGCTATCCCGGTAACCGTACGCCATTCGTTTGATGACCTTTATNCGATTGTTTATTCCTTCCAGCTGACCGGTGTGCATCGGCCAGCGAACGCGGCTGACGATGCCCCGCCAGTAACTCTTTAGCCGTTTGGCGAACTGGATCAGTGCCGGTATTTCGCTTTCATGAGCATGGCGCAACCATTGCTTCCAGGCCGATCTCCAGCTCCAAGCGGTATTCGGCGTCCAGAGCGTTTTGAGTTCAGCCTTCATCAAGTAGACCGTCATCAACGC
>NZ_JAQZAB010000065.1:209149-273880 GCF_028640915.1 Pseudomonas sp. B3G-3 | reverse complement strand
CCGGCCTGTCACGCCGGGGGTCGCGGGTTCGAGTCCCGTCCGCTGCGCCATATTCGATGAGTTGGAACACTGAACGCCAGCTCATTACAGAAAGCCCGCTAACGCGGGCTTTTTGCTGTCTGGGGTATGCAAATACTCCCCAAAAAAGCGGCCTGCGGGCCGCTTTTTTCGTTTGTGGCTCACTGCTCGGCGTTGCGGCTGTGCCGGTAGTCGCTGACCGCTTCGTACACCGCCTTGCGCAGGCGGTTGATGCCGCCGATAGGGCGGTGCGCCTCCAGGCCGAACCAGGGGTTGAAGGACAGGTTGTCGCATTGCAGGTTCTGCTGCGGGGTATCGAAGTCCTGGGCGGGAATCCTGATCCGTGCCACGGTTTCGAAGGGCGCATCGCTTTCTCGCCATTCGATGCTGGTGTCTTCGATGGGCATGTAGTGGCTCGGGTCCTGGCGTTGCACCTGCAATACGAAGCAGGCCGGCACCCGGTCGGTCGACAGCTGCTGGTTCAGGGCGTTGCGCAGAAAGTTGGGCAGGGCCTGGTTCTGTGGGGGCAGGTTGTACGCCGGGCAGCTGTCCGGATCCGGTGCGACGCGGAACTTGGCGTTGGCACTGCCGAACTTGTAGGGCGAAACCGAAAAATAGCGGGTTTGCGTCGGGCTGGCCGGGGGCGGCGACAGGGTGGCCAAGGCGATGAACAGATGACGAACCTGCCAGGTGCGTGGGTCCCAGCCGGGGAAAAAGGCCCCGACCTTTTTTCCGTCCGCCTGCGCGGCGACATTCTGCCGATACTCGGCGACATCGCTGACGAAGAAGTTCGGATGGTTGAACATCACGAAATCCTGCTCGCCACGGCCCTGTTGCTCCTTCAATAGCTGGGTGCCGGGCACATTCAACAATTTGATCGCCATCCCGCGCGCATCACGAATGCTGTCGAACTGTGGATAAGCATTGCCGTTGGACAGCCGTACCATGGCTTGCCAGGTCTTGCCGGGTTCGGCGAACACGCCCTGGCGCAACGGCGGCGTCAGTTGCTCGAGCACCTGGACCTCGGCCTTTACGCAGCCGTGGGCCTTGGCGTGGGCGTCGCGCAGGTAACGGGTGTTATCCCGGTGCTGATCGACGATGCGCACGGCGGTCTGGATGATGTCCTGGGTCATGGCGGCTTCGCCGGGCGGGACCTGTTCTTCGGTCGAGACCGGCCCCTGGTAGCGCCAGATCGACCAGGCGCTGCTCAGCGCCCAGCCGAGCAGCGCGATCAGCCCCAGCAGCACAAGTGTCTTGAGCAGCAGCGCACCGATGCGCAGCCATAAGGTGATCAGCATGAAAGCGTCCTTTTGATGAGGGCCAGGGTCATGGCAGCTGCGCCTCCAGCGGCCCGCCCAGCACTTTCAGGTATTCCAGCAGCGCCCAGCGTTCCTCGGGTTGCAGCAGGCGGCCGATCACCCCGTCGCCACGCTTGCCCGAGCGGAACTCATGGCCGCTGTTGTGGTTGCCGCTGATCCGCGTATCGAACAGGAAACCGTTCTTGAACGGTTCGGTACGGTAGCCCAGGTGCTTTGGATCGTATTCGAAGGTGCCCTTATAGAAGGTGCTGGCGCGTTCGGCCTGAGGCGAGAGCAACTGGTACAGGCTGGGCACCGAACCGTTGTGCAGGAAGGGCGGGGTGGCCCATACCCCAGCCAGCGGCCGGGCCTTGTAGGCACGCAGTTCGCGGACACCGATCGGCAGGCCGTAGCCGTCGAGTCGCGGGCGTTCGGCCGGGGTCACCTGGGCGTCCCGATAGGCGCGTTCCTCGACGAAGGCCGTGACATAGGCCAGGCCCTTGGCCACGGACAGCTGACGCATGTCCAGCGGTTCGCCGGGCGTTGGGTGCAGCTCGACATTCGACTGGGCCAGCTCGGCGGCATCCCATTGCAGCGCGCTCAGGTCATAGCGCTGGTCGGCAATATTGTTGGCGGTATTGGGGTCGGTACCGATCACCGCAACCGGCAACATCTTCAGCTGCTGCACCGGGCGCCCGTTGACCTCGGTGACCGGCGGGACATGGCAACCCGCGCAGTTTTCCGCGAACAGTGCTCGCCCCTTGGCCGCCAGCGGCTTGTCGATGCTGCCGAACAGGCCTTCCGGCCAGGTCGGCGGTTTCAGCCGTTGCAGGGTTTCTTCGATGCGATTGAGGTCGCGCACCCGAACGCTCGACGGGTAGCGGGCATCGCCCTTGAGCGGCTGGCCCTGGGCATCGAAGAAATTCAGGGTGGCGCCGACGCCCAGCGCCTCGCCGATATTGCGGGCCATGGGTTGCTGGGCCGAGCCGTTCCACTGCACCCAGTCGAAGCTCCAGATGTCCCACAGCTGGGGGTAATCCACCGGCGCGTTGGCCACCCGATAGTTGTCCGGGGAGATGGCGTCGCCGAAGCTGGCGTTGGCGATCCGGCCAAAGGCATCGGTACGCCCGGGGCCTTCTTCGGTGGGGTAGAGGCCACGATGCGTGTCGTTCCAGGCGACGCGCAGGAAGGTGTCCAGCGATGCCTTGAAGTCCTTGCGCAGCTGTTCATGCTCGGCGTCGTAATTCTGGCCCAGCACGTTGCGGGCGAACCGTTCGAATTTCCACGGGTTGTAATAGGTCGACGCCAGGCTGGCGACCAGCGCCTGGCCGAAGCTGCCGCCGCGCAAGGTCGGCACGCTGGAGGGCAGTACATGCTGCGCCGACCCGCCGTCGATCCGCAGGGCCTGCTGGTTGTAGCGCAGCTCGCCGGTGTGGCAGGCGGCGCAGGTGATGTCCAGGTACTGTTGCGGGCTGCCTGGGTTCTGATGACGGGTGAAGCCGACCGGCATGTTCGCCGGGTTATCGGCGCTGGCCTGCTGCGCCGGATCCACCAGGAAGCCGAAGCGGGCCAGGTAATGCGGGGCGGCGAAGCGTTGCGTGGAGAAGGGCAGTTCCAGGGCGGCGAACCACTCATAGCGCAAGCCTTTCACCTGAGTGCCCTGGGGCGTGAAGTAATAGGTCTGGCGGTCGGCGGCGCTCCATTGATCCTGATAATGCACCTGCCGGGCGGGCACATAGTCGGGTAATTTCGGATTGGCCACGTAATACAGGACCACGGCCAGGGCGACGCCGATCAGGGCGAGGATCAGCAGCAAAACACGGGATAAGAGCCGCAAGATAAACATCCTTGTCGAGTTGTGGCTCTCTTATGCCTCAGGGCAAACTGCCGGGCAAGTGGCCATTACGTCCGGTGTCATGACTTTGTGTTCGAGGCGTTCTTTCCCGCACTCGTAGTATTGGCTGGCGAAATGCTTTTAAACACGTGAACTTATCGGACTAATCCGGCTCTCATGCCGGTAGCCATTGGTCGTGGCCGCCTGATAAGCTCGCGGCTTTACTCGAATGCCCTTTAGGCGCATGAACAAGGAAATAGCATGAAACAGCATCGGTTAGCGGCGGCGGTAGCCCTGGTTAGCCTGGTACTCGCGGGTTGTGACTCGCAGACCAGCGTGGAGCTGAAAACCCCGGCGCAGAAAGCTTCCTATGGTATCGGCCTGAACATGGGTAAAAGCCTTGCCCAGGAAGGTATGGATGACCTGGATTCCAAAGCGGTAGCCCAGGGCATCGAAGATGCCATCGGCAAGAAAGAACAGAAGCTGAAAGACGACGAACTGGTCGAAGCCTTCGCCGCGCTGCAAAAGCGTGCTGAAGAGCGCATGGCCAAGATCAGCGAAGAGTCGGCAGCAGCCGGCAAGAAATTCCTCGAAGAAAACGGCAAGAAGGTTGGCGTGACCACTACCGCCTCGGGCCTGCAGTACGAAGTGCTGAAGAAGGCCGATGGCGCCCAGCCTAAGCCGACCGACGTGGTGACTGTTCACTACACCGGCACCCTGACCAACGGCACTGTGTTCGACAGCTCGGTCGAGCGCGGCAGCCCGATCGATCTGCCGGTCAGCGGCGTGATTCCGGGCTGGGTCGAAGGCCTGCAACTGATGCACGTCGGCGAGAAGTACAAACTGTACATCCCGAGCGATCTGGCCTACGGCGCACAGAGCCCGAGCCCGGCCATTCCGGCCAACTCAGTGCTGGTGTTCGAGCTGGAACTGCTGGGTATCAAGGATCCAGCGAAACAAGACGACGCCAAGTAATCTTCGTCTGGTTCAATGACAACGCCCCGTCCTTACGGGGCGTTGTCGTATCTGGTCGTTGGTCCGGGAAAAAATGCGAACCCACGGCATAAGGCATAGTCTTAACAAGACGCGCTGCGGCTAGCCGCATGAAGCTGCCAAGTCAATGAAATTATGGGTTTTTTTATGTGAGTAAAAAACGCCCGATCTGAGCCGAGCCCTTGTAAAACGGGGCTTTCAGCTGTGAAAAGCGGCTCTGTTCACAAGGTTATCCACAATTTGTGTGGATAACATTTCAGTGGGAGTGACGATGAAAGCACCCTGGAATTTCGCCCGCTTCCTGCCCCTGGCCGGCCGCTTGCTCAGCCGTGGCCGGCTGCCGACCCTGTTGTTCGCCGTGGCCAGCAAAGGCGCCTTGCAAGGCGGCCGTCTCGGCAAGCTCAAGGACGATCTGCGCCTGCTGCAGGCCCTGTGCCTGGCTTACTGGCGTGGCGAGTACCGCGCCATCAGCCCCAAGGCGCTGCTGTCGGTGGTCGCGGGCCTGATGTACTTCCTCAGTCCGCTGGATGCCATCCCGGACTTCCTGCCCATGTTCGGCATGCTCGATGATATCGCTGTGCTGGCCTGGATCATGAAAACCCTGGACGGCGAACTCAGCGCCTTCCGCGCCTGGCGCAATCGCCAGCAACCGGAGAAGCTGGCGGTGGTGGAGCGTTTGCCCGACACCCCGGAACAACTGCAATTGGAAGGTCCGAAGAAAAACTGAGGTGAATTCGGATCCATACAACGATGCCCCCGCGACCTTAGTGACTGTTAGGATTACACTTCATAAGGAAAAGTCCGACTCGTTATGTGTCGTCCTACGGGGTAGTAATGGATATTCAGATAATTGCACGCGATGGCGAGCCCGAGTATGCGGTGCTGCCATGGGCTCAGTATCAGGCTTTGCTAAAGGCCGCAGGTATCACCGATCAATCTCCGCGAGAGGCCAGGGGACCTGTCGCGACCGCAGCCGACCAGCCACTTCCGGGTCTGGATCAACTCCGCAGTTTGCGTGAAACCAAGGGCATCGCCATCGAGGCGCTTGCCCGTACGGTAGGTATCAGTCCGTCATATCTGGCCATGATTGAAAGCGGTGAGCGTCAACCGGACGCCGCTATACGCCGTAGCCTGGCCTGGGAATTGACGGTTCCGGGTTGGAGGGATGAATCGTGAGCGTAAGGATCAGTCGTCAACATTGGGATGGCCTGTTGGGGGAACTCGACCAGGCCCGTCGGCAACGCCATCTTTTGACCTATCGCGCTCTGCTTGAGCGCTTGCAGCTACCCAGCCCCGCCATGCAGACCCTGACAGCGGCCCTCGAGCATCTGGCCGCGCTGGATGCGCGTGCGGAGCAGCCGTTGCGCAGTTCGCTGGTGATCAGCCAGGGGGCGAGCCGTTTGCCGCGCACCGGTTTTTTCGAGTGTGTGGAGCGCCTCGGGCGTTTTTCCGGGCCTTCCGACGGGGTGGCGGCCGCCTCATGGCATGCCTCGGAAGTGGTTCGTGTATTCGAGTACGAATACCCTGAGTCGGCGGAGGCCTGAGTGTACTGGCGCCTCAAGGCGCGGGCCGGCTACTGGCTGGCCCGCCGGTTGTTTCATTGGCCCTGGTTTGTGCGGCAACCCCGGGGCTGGCACTGGCTGGAGGGGCAACTGGCGCGCATGGCGAACCTGGGGGACGTCGGCGCGCAGAGCTTTTATGGCCATATCCTGACCTTTCGTGGCCAGGGCCTGGGGGCCCGTGAAGAGGGCATACGCCTGTTGCGTCTTGCCGGCTTGGCCGGGGACGCCAAGGCGGCCTATCAGATGGGCGTCATCAGCCTGGCCGGTTCATCCAGCAAGGCGGCGGATGCGGTGGAAGCCGCCCGTTGGTGGACCCTGGCGGCGAAGGCCGGGCACCCCTTGGCCGAGGTCAAGCTGGCGCAGCTGAATCCGTCGAGTACGCCGGATCCGCTAGCCGGTCCGCGCCAGCCGTAAAGCCGCCGGCCACCTGGCGGCTGTCGATCACATGAATGCTGTAGCCCGGCACGTTCTTGGCGTGGTGCTTGGCTTGCGAGGCCAGTTCGGCCAGCTGGCTGGCATCGAGTTGTCCACAGGCCTGTGGATACAGATGCACCACGCCAATGGACAGTGACAGCAAGGCGAACTCCTGGCGAATGCCCTGGCGGTTCGGGGCGATGAAGCAGCCGGCTTCCAGGTGTTCGCTGCGATAGAAGCGCCGGCACTGGCTGTGGAAATCGTCCAGCAGCTGGTTCAGGCGCTTTTGCCAGTCCTCGGGGCCCAATACCAAGAGAAAGTCGTCGCCGCCGATATGGCCGACGAAATCGCGGCTGGGGTCCACCCGGTCATTCAGGCACTGCGCCAGACACAGCAGCACTTCATCGCCACGGCCGTAGCCATAGATATCGTTGAAGGGCTTGAAGCTGTCGATATCCACGTAACAGATCAGTGATTCCCGCCCTTGTTGCAGCAGGTGGGTCAGGCACTGCTGGATCGGCACGTTGCCAGGCAGCAGGGTCAACGGGTTGGCATAACGCGCCTGCTGGATCTTCAGTTCGGTTATCAGCTTGAGCACATCGATCACCCGTCCCAGGCCCAGGTAGCCGCCGTTGAGGGTGATGATGAAATCCTCCTCGATCCGTTGCCGCGCGCGGCTGGTGATCAGGCGGCTGACCTGTTGCAGCGACTGGCTGAGCTCCACCGCGAGGAAGTCGTCGTTCATCAGGCGGCTGATGGGCTTGCGGGCAAACAGGTCGGTGGCGAAGGGCTTGAGCAGGGCGTCGGACAACGAATGGCGGTGCACGATGCCGCAGGGCTGGCCCTGTTCATCGAGCACCGCCAGCGAATTGAGGTTGGCCTGGCGGCGGAAGGCTTCCAGCACCGTGGCGGTCGGTATGTCGCGTGCTACCGCTGGTTGTTCGTTGAGCAGGGCACTGAGGTCGCTGCCTTCGTCGTTGAGCGTCGCGGGAGTGCTTTCGCGCTTGGGCAGCAGGTTGCGGCCATCGCGGGGCGGGTGCTCCTGGGGACGGCAGAGCAGGTAACCCTGCAGCAGGTCCACGCCCATTTCCGTGAGCACCGCCAGCTCTTCCGCCACTTCGATGCCCTCGGCGATCACCTGGGCGCGGGAGGCCTTGGCAATTTGCAGGATCGAACCGACGAACTCGCGCTTGAGGGCATCCTGGTGAATGCCGTCGATAAAGTGCCGGTCGATCTTCACGTAGTCCGGGCGCAGCTCGGACCACAGGCGCAGGCTCGAATAACCGGCGCCGAGGTCGTCCAGCGCGATCGAGAACCCCATGTCCCGATAGTGATGCAGCGCATCGTGCAGCAGCTGGAAGTCATCGATCGGCGTCTGTTCGGTGAGTTCGATCACCACCTGGCTCGGCGGGATACCGAAGTCCTGCAGCAATTGCAGGGTGCGCCCTGGCTGGTGGGCGGCTTCCAGCAGCGATTCCGGAGAGACGTTGAGAAACAGCTTGCCGGGCAACCGCTGCTCGCTGAAGCCCTTGCAGGCGCTCTGGCGGCAGGCGATTTCCAACTCGCTGAGGCGTCCGACCTGGCGGGCCACGGCAAACAGGGCGACAGGGGAGTGCAGCGGGCTGTTGGACGGGCCGCGGGTCAAGGCTTCGTAGCCGAGAATGCGCCGCTCGGAGAGACAGATGATCGGCTGGAACAGACTGTGCAAACCGCTTTGAGCCAGGATTGAGCTCAAGGCACTCAGCTGTTCGGTCGTGGTCATGGCGATCTCTGTCGATAAAAAAAGGACCGGGCGTGCCCTTGATTCAAGAGCAGCGCCCGGTCCTTTATTTCACGACAGAATGATGACTGTTTGATGACGCTCCGAGGAGCGTCAGCATTAAATTGCCATCATCTCAGTGCTTGGCTACCGCGGTGTTGAGCTTCAGGTAATCGAGGAGGATTCGCCCGGTTTCGCTCAGGTAAGCA
Source organism: Pseudomonas sp. B3G-3 (assembly GCF_028640915.1). Taxonomy (NCBI): domain Bacteria; kingdom Pseudomonadati; phylum Pseudomonadota; class Gammaproteobacteria; order Pseudomonadales; family Pseudomonadaceae; genus Pseudomonas; species Pseudomonas sp. B3G-3. Next base: position 265,793 of record NZ_JAQZAB010000065.1, on the reverse strand, counting down.
TCGTCTTCCGGCTTGGTCTTGTCCGGATCGGCGGCCGCGATGGCGTCTTCGTCTTCTTTCTTCAACTCCTTGAGCGGCTCTTCACCCTTGGCCTTGCGGCGGATGTTTTCCAGCGTCAGCTGCTTGGCCTCGATGTCGGCATGCTGCGCCCGACGCTCGGCTTCGTTGAGGCTGACAGTTTTTTCCGCCATCAGCTTCTTGGCCAGGGCCAGCTTGTCGCGGATGAAGACGAATTCGGCGTCCTTGGCCGAGCGTACGTCATGCTCGGATTTCAGCTGCGCGAGGAATGGCTTGAACGGATCCACCGCCGGCTTGATGGCCGGGCGAATGGTGTCCCACGGCATGGCTTCGGGCAGGGCGCTTTCGCCGATTTCCTTGGTGTCGATGATCGACGGGTAATCGATGTCCGGCAGCACGCCCTGATGCTGGGTGCTCTGCCCGGAAACCCGGTAGAACTTGGCCAGGGTCAGTTTCAGCTCGCCATGGTTGAGCGGCTGGATGGTCTGCACGGTGCCTTTGCCGAAGGTCTGGCCACCGATGATCAGCGCACGGTGATAGTCCTGCATCGCACCGGCGAAAATCTCCGAGGCCGAAGCCGAGAGACGGTTGACCAGCAGCGCCATCGGCCCTTTGTAGAAGGCACCAGGGTTTTCGTCTTCGAGCACGTCGACCCGGCCGTCGGCGTTACGCACCAGCACGGTAGGGCCCTTGTCGATGAACAGGCTGGTCAGCTCGGTGGCTTCCTGCAGGGAGCCGCCGCCGTTGTTGCGCAGGTCGATGACCACGCCGTCGACCTTGTCTTTCTGCAACTCGGTCAGCAGCTTCTTCACGTCACGGGTGGTGCTCTTGTAGTCCGGATCGCCGGCACGGAAGGCCTTGAAGTCCAGGTAGAAGGCCGGGATCTCGATGACCCCGAGCTTGTAGTCCTTGCCATCCTGCTTGAGGTTGAGGATCGACTTCTTCGCCGCCTGCTCCTCCAGCTTCACCGCTTCGCGGGTGATGGAGACGATCTTGCTGGTCTGGTCGTTCGGCGCGTTGCTCGCCGGGATGATTTCCAGGCGCACCACCGAGCCTTTCGGACCGCGGATCAGCTTGACCACTTCGTCCAGGCGCCAGCCGACCACGTCGACCATTTCCTTGTCGCCCTGGGCCACGCCGATGATCTTGTCCGCCGGAGCCACCTGCTTGGTCTTGTCCGCCGGGCCGGCCGGCACCAGGCGCACGACCTTGACCTGGTCGTTGTCGCTCTGCAATACGGCGCCGATGCCTTCCAGCGACAGGCTCATGTTGATGTCGAAGTTCTCCGCGTTATCCGGCGACAGATAGTTGGTGTGCGGGTCGTAGGACATGGCGAAGGTGTTGATGTACGCCTGGAAGATATCTTCGGCGCGGGTCTGGTCCAGGCGGGCGAGCTGATTCTTGTAGCGCTTGGTCAGCGTTTCCTGAATCTGCTTGGGTTCCTTGCCAGCGATCTTCATGCGCAGGACTTCGTCCTTGACGCGCTTGCGCCACAGGTCGTCGAGTTCCGCGGTGGTCTTGAGCCAAGGCGCGTCCTTGCGATCGATCAGCAAGGATTCCTTGGTAGTGAAGTCGAATTTGTCGACGCCTTTGCCCAGCTCGGCCAGGGCGAAGTCCAGACGCGCCTTGACGCGGTCCAGGTAGCGCTTGTAGATGATGAAGCCGGCGTTCAGGTCACCGCTTTTCAGGAAGTCGTCGAACTGGGTTTTCCACTTGTCGAATTCCGCGATGTCACTGGCCATGAAGTAGCTGCGCGACGGGTCCAGCAGCTTCAGGTAGCTGTCATAGATGATCGCCGAGCGCGCGTCGTCCAGCGGTGGCTTGCTGTAGTGATGACGCTTGAGCAGCTCGACGACATTGAGGCTGGCAATTACCTCGTCGCGATCCGGCTGAAGTTTGTCCCAGCTATTGGCTGCGAACGTATTGGTCGACATCGGCAGCAGACCGAGACCAATGAAAAGAGCGAGGGCGGTGCTGGGGAACAAATGCTTCATGCTGATTCGACGCGGGGGCAATTGATAACGCATATTAGGCCGTCTTTGAAGTCGCCGGTTCCACAAGGGCCGGTCGCATAATGCAAAAAGCCCGGTGCTACAGCTCCGGGCTCAGTCCAGACTCACTATGGAGGCACTGTGAAAGCATTGCAAGGCGTTGAAGGTCATGTGGAGTGGGTTGAAGAGCCAAGTCCGACGTGCGACGTAGGACAAGTGCGAATCCGCGTGGCGGCCGCAGGGTTGAACCGGGCCGACCTGTTGCAACGGGCCGGGCTCTATCCGCCGCCACCGGGCGCCAGCAAGGTGCTGGGCCTGGAGTGCTCGGGCGTGATCAGCGAGGTCGGGCCGGGTTCGGCGTGGCAGGTCGGCGATCGGGTCTGCGCGCTGCTGGCCGGGGGCGGCATGGCCGAGGAAGTGGTGGTCGACGCCCGTCATGTCCTGCCGGTGCCGGAAGGACTGTCCCTGGCGGAGGCGGCGGCGCTGCCGGAGGTGTACAGCACCGCCTGGCTGAACCTGTTCCAGCTGGCGGCCCTCAAACCGGGGGAAAAGGTGTTGCTGCACGCTGGCGCCAGCGGCGTCGGTTCGGCCGCGATCCAGTTGTGCAAGGCATTCGGCAACCCGTGCTGGGTCAGCGTCGGTTCCGCCGATCGCCTGGCCTACTGTGAGGCACTGGGCGCCCAGGGCGGCGTGGTGCGCACCGATGGCCTGGAAGGGCTGCGGGATTTCGGGCCGTTCGATGTGATCCTGGATCCGGTCGGCGCCAACTATGCGGCGCACAACGTCAAGCTGCTGGCCCTGGACGGGCGCTGGGTGCTGATCGGGCTGATGGGCGGGCGCGAGGCCCAACTGGACCTGGCGCAGATCCTCGGCAAGCGCATCCAGTTGCTGGGCTCGACCCTGCGCAGCCGCAACGAACAGTTCAAGGCCGATCTGTTCAGCGACCTCAGCCAGCATGTGTGGCCGCTGTTCGCCGAAGGACGTTTGAGCCCGCAACTGGCCATGACCTTCCCGATCAAGGACGCCGAGGCGGCCTTTGCCGAGCTGGCGACCAACCAGGTGTCGGGCAAGCTGGTGCTGCTGATCGACGAAACGTTGGTCTGATCCTGTAGCCGCTGCCGCAGGCTGCGATCGCCCACAACGTGGGCGCAAGATCTGAAGATCGCTGAAGCCCTTCGGGCTTATCGCAGCCTGCGGCAGCGGCTTACAGTGGCGCTTATTTCCACTGGTGAATCGGCCAGCCGGCCTTTTCCGCGTGTTCGCGCAGCACCGGGTCCGGGTTGACCACGTGCGGGTAATCGACCTTCAGCAGCAACGGCAAATCGTTGCGCGAATCGGAATAGAAGCTCGCGCCCTCGAGGTTTTCTTCTTCGGCATCCAGCCATTCCAGCAGGCGGGTGACCTTGCCTTCGCGGTAGGTCAGGGTGCCCAGGGTATTACCGCTGTAGACCCCGTGCAGCACCTCCAGCTCGATCCCCAGGACTTCATCGATGCCCAGGCGTTCGGCGATGGGCTGGACCAGATGAGTGCCCGAGGCCGAGATCACCAGGATCCGGTCGCCGGCCTTGCGGTGTGCGGCGATGGCCTTGCAGGCGTCGCTGAAAATGATCGGCTCGATCACGTCCTCGACCCAGGGGCCGACCAGGTGCCCGACCTCTTCCGGGGTGCGGCCGGCCATCGGCTCCAGGCTGAAGGCCATGAACTCCTCCATGGCCAGCTTGCCGTGGCTGTAGGCGTCCATCAGTTCATTGTTGCGGCGCATGAAAGACTCGCTGTCGACCCAGCCCAGGCGCCCCATCTGTTCGCTCCAGAGGGTGGCGCAGTCGCCGTGGATCAGGGTCTCGTCCAGATCAAAAATTGCCAGGGCCATTAGTGCAGTTCTCTCCGAGAACAGCTTCAAGCTATAAGCTTCAAGCTGCAAGAATTGGTTTTAGGTGCTTAGCAGTCTATCTATAACTTGAAGCTCGCTGCTTGAAGCTTATCGCTGCCGTCAAGCTACCTCACAGAGGGCCGCGGGATCGATGGAAAGGGCCAGGCGTTGACCGTCGGGGTGCAGATCGTCCGGCGAGCGGTTCAATACATCCACCACCAGCTCCACGCCACGGGCCTCGACCCGGTAGCGGATCACGTTGCCCAGCAGGCTGTGGCTGCGGATCTGCGCGTCGGGTTCGCCGTCCTTGCGCAGTTCGATGGCTTCGGGGCGTATCGCGATACGCCCGTTGATCGGCCGCTGCAACAGCTTGCTGGCGCTTTCGGCGTCCAGCAGGTTGTAGTTGCCGATGAAGCCCGCAGCGAACACATCCACCGGGGCGGTGTAGAGCGTCTCGGCGTCACCGCTCTGGACGATCTTGCCCTGGTTCATCAGGAAGATGCGGTCGGACATGGTCAGGGCTTCTTCCTGGTCGTGGGTGACGAAAATCGTGGTCAGCCCCAGTTCGCGCTGGATCTGCCGGATCTGCTCGCGCAGGTGCTTGCGGATCCGTGCGTCCAGCGCCGACAGCGGCTCGTCCAGCAGCAACAGGCGCGGGCGGGTCACCAGCGAGCGGGCCAGGGCTACGCGCTGGCACTGGCCCCCGGACAGTTGATGGGGATAACGGCTGGCGAAGTCGTGCAGCTCCACCAGGCGCAGGACTTCGAGCACGCGCTTGTGGCTCTCGTCGGCGTTGACCTTCTGCATGCGCAGGCCGAAAGCCACGTTCTGTTCCACGGTCATGTTGGGGAACAGCGCATAGCTCTGGAACACCATGCCGATCCCGCGTTTCTGCGGGCTCAGGGGCACGATGTCGTGGCCGTCGAGGAGGATCTTGCCGGCGTCCACTGGGGTCAGGCCGGCGATGCAGCGCAGCAGGGTGGACTTGCCGCAGCCGGAGGGGCCGAGCAGGGTGACGAATTCGCCCTTGTGGATTTCGCAGTTGATGTCGCTGAACACCGGGGTGCCACTGTAATTTTTCTGCAGATGTTGGACGCTGACGAAGCTCATTGGCTTTTGTCCTTGTTCAAGATGTTGGCGGCCCAGGTCAGAACCAGCACAAAGAAGAAGTAGGAAATCACCAGCGCGCTGGTGAAGTGGCCGCTGCTGTTGCGCATGTTGTTCAGGTAGACCTGTAGGGTTTCATAGCGGGTGCCCACCAGGATGTTGGCGAACACGAATTCGCCGAACAGGAACGAGAACGACAGCAACAGGGCCACCATCAGGCCCTTGCGCAGGTTCGGCAGCACCACCAGGAAAGCCGCCTGCCAGGTGCTGGCGCCCAGCAGCTGGGCAGCGTCCATCAGGTCGCGCAGGTTGATCGCCTGCAGGTTGTTGGTGATCGCCCGGTACATGAAGGGCAGGGCCACGGTGAAGTAGCAGCCGACGAGAATCCACGGCGTGCCAACCATGGCGAACGGCCCTGAACCGTAGAGTTGCAGCAGGCCCACCGAGGACACCACCGGCGGCACCGCGAACGGCAGCAGGATCAGGATGTTCATCAGCGCATCGAGCCGTGGGAAGTGGTAGTGCACCACGAACAGCAGTGGCAGGATCAGCACCACCGACAGGATCAGGGCGCCGACGCAGACCAGCAGCGACTGGCCGAAAGCGTGCAGGAAGCGCGGGTCGCTCCACAGCTGGATGTACCACTTGAAGGTAAAGCCGCTGGGCAGGATGGTCGCCGACCAACTGCTGGCGATGGAGTAGACCAGGGTCCCGGCCAGCGGCAGCAGGAGGATGGCGAACAGCAGGTACACCACGAGCCGGTGATAGAGGGCGGCGGAGCCGGGTTCAGCGCGAGACATGGTAGCTCCTCTTCAACAGCAGCTGATGGACGATGGTCACCAGGGTCATCAGCGCCACCAGGACCACGGCCAGGGCACTGGCCATGTTCGGGTCCAGGGAGATGTCGCCGGAAACCATGGCGGCGATGCGGATCGGCAGCACGTTGAAGTTGCCGGTGGTCAGCGCATAGACCGTGGCATAGGCGCCCAGGGCATTGGCCAGCAGGATGACGAAGGTCCCCAGCAGCGCCGGGGTCAGCACCGGCAGGCCGATGTGGCGCCAGAACTGCCAGCCGCTGGCGCCGAGTAAGGCCGCGGACTCGCGCCAGTCTTCGCGCAGGGCGTCGAAGGCCGGGTAGAGCAGCAGCACGCCGAGGGGGATCTGGAAGTAGGTGTAAAGGATGATCAGGCCGGTCTTGGAGTACAGGTTGAAGTCCTGAATGATCCCCGCCTGCTTGAGCATGATGGTGATGCTGCCGTTGAAGCCCAGCAGGATGATGAAGGCGAACGCCAGGGGCACGCCGGCGAAGTTGCTGGTCATGTTGGCGAAGGCGTTGACGAAGTTGCGCAGCTTCGAGTCGACCCGGCGCAGCGAGTAGCTGCCGAGAATCGCGATGACGATACCGAACAGGCTCGACCAGAAGCTGATTTCCAGGCTGTATTGGATGGCTTGCAGATAGAACCTGGAACTGAAGATCTTGTTGAAGTTGGCCAGGCCCCAGCCGAACTCTTCCGATTGCAGGCTGTTGACCAGCACCCAGAGCAGCGGGGCGATCTGGAACACGATGAAGAACAGGGCAAAGGGCAAGAGGCACAGGATCGCCAGCCATTTGCCGCGGGTGAATGCATTCACTTCAGCAACTCCCGGCATACAGGTTTGTCGTGGGGCGCGCCGAGCAATTCGCAGATGGTGCCGCACAGCTCGGTCTGATCCGGGGTGGCGACGGGGCTGAAGCTGAACGCATCGCCGAGGACGAACAGCGGCACTTCCCGCTCTTCGGGTAACAGGCCGTTGTGGGAACGGTCGTTGTTCATGCCGTGGTCGGCCGTCACCAGCACCTGGTAGCCGGCGTCGAGCCAGCCTTGCAGGTAGTCGGCGAGGAGGATGTCGGCCGAGCGTGCGCTGTTGCGGTATTGCGGGCTGTCGAGGCCATGCTTGTGCCCGGCATCGTCGATGTTCATCGGGTGCACCAGCAGAAAGTTCGGCGCATGGCGCAGCCGCAGGTGCTCGGCATCGGCGAACAGATGGGAATCGGGATAGTGGTCGTTCCAGTAGAAATGCCCGTGCTGGATCGGCAGCTTCTTGTTGTCGGTATGCCGGTCCCGGGCTGGCTCGAACGGTGAGCGGTTGTACAGCTCGCTGACCCAGTGATAGGCCGCGGCGGCGGTGCTGAGCCCGGCGGCGCTGGCATAGTGGAAAATGCTGCGCTGGTTGGACAGGCGCGAGACGTTGTTGTGTACGATACCGCTGTCCAGCGGCGGCACCCCGGTCAGGATGCATTCGTAGAGCGGTCGGGACAGGGCCGGCAGTTCACATTCCAGCTTGTACAGCGCGGCGCGTCCTGCGCCGACGTAGGCCTGAAGGTGTCCCATGGCATGGCGGGCGACCTCGTGGTTGAGGCCGTCGAGCACGACAAGGATGACGTTGTGTGGCATGGGGGAGGACTCCGCAAGACAACCAGGTGCCTGTAGGAGCGAGCTTGCTCGCGATGGCGTCTCTGCGGTTCCAGGGCAGACCGCAGTGCCTGGATCGCGAGCAAGCTCGCTCCTACAGATGCAGCATTACTGCATGTTGATGATCACTTCTTCCTGCCATTTCTGTGGCAGGGCCTTGGAGGTCTTCTCCCAGGCATCGGCGTCCTTGATCGGCGTGACTTTCTTGTACTGCTCGTTGGGCAGCAGGTTGGCCTGGACTTCGGCGGGCAGGGTCAGGTGCTCGGCGCGGATCGGACGCGCATTGCCGCGTGCCAGGTTGATCTGCCCGGCATCGCTGAAGATGTATTCACGGGTCAGCTTGGCTGCGTTCGGGTGCTTGGCGTATTTGTTGATGATAGTGGTGTAGCCGGATATCACCGAGCCGTCCGACGGGATCAGCACGATGTAGTCGTCCTTGTTGACCATCTTGTTGCGGTAGCTCAGGCCGTTGAAGTCCCAGACCACGCCGACTTCCACTTCACCCTTTTCCATGGTGGCGATGGTCGGGTTGGCCAGCGACAGGCGCCCTTGCTTGGCGATCTCGGCGAACATCAGCAGGGCGGGCTGGATGTTCTTTTCATCGCCGCCCTTGGCGATGGCCGCGGCCAGCACGCCGTTGGCGGCCTGGGCGGCGGTGCTTACGTCGCCGATGGAGACCTTGTATTTGCCTTTCTCCAGGTCGGCCCAGCTTTTCGGCGCTTCGGAACCGTGCAGCAGCTTCTTGTTGATGATGAAGGCGATGGTGCCGGTATAGGCCAGCGCCCAGTTGCCGTCCTTGTCCTTGGCCCAGTCCGGGACCTGGTCCCAGGTGCTTGGCTTGTAAGGCTGGACCACGCCCTGCTTGACCGCGATCGGGCCGAAGGCCGCGCCGACGTCGCCGATGTCGGCGCTGGCGTTGTCTTTCTCGGCGGCGAACTTGGCGATCTCCTGGGCCGAACTCATGTCGGTGTCGATGTGCTTGAGGCCGTAGTTCTTGGCCAGGTCTTCCCAGGTCCCTTTCCAGTTGGCCCAGTCGTCGGGCATGCCGACGCTGTTGACGGCGCCTTCGGCTTTCGCCGCGGCTTCCAGGGTCTTCAAGTCGGTATCAGCGGCCATGGCGGCGGTGCACAGGGCGATGGTCGAGCCTAACAGTGATGCCAGGAAAAGCTGTTTCATCCGAAGCTCCTTTGGGCGTGTTCAACGCTGTGTTTGTCTAACGTTGTTGGTCTAGGTCAGCAATACCTGAGCCAATTTAAGCCGGCTGGATGACACTTTAATGTCGGCATCAGTCCTGCAAGGCATTCGCGGGCGGCAGGTGCGGGGCTGCGAGATAAGCGTAGACCAAGGCTAAACGGCTGATATGAAAGGACTTGGCCAGCCAATTGCAGGCGTCTGGCACAGCCGTTGGGCGGCTTTGTCATCTGTCAGTCATATGCATTGCCTAGGCTCTCGGTGAAGGCTGAGTGCCTTTTTTCCTGGCACGTTTTGCCCTGAAACAGTGCTGGTCTAGTCCAGATAGGTAACGTTGATGCGCGAAGAGGCAGTCAAGGCGGTGACAGCCATTGGGCAGGTCCTGCAGGAACAGATCGATCACGGGTTGTTGGCGCCCGGTAGCAAGCTGCCGGCCGAGCGCAAGCTCAGCGAGTTGTTCGGTACTACCCGGATTACCGTGCGCGAAGCCTTGTTGCAGCTGGAGGCCCAGGGCCAGATCTATCGCGAGGAGCGACGCGGCTGGTTCGTCTCGCCACCGCGCCTGGCCTACAACCTGATGCAGCGCAGCCACTTTCACGCGATGGTCAGTGCCCAGGGACGGGTGCCGTCGACCGAGATGATCTCGGCTCGCCTGCAACCGGCTTCATCGGCGGTCTGTGCCTGGCTGCAGCTGCCGGCGCTGTCCAGCGTGATCCAGATCCGTCGGGTACGGCGCATCGACGAGCGCCTGGTGCTGTATGTGGAGCACTACCTCAATCCGCAGTACTTTCCGGGCATCCTCGAATTCGACCTGAACCAGTCGATCACCGAGCTGTACGCGCGGCACTACGACCTGCATTACGGTCGGGTGCGTTTCGAGATCGTGCCGACTTCCTTGCCGGTGGAAGCCGCGGCGGCGCTGAAGGTGTCGGCGGGCAGTCCCGGGCTGCGGATCGCCCGGGTCAATTACGACCAGCACCAACGGCTGATCGACTGCGACCTGGAGTTCTGGCGCCACGATGCGATCCATGTCGGCGTCGATGTGGTCTGAGCCCGCTCCCGTTGCAGGAGCGGGCTTGCTCGCGATGACGCCAGGAGCGTTTCAATCCTTAGGGTTTGGCCCCGGCGAACAGATAATCGGTGGTCAATGACGCCAGGGTACGCACGCCCACCAGCAGCGCCGATTCATCGACAAAGAACCCCGGGTTGTGGTTCGGCGCGGCCTTGGCCATGTCCTGGTCCCGTGGCGTCACGCCGAGGAACACGAACAGCCCCGGCGCCTCCTTGGCATAGAAGGAAAAGTCTTCCGCGCCTCCCACCAACGGGCCCTGCACCACATCGTCCTTGGCCGCCCAGCGCAGGCTCGGCAGCATTTTCTCGGTCAGGGCCGGGTCGTTGATGGTCGGGTCGTACTTCTCGATGATGCTCACCTCGGCCTTGGCGCCACCGCTTTCGGCGATCTTTTCCACGGTCTGGCGCACATCGCTGTGCAGCTTCTGGCGGATGCCATAGTCGTAGGAGCGGATGGTGCCGGTCATGTCCAGCGACTCGGGGATGATGTTGTAGCGCGTGCCGCCGTTGATGGTGCCGATGCTGACCACCGATGGGAACGACGAGATATCGGTGCGCCGGCTGACCACGGTTTGCAACCCGACGACGGTCTGGGCGCCGACCGTGATCGGGTCGATGCCGTCCCAGGGGCGGCCGGCGTGGGTCTGCTTGCCGAGGATCCTGATACGCAGGTCGTCGGAGCTGGCCAGGGTCGGGCCCGGGCGATAGGCGATGCGCCCGGCCGGAATCCCGGCCCAGACATGCAGGCCGAACACCGCGTCCGGCTTGGGCGATTTCATGACGCCTTCCTGCACCATCATCTTCGCGCCCCAGGTGTTCTTGCCGTCGGGGACGAAATCGCTCGGGCCTTCTTCGGCGGGCTGGAAATAGAACACCACGGTGCCGGGCAGGCGCTCGCGCATGTCGCTGAGGATTTTCGCCGTGCTCAGCAGGATGGCGGTGTGGGCGTCGTGGCCGCAGGCGTGCATGACGTCCACTTCCTTGTCCAGGTAGCGCCCCTTGGCCTTGGAGGCGAACGGCAGGTCCGCGACTTCCTTGACCGGTAGCGCGTCCATATCGGCGCGCAGGGCCACGGTCGGGCCGGGCAGGGCGCCCTTGAGCACCGCCACCACGCCGGTACGGGCGACGCCGGTCTTGACCTCCAGGCCCAGGGCGCGCAATTGCGTGGCCACCAGTTCGGCGGTGCGCTGTTCGGTGTTGCCGAGTTCCGGATGGGCGTGGATATCGCGACGGGTTTCCAGCAGCGCCGGCTCCAGGGCCTTGGCCTGTTCGGCGATGTGCTGGCGTGCCTGTTCCATGGCGCTGTCGTCGACGGCGTTGGCGGCCTGGCTGGACAAGGCCAGGACGCCGATCAGGCAGGCTTGGGCGATAGCGGATAACTGCATAGGGACTCTCTCCATGATTATTGTTGTGCTGCTCAGGTGGCAAAACCTGTGACCGCCCCAACCGTGGAGAGTGCGGCCGCGCCCTTGCCAGTGCGCGGCCGGACGCCTTACTCCTCTTGCTGGGGCCCGCCGCCGGCGGTGATCACTTGCACGCTCATGCGTGGCGTGGCCAGGTCCATTCCGGCTTCGTCGAGGTGGCGCTTGAGGGACAGGTTGAAGGCCCGTGACACCTCCCATTGCTTGATCGGCGCGGTCTTGAAGCGGGCGCGCAGAATCGCGTTGCCGGACTCGAAGCTTTCCACCCCCTGGAACTCCAGCGGCGACCAGATATTGCGCCGTTGCAGCGGGTCGGTGCGCATCTTCTGGCCGACATCGCGCATCAGCTTGATGGCCTCGTCTATGTCCATGTTGTACGGAATGGCCACCCGGAAGATCGCGTAGCCGAACTCCCGGGAGTAGTTCTTGATGCTCTTGATTTCGCTGAACGGGATGGTGTGCACGATGCCGTCGATGTCCCGCAGGCGCACGGTGCGGATGGTCAGGCCTTCGACGGTACCCAGGTGGCCGCCGACGTCCACGTAGTCGTCGATGGCCAGGGAGTCCTCGATGATGATGAACAGGCCGGTGATCAGGTCGGCCACCAGCGACTGGGCGCCAAAACCGATGGCCAGGCCGATCACACCGGCACCGGCCAGCAGCGGCGTGACGTTCATGCCCATGTTCGCCAGGGCGACGATCAGGGCGATGATGAAGATCGCCACGAACAGCACGTTGCGGATCAGCGGCATCATGGTCTGCGCCCGGGCATTGGCCAGGCCTTTGCGCGAACGGGTCAGGGCGTGGTGCACCGCGGTATCGCTGAGGATCCAGATCAGCCAGGCGAACAGCAAGGTGCCGCCGAGGCTGAACAGCTTGACGCTGATTTCGTGGCCGTCGCCTTCGGTGAAGCGGATCAGCGACATGCCCCAGACCCGCAGGCCGAGTTCGATGAATACCAGCCATACCATCAGGTGGGCGAGGGTGTAGAAGAAGCCTTTCAGGCGCTCGGAGTACAGGGCGTGGCGCTTGTGCCCGCGCTGGGGCTTGAGGGAATGGCGGCGCACCAGGCCGTTGATCACCATGCATAGCACCAGCAGCACGGTGCAGATCAGCGACTGGCGCAGGGCAGTGCTGGTGTCGCCGGCGGAAATGAAGGTGGCGAACAGGGAGATGGCCACCAGCACCAGCGCTGGCAGGTACCAGAAGGTGCCGATGATCTCGATGGTGTCGCTCAGGGCGCGGCGGGTCAGGCGCCGGGACAGCGGCTGGTTGCGGATCAGGTGCGCGATCGGCCGCCGGAAACGCAGGATGAACACGCCGGTGGACAAGGCCGCCATGACATTGGCGAAGGTGGCCGCGGTGTGCGCCAGGTGGCTGCCCAGGCTGGCGATCAATCGTGGGTCGCTCAAGGCCTCGCCGAAGGCGGCGAAACTGCCGATCAGCCACAATGGGCGGAACGCCTGGCGGCGCAGAATGTACAGCGCGCGGTGACGGTTCGGACCGTCCAGCACGGAAAAGGCGATCACGCAGATCGCCGAGAAACAGGTGCCGACCACCAGCGCGTAAGCCAGGACCATGGCCAGGTCCTTGCCCAGGGACGACGGCAGTTTGTAGGTCATGTACACGGTCATGATCAGCGCGATCAGCCAGGGCCCCAGTTTGCGCAGGGCGAAGCGCAGCAGGTCCCAGGTCTTGGGGTGCTGCGGCAGTTCTTCGGTGAGGCCGAAACGCTCCCGCAGGCGGTGGCTGAGCCAGATCAGCGCCGCCGCCAGCAGGCTCCAGACCATCAGGATCAGGGCGAAGGCGAAGATGATCGGCAGCCATTCGCTGGCCGGCAGCATCAGGGCCGCCAGTTCATCCTGGGCTTGATCGAATTCGTTCGACCAGCGGGTGATCGGGCTGTCGGCGCCGGAGAACTGTTTTTCGAAGCTGGACAGGGTGCCGCCGATCAGGCCGAGCACGCCTTCTTCGGCGGGCGTCTGGGCTTTTTTCGTGGCGTCGCGGAGCTTTTTCAGGTCGGTCAGCAACTGGCTGCGTTGCTGGTCGTTTTCCAGGGATTTGATGACTTCGTCCAGCGACTGTCCCAGGGGCTGCTCGGCTTGTGGCTGGGTTTTACCGCTGTTGAGCAGGCCCGGCAGACCCACCGCCTGGGCCGATGACAGCGGCAATAGTGTCAGGAGACAGAGAAACAGGCAGTAGGGCAGAGCGGAAAGACGAGCGAACACTGGGCGGTCAACCTCAGAAAAAGCGGATCGACCGAGTGTACGAGGCAGCTAATACCAATGCGAGCCTGGACGGCGCATTTTATTCGGCGAGTTTGGCGAGGATCTTGTAGATCACGGTGCCAAGGATCAGCAGCATACCGGCCCACATGCTGAAGATGCCGGCATTCTTGTCGCGGAAGTTGTAGCCGATGGCCAGCAGGATCATCCCCGAGAGAATGGGAATGAGCATGGCGTGGAACGAAGACATCGAGATCATGGCGACAGCCTTGTCGGAGGGGATACTCACCAGTCTAGGTGGCTTTGGCGGAGTTCGGGTTGATGTGCATCAGAAATGCCTCGATGCCTGGATTTTCGCGTCTTGTAGGAGCGAAGCTTGCTCGCGATGGCGGCGACGCGGAGGTACTGGACGACCGCGTCATCGTTCATCGCGAGCAAGCTTCGCTCCTACAGAAGAGAGCTTACGGCAGGTCGCGGCTGGCGTAGAACGCGCTCAGTACCTTCACCAGATGCGCCAGGTCGTGGCTGCCACACAGTTCGCGGATCGAGTGCATGGCGAAGGTCGGCAGGCCGATATCCACGGTGCGCACGCCCAGGTGGCTGGCGGTGATCGGGCCGATGGTCGAGCCGCAGCCCATGTCGCTGCGCACCACGAAGCTTTGCACCGGCACTTCCTCGGCCATGCACAGATGGCGGAAGAAACCGGCGGTTTCGCTGTTGGTGGCGTAGCGCTGGTTGCTGTTGACCTTGATCACCGGGCCGGCATTGAGTTTCGGGCCGTGGTTGGCATCGTGCTTGTCGGCGTAGTTGGGGTGCACACCGTGGGCATTGTCGGCCGAGACCAGCAGCGACTTCTGGATGGTACGCACGAATTCGTCGCCTTCGGGCAGCAGGCGGCGCAGGGTCTGCTCGAGCATCGGGCCGTCGGCACCGCAGGCCGAGCAGGAGCCGACTTCTTCGTGGTCGTTGCAGACCAGCACGCAGGTTTCCTCGGTGTCGGCGTTGAGCAAGGCTTGCAGGCCGGCGTAGCAGGACAGCAGGTTGTCCAGGCGCGCGCCGGCGATGAAGTCGCCGTGCAGGCCGATCACCGCGGCGCTTTGGGTGTCGTAGAAGCTCAGCTCGTAATCGAGCACCACATCGGCGTTCAGGCCGTGTTCGCGGGCCAACTGGTCGGTCAGCACCGCGCGGAAGTCGACCCGCTCGTCGCCGGCGAATTGCGCGAGGATCGGCGGCAACTCGGTCTGGGCATTGATGGCCCAGCCCTGGTTGGCTTCGCGATTGAGGTGAATGGCCAGGTTGGGGATGATCGCGATGGGCGCCTTGAAGTCGATCAGCTGGCTTTCGACCTTGCCGTCGCGACGGAAGGTGACGCGGCCGGCCAGCGACAGGTCGCGGTCGAACCAGGGCGCCAGCAAGGCGCCGCCGTAGACTTCCACGCCCAGTTGCCAGAAGCCCTGGCGTTGCAGCTCCGGTTGCGGCTTGACCCGCAGGCACGGGCTGTCGGTGTGCGCGCCGACCATGCGGATCCCGCCTTGCAGGGGCGAATGCCGACCCAGCTTGACGGCCACGATGGAGGAGTCATTGCGGGTGACGTAGTAGCGACCGTTGGCTTCGGTGGTCCACGGCTCGCGCTCGTCGAGACGCTGGTAGCCCGCGGCCTCCAGGCGTTGAACGAGGCTGGCGGTTGCATGGAAAGGGGTAGGGGAGGCCTTGAGGAAGTCGATCAGGCCCTGGTTCAACTCTTCGCGCATAAGTAACTCCAGACAGCAGTGGCGCGAGTTTACCGTATCGGCTCGCGGCGTTGCAGGCGCAATGCCGTTGAGGGAGACAACATTCATCGCGGCAGGGAGAACGGCTCAGCCGGTGATCAGGTTGCCTTTGAGGAACACTTCGCGGCGTTGCTTGCGGCCCACATATTCATGCTTGCTGGCCTGGTAAACCTGGTTGAATTTCTCTGCGCAAATGCCCGGCAGTTGATCGAGGTATTCCTCCACCAGCGCGTCGTACTGCGCTTCGGTGATCAGTTTGTAGACTTCGCGACGGTAGAAGAACCCCAACTGAAAACCCAGGGTTTCGCTGGGATGGGGCGTGATGGTCGCGAAGCAGTTCTCGAAGTCGATGGCCTTGAGTGGAGCCTGGGGGCTGATCATGATGTTGCCGGCCCAGAAGTCCATGTGGGTGATGTTCTTTTGCGCGAGGGAGTGCAGCAGGCCGAATGCATCGCGGATAAAGGGCTCGATCTTGTCCGGGTTGTTGCGCAACCACTGTACGCCGTCGACGTAATCGTCCAGCAGGCGGGTAAGGATGAAGTATTCCTGTACCAGTCCCAGGCGATCCCGGGTATAGCCGAATCCTTCAAGGTCGGACATCTGTACGCCGCGTCGCTGGGCTTCGACGGTGTTGATCAGCTCTTCCAGCGGCCAGTCGAAGCGGCCGTTGCGCTGGGGCTTGCCCAGGGTGACGCGAACTTTCGCCTTGAGTGTATCCAGAGGCTGCACCTTGGCGAACAGCGGTGTCTCGCCGTTCGCCAAAGGCGCGCTGGCGCGGGTCTGTTTGTGTGCGTGACGTTGGCGGATAAGTTGTTCGAGGGCTGTGCAGGCGTTTGCCGAAGGTTTTTCGCGAAGGTGCAGGGTGGTATTCAGAAAGCAGAAGGTGAAAGGGTAATCGCGTTGAAATGGCTGACTGCTGAGCACGGGGGCTTCCTGCCTTAATGTCAAATAGCCACTATTTTAATGTTTTTTTCACAAATTCATAACAAATTATTCAGATTAATCTTAATTTTTGGTCGGATTTTTCTGAGGTTGTATGCCCCTCAATCGAGGGGCGTCCCGCTACGGTGGCCGCTCTCGATCAGAACGGTGCCGGGCATTCGAAGCGCAGGCGTTCGCCACTCTGCGGATGGGTGAAGCTGAGCATGCTGGCGTGCAGGCACAGGCGTGGCCAGGCGGCCAGCGCTTGTGGATGCGCGTACAGGCCGTCGCCCAGCAGCGGGTGACCGATGGACAGCATATGCACCCGCAACTGGTGCGAGCGCCCGGTGATCGGGGTCAACTCGACACGGCACCAGTCGCCGCAACGTTCCAGCACGCGCCAGAAAGTCAGGGCGTTCTTGCCGAATTCGTGGTCCACCACGTGCCGCGGTTTGGTCGGCGGGTCGTAGCGCAGTGGCAGGTCGATGCTGCCGCTGTCCAGTTCCGGTTGGCCCCAGCACAATGCGGTGTAGGCTTTTTCGGTCTCGCGGTCGTGAAATTGCCGGGACAGTTCGCGGTGGGTATCGGGGTCGCGGGCCAGCAGGATGATGCCGGAGGTTTCCCAGTCCAGCCGGTGGACGATGCGGGCTTCCGGGTAGCCATTTTCCTGCAGGCGGGTGATCAGGCAATCCTTGTTGTCATCGGCCCGGCCAGGCACTGAGAGCAGCAGGGTAGGTTTGTCCACCACCAGGACAGCGGCGTCCTGGTGAATGATGCGGATATTCGACAGCGGCATTAAAACAGCCTCGTAACAAACGCCAACGGCGGCTCGATCAGCCCGGCTTCTACAGGAGCAGGCTTGCTCCTGTAGAAAAACCGAGGGATCGAGCCGCCGTGGCTCCAGCCTGGTCGATCAGCGATCAGGCAGGGTGATATTGAGTTCCAGGATCGAGCAGCTGCCCTGGTTTTCCAGAGCGACGTGCACGTCATCGGACCCGATATTGACGTACTTGCGGATTACTTCCACCAGTTCCTTCTGCAAGGCAGGCAAGTAATCGGGGGTAGTGCGTTGGCCGCGTTCATGCGCCACGATGATCTGTAGACGCTCTTTCGCTACCGACGCGGTGCTTACTTTTTTGCTGGCACGAAAGAAGTCAAAAAGGTTCATTTACCTACCTCCAAACAGGCGCTCGAAGAATCCCTTCTTCTCGACATTGAGGAACCGGTGTTCCTTTTCCTTGCCCAGCAAGCGATCAACGGTATCGCTGTAGGCCTGGCCGGCATCGCTCTGGTCGTCGAGAATCACCGGCACGCCCTGGTTGGAGGCCTTGAGCACTGCCTGGGATTCCGGAATCACGCCGAGAAGGCGCACGGCGAGGATTTCCTTGACGTCTTCGACGCCGAGCATTTCCCCTTTTTCGACGCGCTCCGGGTGGTAGCGGGTGATCAGCAGGTGTTCCTGGATCGGCTCTTCACCTCTTTCAGCACGGCGGGACTTGCTGGCCAAAAGACCGAGCATGCGGTCGGAGTCGCGCACCGAGGAAACTTCAGGGTTGGTCACGACAATCGCTTCGTCGGCGAAGTACATGGCCAGGTGGGCGCCTTTCTCGATACCGGCCGGGGAGTCGCAGACCACGAAATCGAAAGTCTCCTTGAGCTCCATCAGCACTTTTTCCACGCCTTCCTGGGTCAACGCGTCTTTGTCGCGGGTCTGGCTGGCGGCCAGTACGTAGAGGTTTTCCAGGCGCTTGTCTTTGATCAGGGCTTGCTGCAGGTTGGCTTCGCCATTGACCACGTTGACGAAGTCATACACCACGCGACGTTCGCAACCCATGATCAGGTCGAGGTTACGCAAGCCGACGTCGAAGTCGACGATGACAGTTTTGTGGCCGCGCAGAGCGAGGCCGGTACCGATAGCGGCGCTGGTGGTGGTCTTACCCACACCACCCTTGCCGGATGTAACCACGAGAATCTTGGCCAAGGTGTTTCACCCCTAAGGAAGAAGGACTTTTTAGCCCCTGAAAAACATCTCTATGAAAACTACTGCAGTCGGACAGCCTTGGCTGGAGGTCGGTTAACACCTGCTCCTACTTCGTTTGAGCCGTATTCGCTAGGTTTTAGAGATGCCTGGAAAATGCGGCAGTATCCGTTAAAGACGTGTGATGTTCAACACGTCACCCGACAGGCTGACCTGGACCCCGGCGCCCCACAACGGGTCGCGCCGCAGGTCCTCGGAAACCTTGTACTGGCCGGCGATGGACACCAGTTCAGCGCTCAACTGCTGACAGAAAATCCGTGCCTTGGTGTCGCCCTTGACCCCGGCCAGCGCTCGACCGCGCATCGGGCCGTATACATGGATGTTGCCATCGGCCAGAAGTTCCGCACCCGGACTGACCGACGAAGTCACTACCAGATCGCCACCCTGGGCATAGATCTGCTGTCCGCCGCGTACTGGCGAAGTGATGATGCGGGTGGGCTTGATGGTCGGCTCAGGCGGTTTTTCAGGCTTTTTCCGGGCTTCGTTTTCCTGCGGTTCCAGCGGCCGCTCGCGGGCGCCGGAGGGAGGCAGGACCGGCAGATCAACGGCGATCGCCGCGGCGATGTCTTCGATGCGGCTGGCGCGGATCGCCAGGGTGCGCAGACCATGGTGACGGCAGACGCGCATCAGGCCGGGCAGATCGACGGCGCCTTCGCTGGCCGGCAGTTTGTCCAGCGCCAGCACCAGCGGGGCGTTACTGAAGAAATTCGGGGCTTGCGCGACCTTCGCCGCCAGTTGGCGATCGAGGCCTTCGAGGTCGTTGCGGGCCAGTTCCAGCACGGTGATGGCCAGCATGCTGCCCTTCAACTGGAACACAGGATCCAGGTCTTGCGATTCGGTTTGGCTCATGGTCGGCATAAAGCGGCTTGTCACTAAAAGTGCCGAGACTTATAACGAGAACGCCCGCGGGCCGCAAGCCGGGTCGAACCGATGTAGAATGCGCGACCTTGTTGTCTGTCCGGAATCTGTAATGGATCGCCCGCGTTTTCGAGCTGCATTTCTTTATCCCCGTTTTTGGCCGCTGTGGCTGGGCCTGGGCCTGCTATGGCTGGTGGTCCAGTTGCCCTATCCGCTGCTGCTGTGGATCGGCCGTGCCCTGGGCGCGTTGATGTACCGGGTGGCCGGCGAGCGTCGGCGGATCGCCAAGCGCAACCTGGAACTGTGTTTCCCCGAGAAGTCCGCGGCCGAGCGCAAGCGCCTGCTCAAGGAAAACTTCGCCTCCACCGGCATCGCCTTTTTCGAGATGGCCATGAGCTGGTGGTGGTCCAAGCCGCGCCTGGCGCGCCTGGCCCATGTCGAAGGGCTGGAGTACCTCAAGCAGGCGCAGCTGGAAGGCAAGGGCGTGATCCTCATGGCCCTGCACTTCACCACCCTGGAAATCGGCGCGGCGTTACTGGGCCAGCAGCACACCATCGATGGCATGTATCGCGAGCACAAGAATCCGCTGTTCGATTTCATCCAGCGCCGTGGCCGCGAGCGGCACAACCTGGATTCCCTGGCCGTGGAGCGTGAAGACGTGCGCGGCATGCTCAAGCTGCTGCGTGCCGGGCGCGCTATCTGGTACGCACCGGACCAGGATTACGGCGCCAAGCAGAGCGTGTTCGTGCCGCTGTTCGGCATCCAGGCGGCGACGGTTACCGCCACCAGCAAGTTCGCCCGGCTGGGCAAGGCCCTGGTGGTGCCTTTCACTCAGCAGCGGCTGGCCGATGGCAGTGGTTATCGGCTGGTGATTCACCCGCCGCTGCAGGATTTCCCGGGAGAGACCGAAGAGGCCGATTGCCTGCGCATCAACCAGTGGATCGAAGGTGTGCTGCGCGAGTGCCCGGAGCAGTACCTGTGGGCGCATCGCCGTTTCAAGAGCCGCCCGCCAGGCGAGCCGAAGCTGTATAAGAAGCGCGGTTGAAATTATCAGGCTAGATTGAAAGCCCTTTATCAGCGCCATGGAGTGTAGCGATGAGCCCAGCGGAACCGGTCACAGGATTGATTCTTTCCGGCGGCGGGGCTCGTGCGGCATATCAGGTGGGGGTATTGGCGGCAATTGCCGAGTTGCTGCCGGCGGGGGCGAGCAATCCGTTTCCAGTGATTGTCGGGACCTCGGCCGGGGCGATCAACGCGGTCAGCCTGGCCAGCGGCGCGCTGGATTTCACAGCGGCCATCGAACGTCTTACGGCGTTCTGGCAGGGCTTTCGCAGCCATCAGGTGATCCGCAGCGACTGGCCCGGGGTGATCCGCCAGGCCACCCGGTTCGTCGGTCACAGCCTGCTCGGCCTGGGCGCGCAGGTGCCGGTGGCGCTGCTCAACAGTTCACCGCTGCGGCAGTTGTTGAACGATAAGCTGCAGCTGTCCGGCATTCGTCAGGCGATCGCGCAAAAGCACCTGCAAGCGGTGGCGGTCACGGCCTTCGGTTACGAATCGGGCCAGGCGGTGACCTTCTACCAGGGCGGCGGCACCATCGATGCCTGGCTGCGCCATCGGCGTATCGGCCTGCCCACCGAACTCACGGTTGAACACTTGCTGGCCAGTTCGGCGATTCCGTTGCTGTTCGCGCCGGTGAAAATCGACCAGGAGTTTTTCGGCGACGGCGCGGTGCGGCAATCGGCGCCCATCAGTCCGGCGTTGCACCTGGGGGCCAGCCGGGTGCTGGTGGTCGGGGTCAGCGGCAACCCTCGCGGCATCGATCCGCAGGCGCCCCAGCAACGCAGCTACACCGGGCAGCAGCCGACGCTGGCGCAGATCGGCGGCCACATGCTCAACAGTACCTTCATTGACAGCCTGGAGAGCGACATCGAACTCTTGCAGCGACTCAACCAGTTCAGTCATCTGCTGCCGTCGGGCACGCCCGTCCGCGCCCTGGGCGTGGCGCCGGTGGAGGTGCTGGTGATTGCGCCCAGCCAGCCGATCGACGAGATCGCTGCCCGGCACCGGCATGAGCTGCCGGCGGCACTGCGCCTGTTTCTGCGCGGGCCGGGGGCAACCAAGACCAGCGGTGCCGGAGTCCTGAGTTACCTGTTGTTCGAGTCGGGGTATTGCAGCGAACTGATCGAACTGGGACGCAGCGATGCCCTGGCCAAGCGCGACGAGCTGCGGCGCTTCCTGGGATTGGCGGCAGAAGTCGAGACGGCCTGAAAAAGCATCGCGAGCAAGCTCGCTCCTACAGGGAGTTCATTATCTCTGTAGGAGCGAGCTTGCTCGCGATAGCGTTTCTAAGGGCAATGCTCAGGCCGTCAGTTTGTCATCGCGAAAATCCCGCAACGCCTGCTCGATCTCTTCCCGGGTGTTCATCACGAACGGGCCGTACTGCACGATCGGCTCGCCCAGGGGCTTGCCGGCGATCAACAGCACACGGGCGCCATTGGCACTGCTCAACTGGATCTCGCCCTGGTCGGACAGGCGCACCAGCTTGCTGCTGGCGACCGGTTGCGGATGCCCGGCCAGCTCAACCTGGCCTTCATAGACATACAGCAGGGCCCGATGTCCTTCAGGCAGACGCGGGCTGATGCTGGCGCCAGCAGGCAGGCGCAGGTCGAAGTAATGGGGCTCGGTATCCGGTCGTTCGACGGCACCGGTCTGCTGCACCTGGCCGTCATCGAAGCGGCCGGCGATCACCACCACTTCCACGCCATTGGCGGTGGTCAGGCGCGGGATGTCCTGGGGTTGGATGTCCCGGTAGCCGGCCTTGTCCAGCTTGTGCTTGCCCGGCAGGTTCAGCCATAGCTGGAAGCCGCGCATCACGCCTTCTTCCTGCTCCGGCATCTCGCTGTGGATGATGCCTTTGGCAGCGGTCATCCACTGCACACCACCGCCTTCCAGCAGGCCGACGTTGCCCAGGTGATCCTCGTGGCGCATGCGGCCTTCAAGCATGTAGGTGACGGTTTCGAAACCGCGATGGGGGTGGGGCGGGAAGCCGGCGATGTAATCGTCGGGGTTTTCCGAACCGAATTCGTCGAGCATCAGGAACGGGTCGAAACGCTCGACACCCTGGCCACCGAAGACCCGGGTCAGTCTGACGCCGGCGCCGTCCGAAGCGGGCTGGCCGGTATGGACGCTGAGTACTTTGCGAAATTGAGTCATCGATGCAACTCCTGATCAGATTGGAATGAGCGACATGCTATGCCAGCTCAACTGATCGATGGTTGCGAATATCGGGGTGTTACTATCGATTTGTTCGATGTAATCCGTTCCCGCGACCCGCACGGGAACGGCGCTCACAGCATCAGAAGTGGTACTTGAGCAGCAGGCTGGCGGTGTTCTGGTCGGTGTCGAAGTACGGGGTGTCCTTGACTCCGTACTTGTTCTTCCAATAGTCGTATTCGATACCGACATACAGCTGTTTGTCGCCCAGTTTCAGCGCCTTGCCCAGGTCGTACTTGATCTGCGGGTTGATGTGCAGGTTGGCGTGGTACTCGCCTTTGGAATTCTTGTCGTTGTCCACCACCCAGTCGATGAAGCCGTCGATCAGGATGTCCGAACGGCCCACCGGAATGGTGTAGGACCAGACCGGGGTGATCTGCCAGACATTGTCGCCGGCACGGCTGCCTTCGGTCTGGCGGTTGTAGAAGTTCAACTGGAAGTAATCGAACCCGGGGATCGCCAGGTCAAAACCCGGACCGATCAGGTAGGACTCGTTATCGCCTTCGCCGAACTCATAAGTCATGGCCAGTAATACATCCTTGATCGGACCGAACTCCAACTTCTGATCAAAGATCTTGCCGAATGAAAGACGCGGGCTGAACTCGCCGTAATAAGTATTCGGACCGACGTTGCCGTCCTTTTTACCGTTGTAGAAGATCTTGTCGATAAACAGGAAGTTGTCGCCGTACTTCCAGGCATCGGCATGTTCGAACGTAACGGTCTGTTGGATTTCTGGATTGATCGCGAAGTCTTTGCCGTAGAGGTAAGTCAGGCTGTTGTTCTGCCATTGCAGCAGATCGCCGGCGGTGGCCTGGGCCCCTGCCAGCAAGGATCCGGCAAGCATCAGGCCTTTACAGATGCGGTTCATTCGGTTGCTCCCAAAAAGTAAGTGGTTCCACGTTTTTTTCTTTAAAGCCGGTGCTCTGGTGTGGCACCTTCCAGTGGCTGAAAAATCATCCGATCGGTCAGCTTTGTTGCTGATAGCAAGAGCTGAGCCAAGGCGAAAAAAAAACGCAAAAACTCCCGCGCGGCTGTACGAATACAGTCGATCGAGAGTGAATTCGGTTCTAAATCGGTACGCCTTGGTACTTTCCAGAGGCCTGGATAAGTTGGCTTTCTGGTCAGTTTTTAAATCCGGGCTTTTTTTTTCACCGGATTCAGGCGGCCGCGGAGAATACTGACTCCCACGGCCTTGCTCAAGTGCTCTGCAATAGCGCACTTGAAACAACTTTGGAGCACGTTTGCCGGCCATCCTAGAAATGCACCTTCACCAGCAGGCTGGCGGTGTTCTGGTTGGTGTCCAGGTTCGGGCTGTTCTGGATGCCGTACTTGTCTTTCCAGTAGCTGTATTCGAGGCCGACATACAGCTGCTTCTCGCCCAGGCGCAGGGCCTTGCCCAGGTCGTATTTGATCTGTGGGTTGATATGCAGGTTGGCGTGGTAGGTGCCGCGGTCGTTCCGGTCGTTGTCCACCACCCAGTCCAGGTAGCCGTCGATCAACAGGTTCGAGCGACCCAGCGGGATGCTGTAGGACCAGGAGGGGGTGATTTGCCAGACACCGTCGCCGGGGCGCGGGCCTTCGGTCTGGCGGCGGTAGAAGTTCAGGGTGAAATAGTTGAAGCCCGGAACGGCGAGGTCGAAACCGGGGCCGATCAGGTAGGCCTCGCTGTCGCCTTCGCCATATTCGTAGGTCATGGCCAGCAACACATCCTTGACCGGGCCGAAGGCCAATGAGCGGTCGAGGATCTTGCCGAACGACAGCCTGGGGCTGAACTCGCCGTAAAAGGCGTGGCGGCCTTTGTTACGGTCTTCCTGGCCGTTGTAGAAAATCTTGTCGACGAACAGGAAGGTGTCGCCGTACTTCCAGCGGTCGGCGTGTTCGAAGGTCACCGTCTGCTGGATCGACGGGTTGATCGCGAAGTTCTTGCCGTACAGGTACGTCAGGCTGTTGGTCTGCCACAGCAGCAGGTCGCCGGCCATGGCCTGGGTTGTCGCCAGCAGTGTGCCGCTGAGCAGCAGGCGTGCGTGTGCATGTCTCATCGTGTTGCTCCCTGTTTGTTTTTATTGTCAAGGCGCAGGCAGCCGCCGACTGCGACCGGGCGCGGTGCCGGGTCTGCCTGTCGTGCGTGTATTTCGGGTATCGACGGTCAAGCAGGGGCGACCGCCAGGCCGCCCCGTTCAGGCTTCAATGCTGGTGGGCGTGTCGGGGATTGCTGGCGGCCCGTTCGGTACCGCCCAGGATGTTGAACAGCAGGTTCAGGGCCAGGGCACTGAGAGTGGCCATGGCGATTCCGCTGTGGGTGATCGGGCTCATCCACAGCGGCAGGTGGGCGAAGAATTCCGGGCGGACCACCGGAATCAGGCCCATGCCTATGCTCACCGCCACCAGCAGTTGATTGCGGCGGTCGGCGATGTCGGCTTCCTGGAGGATCTTGATCCCGGTCGCCGCCACCATGCCGAACATGGCGATGGCTGCGCCACCCAGTACCGCCGGTGGAATCGAGGCCACCAGGAAAGCCGCCTTGGGCAGCAGGCTCAGGACTATCAGCAGGCCGCCGGCGACTAGGGTCACCGAGCGGCAACGCACGCCGGTCATCTGTACCAGGCCGATGTTCTGGGCGAACGAAGAGTGGGTGAAGGTGTTGAGGAAACCGGCGAAAAACGAGGCGCCGGCATCACACAGCAGGCCGCGACGCAGCATGCGCGGGGTGACTTCCTGGCCAGTGATCTTTCCCAGGGCGAGGAACATCCCGGTGGACTCGACGAAGATGATCACTACCACCAGGCACATCGAAAGGATCGGCGCCAGATGGAACTGCGGCATGCCGAAATGCAGCGGAGTGACCACCTGCACCCAGGGTGCCTGGGCCATGCCGCTGAGGTCGACCATGCCGATCAGGCCGCAGAGCACGTAGCCCAGGCCCATGCCGATCAGCACGGAAATATTCACCCAGAAACCGCGCATGAAACGGTGCACCAGCAGGATGGTGCCCAGTACCAGCGCGGCGATGGTCAGGTAGATCGGGGAACCGAATTCGGTATTGTGGCTGCCGCCGCCCGCCCAGTTCACCGCGACCGGGAACAGCGACAGGCCGATGGAGGTGATGACGGTGCCGGTGACCAGGGGCGGGAAGAAACGCACCACCTTGGACATGAAGGGCGCGATCAGCATGCCGAAGAAACCGGCGGCGATGGTCGCGCCAAAGATCCCCTGCAAACCGATGCCCGGCATGCCGGCCATGGCCACCATGCTGCCCACGGCGGCAAAGCTGGCGCCCATCATCACTGGCATGCGGATGCCCATGGGGCCGATGCCGAGGGATTGCACGATGGTGGCGATGCCGGCGACCAGCAGGTCGGCATTGATCAGGAAAGCGATTTCTTCACGACTCAGACCCGCGGCCTGTCCGATGATCAACGGCACCGCGATGGCGCCTCCGTACATCAGCAGGACATGCTGCAAACCGACCAGGATCAGTTGCAAAAGGGGCAGTCGCGCAATGGCGGGTGCGTCGGGGATGCGCGGTTCGGTTAACGCGGACATGCAACACCTCGGATCTTTTTTATTCTTGTGATTAGAAAGCTGTGTGGTTGCGAACAGCTTTTTTGCAGCAGGCCAACCGCGTGGCGGTTGATCGCGAGCAAGCTCACTCCCGTAGGAGCGAGGCTTGCCCGCGATGTTTTTCAGCGGTGACTCAGTTGGTGCGCGCCCCCTGGTTGATCCAGGCGCCGATCAGGTCACGTTCCTGCTGGGTCATCTGGGTGATGTTGCCCAGCGGCATGATCTGGCTGGCGACTGCCTGGGCCTGGATCCGTGGGGCCTGGAGCTTGATCTGCTCCGGGGTATCGAACATCACGCCGGCCGGCGCGGCACTGAACAGCGGGCTGGTGGGCTTGGCCGAGTGGCAGACGGTGCAACGTTCCTGGATCACGTTGTGCACCTTGTCGAAGCTCGGGCCCGGGGTTGCCGTGGACGCTTGCGTCGGAGCAACTTCGGGAGCCGCCGGAGCTGCCGGAGCCGCTGCGGTTTCAGGCTTGGCGCCGCCGCCGATGGCAGTTTCCGGCAGTGGCTGGTATTCGATCTTCGCTGGCGCCTTGGCCACTTCCGGACCCTTGGCCATTTGCGCGGGGCCGGTGACGTAGGCCAGGCAGATCATGCCCAGGGCTGCGACCGGCAGGGTCCAGGCGAACTTGTGGCTGTCGTGGCGGGTGTTGAAGTAGTGACGCACCAGCACCGCCAGCACCGCGATCCCGGCCAGGATCAACCAGTTGTACTGGCTGCCGTAGGTGCTCGGGAAGTGGTTGCTGATCATGATGAACAGCACGGGCAGGGTGAAGTAGTTGTTGTGGCGCGAACGCAGCAGGCCCTTGGCCGGCAGGGTCGGGTCCGGCGTGCGGTTTTCCGCGATGGCGGCCACCAGCGCGCGCTGGGCCGGCATGATGATGCGGAACACGTTGCCGACCATGATGGTGCCGATGATGGCGCCGACATGCAGATAGGCGCCGCGACCGCTGAACACCTTGCTGAAGCCATAGGCCGCGGCGATCAACAGCACAAACAGGATGAAGCCGAGCAGGGCGGGTTTCTTGCCCAGGGGCGAGTCGCAGAGGAAGTCGTAGACGAACCAGCCGGCGATCAGCGAACCGATGCCGATGGCCACGCCTTCAGGGCCGGTCAGGCCGCTGCCGGGCGCTACCAGGTAGAGCATCGGGTTGTAGTAGAACACCAGGCAGAGCAGGGCGATCCCCGACATCCAGGTGAAGTAGGCTTCCCACTTGAACCAGTGCAGGTTCTCCGGCATGGACGGTGGGGCCAGCTTGTATTTTTCCAGGTGATAGATGCCGCCACCGTGGATTGCCCAGAGGTCGCCCGACAGGCCGTCCTTGGGGTTGACGCGATTGAGGTTGTTTTCCAGCCAGACGAAGTAGAACGACGCGCCGATCCAGGCCACGCCAGTGATCATGTGAACCCAACGCACGCTCAGGTTGAGCCATTCCAACAGATGTGCTTCCACAGTCTTTACCTCTCGCCTGTCACCCTTGTTTTCGGGTGATCAGACCTTCTCTTATTGGTGGGGGGCGAGGATCAAACACTCATCCTCTTCAAAGAAATGCTCATCGCAGTTATTGCCTGTGCCACTGCGATCAACCACCAGGAAGTCATCCCGCTTTTCGATCGTCAGCACCGGGTGGTGCCAGACGCCGCGATGGTAATTAATGCCCTGCCTGCCATTGCTGACGAAGGCGCGGACCAAGCCCGATACAGGTGCATCGCCAAGTGGCGCGACCACGATCAGAAAGGGGTTGCCGAGCAGCGGAATGAAAGCCTGGCTGCCCAGCGGATGGCGCTCCAGCATGCGTACGGTCAAGGGCATGTCCAGCGCGTCGGCGCGGAAGATGCTGATGATCGCCTTGTCGTCCGGCGTGGCGGTTTCCACGGTAGCCAGACGATGGAAGCGCATGGTCGAACCGTTGTTGATCATGAAGTGATCGCTGCCGTCGGTTTCGATCACGTCACCGAAGGGGGCGAAGGCTTCTTTGGTCAGCGGTTCGATCATCAATGTGCGCATGCTGTTCTTCTTAATCTGTGAGTTCGGTTTTTCGGCAAGTCATGTTTTTTGCAGGAGCGAAGCTTGCTCGCGATGGCGTCAAACCAGACAGCAGATGTCGACCTGACAACCGCTATCGCGAGCAAGCTTCGCGCCTACAGGCTCGGCATTACTTCGCGACCTTGCCGAAGATCCGCAGGCGGCTGACGCCACCGTCCGGGAACACGTTCAGGCGGATATGGGTGATCGGGCCCAAGGCCTTGATCTGCTCGGCGAAGGTGTGTTCGGCGTGCATTTCCAGCTTCTGGCTCGGCAGCAGTTCGCGCCAGAACAGCGACTGGGTTTCGATCTGGCTGTCGGTGCCACCCTTGACGAAGGCGCCCTGGATCGAGCAGCTGTCCGGGTAGTTGCCCTTGAAGTGCAGGGTGTCGACGATGATCTTCTCGATCTCGCCCGGATGGCCCAGGGCGACGATCACCCAGTCATTGCCCGGCGTGCGGCGGCGGGCGGTTTCCCAGCCATCGCCCATGTTGATGCCGCGGCCCGGGTTGAGGATGTTGCTCATGCGGCCGAAGTGTTCATCGGAGCAGGCCAGGGCGCGGCCACCGTTGAGGGCGGCTGCCAGGTCGACCTGTTCGTTGTCGCCGACCGCCGACCAGTCGCGGTACGGGATGCCGTGCACGCGCAGACGGGCCACGCCGCCATCCGGGTAGATGTTGAAGCGCAGGTGGCTGAACGCCTGGTCGTTGCTGATCTCGTGGTAGTGATGGCTGTTGCCTTGCAGCTCGACGGCCGGCAGCACTTCCACCCACTGGGTGTTTTCGTTCGGCTCGCCTTCGGTCAGGAAGCAGGCTTCCAGGGAGGCCGATGGCGGGAAGTTGCCGGTGAAGAATGAGGTGTCGATGTCCACGCCCTTGATCTGGCCAGGCACGCCCAGGCGGATCACAGCGCTGTCGTAGCCTTCGAAGCGCTTGCGGCGCGACTCCCAGCCGTCCATCCACTTGCCGTTGTCATCGAATACGCCCTCCTTCCATACGGCCGGGGTCGGCTGGAACAGACGGTTGGCGTCCGCGAACCAGTCATCGGTCACCGAGATGATCTTGGTGCCCAGGCGGGCGTCGGCCAGGTTGACGAACTTCTCGAAAGGTACGGCGTAAGCTTTCATTCTTCTTGTCTGCCTTTAATTGAGTGGCTTGGGATGCTTGCAGGGCCCTGGGTACGTTTCGTACTCGGGCCAGGCTTGCTAGAGAGTCAGTAATCGGAACAGGGCGATCTTGTTGATCTCCGCCAGCGCGCACCGGAATTCGGTGTCCACCGAGTTGTGGATGCGGGCTTCGAACGCCGCGAGGATCTGATGCCGGTTGCTGCCTTTTACCGCCATGATGAAGGGAAACTTGAACTTGGCCTTGTAGGCGTCGTTCAGCTCGGTGAAGCGCTGGAACTCTTCGGCCGTGCATTGGTGAATACCGGCGCCAGCCTGTTCATGGGTGCTGGCTTCGGTCAGCTGCCCCTGGACGGCGGCTTTGCCGGCCAGGTCCGGGTGAGCGTTGATCAGGGCCAACTGGCTCTGGTGATCGGCGCTCAACAGGATGTCGCTCATGCGCTGGTGCAGGGTGTCGATCCGGTCGATCGATGCGTCCTGGCCCAGGTCGAAGGCCTTTTCGGCGACCCATGGCGAATGTTCGTAGATATCGGCGAAGGCTTTGACGAAGGCGTCGCGGCTCAGGGTCGAGGGTTTCAGGGTTTGGAAGGTGCTCATTTCGCAGCTCCCGGGAACGGGTGGGTTTGTTGCCAGTGGCGGGCGATATCCACGCGGCGGGTGAACCAGACCTGATCGTGACCCTTGGCGTACTCGATAAAGCGTTTCAGGGCGGCCAGGCGCGCCGGACGGCCGATCAGGCGGCAGTGCAGGCCGATGGACAGCATCTTCGGCGCCTCGGCGCCTTCGGCGTACAGCACGTCGAAGGCATCCTTGAGGTACTGGTAGAAATCGTCGCCCTTGTTGAAGCCCTGGACCTGGGTGAAGCGCATGTCGTTGGTGTCCAGGGTGTAGGGGATCACCAGGTGCGCCTTGCCGGTCGGGTTGTTGGGTTCCCAGTAGGGCAGGTCGTCGTCGTAGGTGTCGCAGTCGTAGAGGAAACCGCCTTCTTCCATCACCAGGCGCCGGGTGTTCGGGCCGGTGCGGCCGGTGTACCAGCCCAGCGGGCGTTCACCGGTGATTTCAGTGAGGATGCGGATCGCCTCGAGCATGTGCTCGCGTTCCTGGGCCTCGTCCATGTACTGGTAGTCGATCCAGCGGTAGCCGTGGCTGCAGATCTCGTGGCCGGCTTCGACCATGGCGCGGATCACGTCCGGATGGCGCTGGGCGGCCATGGCGACGGCGAAGATGGTCAGCGGAATGTCGAATTCCTTGAACAGCTTGAGGATCCGCCAGACGCCGGCGCGGCTGCCATACTCGTACAGCGATTCCATGCTCATGTTGCGCTCGCCCTGCAGGGGCTGGGCGGCGACCATTTCCGAAAGGAAGGCTTCCGACTCCTTGTCGCCGTGCAGGATATTGCGCTCGCCGCCTTCTTCGTAATTGAGCACGAACGACAGGGCGATGCGGGCATTGCCCGGCCAGTGAGGGTGAGGAGGGTTGGAGCCGTAACCGATCAGGTCGCGTGGGTAGTCAGCGCTCACTGCAGTCTTCCTTCTTATCGTGATAACGGTGGCGTGGCGGGGCCTGAGGGGGAAAGGCAGGCTGGCGTCACAGCGATGGAACGATTGTATACAACTTTTCAATCAGTTTGTAAGCCCGATTTTTTGCATTTTTCATCGATTGTGTTCATCCCTGGGTACTGCAAGAAACCTGCCTGGTTGGTCAGCTAATGGATGAAAAGTCTCCTGCTCTCATGGTCTAGCCGCTGATCAAGGGAATACGGGGACTTGCTCGAAGTACCCGGAAATGGGTGATTTTTATTGTGTACAATTTTTTTTAAAAGTGTCTTAATAAATTCCTTGCCGCATCCTTTCGTGCTCCGAAACGGTGCGGTCTCCTTATCAACTGACTTCAGGAGGCGCGAGGTCTGGACGTGTGAGCGCGCACAGACACGCAGAATCAATGGGACGTTTGACTACACACGTGTTGGATGCCGCGCATGGCTGCCCAGGCAGCGCCATCAAGGTCGAGCTGTACCGGGTCGAAGGTGCCCAGTTGGAACTGGTCGCCAGTGCCCTGACCAACAGCGATGGCCGTTGCGATGCGCCGTTGCTGCAAGGCGATGACTACCGCACCGGGGTTTACCAGCTGCAATTCCATGCCGGCGATTACTACCGTGCTCGCGGCGTGCAACTGCCTGAGCCAGCGTTTCTCGATGTGGTGGTGCTGCGTTTCGGCATCTCGGCCGAGCAGGAGCATTACCACGTACCGCTGCTGATCTCGCCCTACAGTTATTCGACCTACAGAGGAAGCTAGGACTTTCCCCCACGAAGCCTGCGCAAATAGCTTCTTTGGTCTTTCGCCCGCTCACACTGCGGGCTTTTTTTTGTCTTCGAAAATGTGCTGTGGCTGAGGACGCCATCGCGGGCAAGCCACGCGCCTACAGGATTGGCTTCTGTAGGAGCGAGCGGGCGGCGATCCGACTTGCCCGCGATGCTTTCAGCGGCTCAACAGCGACGCAGCGCCCGCGCCGCTGAACAGCCCGGCGCTGACCCGGTTGAACCAGCTCTGGCCCTTGCCGCTGCGCAGGTAGCGCGCCGCGCCATGGGCGCCCAGGCCGTAGGCCAGCTTGCACAGCAGGTCGAGCAGGGTCCAGGTGACGATCATGATCAGCAGTTGTGGCAGGAAGGGTTGTTCGGCACTGAGAAACTGCGGCAGAAACGCGGCGAAGAACAGAATGTCTTTCGGGTTGCTCGCGCCCAGCACAAAAGCGCGCCCGAACAGTGCGCGAAAGCGCGGTTTCGGTGCGGCCTGGGGCACTTCGGCGCCGAGGGAGGGCTGCCGCGATTGCTGCCAGCTTTGCCAGGCGAGATAGAACAGGTACAGCGCACCGACGATTTTCAGGGCGCTGAACAGCTGCTCCGAAGCCAGCAGCAGGGCGCCCAGGCCCAGGGCCGAGGCACTCAGCAGGCAGATCGAGGCAAACACGCCGCCGAGAAACGCCGGGTAGGACCGGCGCAAACCGTAATTCAGACTATTGCTGATCATCAGCAGGGACAGCGGGCCCGGAATCAGGATCACCACCAGTGCCGCGCCGCTGAACAGCAGCCAGGTTTCCACGCTCATTGCCTTTCTCCTTATGTGCAAAAGCCTCACCCGACGGGGTGAGGCCGTTTGAAACCGATGTGCCTACAAGAAAATGAACTTGGCGATAAAGATCGCGCACAGCACCCACAGGCTGATGGAGATTTCCTTGTACTTGCCCGTCCCGGCCTTCAAGGCTACGTAGGTGATGAAACCCAGGGCGATACCGTCGGCGACCGAGAAGGTCAGCGGCATCATGATTGCGGTGACGATCGCCGGGATGCTGTCGGTGGCCTCTTCCCAATCGATGTGGGCCATGCCGCCCATCATCAGCATCGCCACATAAATCAGCGCACCGGCGGTGGCATAAGCGGGGATCATGCCAGCCAGCGGTGCGAAAAACATGGCTGCGATAAATAGCACACCTACGGTCACTGCGGTAAGACCAGTCCGACCACCCGCGGCGACACCCGCGGCACTTTCCACGTAGCTGGTCACGGGTGGAACGCCGACCACCGCACCGAATACGCTGGAGGCGCTGTCCGCCTTCAGGGCGCGGGAGAGGTTCTCGATCTTGCCGTCGGGATTGACCAGGCCGGCGCGCTGGGCTACGCCCATCAGGGTGCCGGCGGTATCGAACATGTGCACGAAGAGGAAGGCCAGCACCACGCTGATCATGCTGACGTTGAACACTCCGGCGACGTCCATGGCCATCCAGGTCGGTGCCAGGCTCGGCGGGGCCGACATGATGCCCTCGTAGTGCACCAGGCCCAGGCCCCAGCCGGCCAGGGTCACGGTGATGATGCTGATGAGGATCGCGCCGAACACCCGGTGGTAACTGAGCACGGCAATCATCAGGAAGCAGATCGCCGCCAGCAGCGGGCCGGGTTCGCGCAGGGAGCCGAGCTTGATCAGGGTGGCCGGGCTATCGACCACGATGCCCGCGGTCTTCAAGCCGATCAGTCCGAGGAACAGGCCCACGCCGGCGCCCATGGCGAAGCGCAGGCTGGCCGGAATGCTGTTGAGCAGCCATTCGCGGATCCGCGAGAAGGTCAGGAACATGAACAGCACGCCGGACACGAACACCGCACCGAGGGCGGTTTCCCAGTTGTAGCCCATGGTTCCGACCACGGTGTAGGTGAAAAAGGCGTTCAGCCCCATGCCGGGCGCCAGGCCTACCGGCCAGTTGGCGTACAGCCCCATCAACAGGCAACCCAGGGCGGCGGCGATGCAGGTGGCGACGAAGGCCGCGCCGTGGTCGATGCCGGCGTCGGCCATGATGTTGGGGTTGACGAAAATGATGTAGGCCATGGTGATGAAGGTTGTCAGACCGGCGATCAGTTCGGTCTTCACCGTGGTGCCATGCAACCTGAGTTTGAAGATGCGCTCCAGCCAGCCACTGTTCAGCGGCGGCGAGAGTTCCAGCGTAGGGGCTTCGGATTTGCGGCTTTCCACAGCGAGTACTCCTCAAGAGTTTTATTATTTTTTCCAGAGCCGGACACGCGAGGGTGGGCAGCGGCTCTTTGAGGCATGTAAGGCTTGCGGGCTTTTATTGACCTATGGGTCAGGAACTCGCACGTGGCGAATTATGCTTTTGTATACAAAGAAAGCAAATAATGTTTTTTAGGTTGTGTGCGAAAAGTTCGCCAGAAAGGCTATATGCCTGTAGCCGCTGGCGCAGCCTGCGATCGAGCGCGCAGCGCTCGTAATGGGGCTGACGCGGGTCTTGCAGAAGCATCGGCTATGCAGGTTGACGGCCGCTGTGCGCTCGCAGGCTGTGGTGTCAGCGGTTTTCGCCCAGGGCCTTGTTCACCGCCAGCCAGCCATCCACCGCCGCCTCTCCGGCCTCGGCGAACACCCGTTGCAGCAGCTTCACCTGCTCGCGCCGCAGCGATTGCTCAAAGCGCGCACCGTCCTCGGTCAGTTCCAGCAGGCGTTTACGCTTGTCGCTCTCTGGGGCAACGCTGTTGACCAGGTGCATCTCCATCAATTGACGCAGGGGAATGTTCAGCGCCTGCTTGCTCACGCCCAGTGCCGTGAGCAGTTCCTTCACGCTCAGCCCCGGGTAGCGGGCGATGAAAAACACGATGCGCTGATGCACGCGACTCAGGCCGCGGCGCTCGAGCATTTCGTCGGCCTTGGCGGTGAACGCCTGGTAACCAAAGAAGAAAGCTTCCATGGCGGCTTGTTGCGTGGTCTGGTTTTTAAGGTCAAGCATATTGACGTATCTGCGAAAGTCGGCGTAATTTCGGTCAAGCAGTTTGACGTATTTTCCTCCGCCTTCGCTACGGGTGACCCTCATGGCCTTCTCCGAACGTGTTTCGCGTCTTAAAAGCTCACTGATCCGTGAAATCCTTGCCGCCGCGCAGCGTCCGGAAGTGATGTCGTTCGCCGGAGGGCTGCCCGCCGAAGCGATGCTGCCGAAGACCGATTGGCAGGCGATGCCGGTGTCCATGGGCCAATACGGCATGAGCGAGGGCGAGCCACAGCTGCGCGAGGCCCTGGCGGCACAGGCCTGGGCGCTGGGCGTGCCGTGCGAGGCCAGCCAGGTGCTGGTGGTCAGCGGTTCCCAGCAGACCCTCGATCTGGCGGCCAAGCTGTACATCGACAAGGGCACCGAGATCATGCTGGAAGCGCCGACCTACCTGGCGGCGTTGCAGATCTTCCAGCTGTTCGGCGCCGATTGCCTGACCGTGCCGCTTGAGGCCGATGGGCCGGACCTGGCGCAATTGCGCGCCCGCCTGGAGCAGCATCGTCCCGCGTTCATCTACCTGATCCCGACCTTCCAGAATCCTTCGGCGGTGCGCTACAGCGAGACCAAGCGCGATGCCGTGGCGGCGTTGCTCGACGAGTTCGAGGTGACCCTGATCGAGGACGAACCTTACCGCGAGCTGACTTTCGATGGCGGTAACGCCACGCCCATCGTCGGGCGCCTGCGCAAGGCCAGCTGGATCTACACCGGCACCGTGTCGAAGACGCTGCTGCCAGGGCTGCGGGTCGGTTACCTGATCGCCAGCCCGGACCTGTTTCCCCATCTGCTGCGGTTGAAGCAGTCGGCGGACCTGCACACCAACCGTGTCGGCCAATGGCAGGCGCTGCAATGGATAGGTACCGAGCAGTATCAGCAGCATCTGGGCGAGTTGCGTGATTTCTACCGAGTCCGCCGCGACGGTTTTCAGGCGGCCCTGCAACGTCATTTCGGCGATCTGGCCGATTGGCAGGTGCCCCAGGGCGGGCTGTTTTTCTGGTTGACCTTGAAACAGCCGCTGGACACCCGCACTTTGCTGAAGGCGGCGCTGGAGCAGGATGTGGCATTCATGCCGGGCGAACCCTTCTTCTCCGAGCCGGACCGCAATCCAGGTCACCTGCGGTTGAATTTCAGTCATATCGATCCGGCGCGTCTGGACGAAGGTCTCAAGCGGCTGGCCACCGTGGTACGTCAAGCACAGGCTGCACAGGCAGCCTAAGAGGAGAGGGCCATGTACAAGGTTTATGGGGATTACCGGTCCGGCAACTGCTACAAGGTCAAGCTGATGCTCAATCTGCTGGGCCAGCCTTATGAGTGGCACGCTGTGGATATCTTGAACGGGGATACGCAGACCGAGGCGTTTCTGGCGAAGAACCCCAACGGCAAGATCCCGGTACTGGAGCTGGAAGACGGCACTTGCCTGTGGGAGTCGAACGCGATTCTCAACTTCCTCGCCGATGGCAGCGAATTCCTGCCGAGCGAGCCGCGTTTACGCACGCAAGTGCTGCAATGGCAGTTTTTCGAGCAATACAGCCATGAGCCGTACATTGCCGTGGCGCGTTTCATCCAGCTTTATCTGGGCCTGCCGCAAGAGCGCCTTCACGAATACGAGAAGCTGCAAAAGCGCGGCTACAAGGCGCTGGACGTGATGGAGCACCAGTTGGCGCGCACGCCGTATCTGGTAGGCGAGCAGTATTCGATTGCCGATATCGCGCTCTATGCCTACACCCATGTCGCCCATGAAGGTGGCTTCGACCTGGCGCGCTACCCGGCGATCCAGGCCTGGATGCAACGGGTGGAAAGCCATCCGCGGCATGTCGGGATGCTCGACTGAGCTTCTGCGGGAAACAAAAAACCGACCCTTGGGTCGGTTTTTTATGGTCTGGTTCTTGTGGGGGCTGTTCTGGCGCTATCGCGGGCAAGCCTCGCTCCTCTACAGAGACTCGGTCGTAAACCTGTAGGAGCGTGGCTTGCCCGTGCTGACGTCCTTCAGAACGCCACCAACCATTCAAGCTGTTGCAAAGCGCTTGTCCAGATAATCGATGATCACCTTGGACTCGTACATCCAGGTGGTCTGGCCGTTTTCTTCGATGCGCAGGCACGGCACCTTGATCTTGCCGCCTTGCTCCAGCAGGGTCTGGCGGTCCTGCTCGTTGTTTTTCGCGTCACGCAGGGCCACGGGAACGTTCAGGCGGTGCAGGGTGCGGCGGGTTTTCACGCAGAAGGGGCAGGCGTGGAACTGGTACAGGGTCAGGCCCTTGGCGGCCTGTTCGACCTGGGCTTGGGCCGCGGCGGGGCGCTGCTGCTTGCGTGGGCGGGTGATGAAGTCGATGAAGATGATGAGCTGGCCCAGGCCGACTCGAAGCGCTTTGACGATCACGATATTGCCTCTTGCCCATGAAAGAAGGGGCGGCAGCTTACCTGATTTTTGCCAGGCGAAAAAAAACCGGCGATGAACGCCGGTTCTTTCGGGCAGCCGATTACTTGATCAGGCTGAGAAACTCGCTGCGGGTCGCCGCGTTTTCGCGGAATTCGCCCAGCATCACCGAGGTGATCATCGACGAGTTCTGCTTCTCCACACCGCGCATCATCATGCACATGTGCTTGGCCTCGATCACCACCGCGACGCCCAGGGCGCCGGTCACTTGCTGGACCGCATCGGCGATCTGGCGGCTGAGGTTTTCCTGGATCTGCAGGCGACGCGCGTACATGTCGACGATGCGCGCGACTTTCGACAGGCCCAGCACCTTGCCGCTTGGAATGTAGGCGACGTGAGCCTTGCCGATGAAAGGCAGCAGATGGTGCTCGCACAGCGAGTAGAGCTCGATGTCCTTGACCAGCACCATTTCGCTGTTATCGGAGCTGAACAAGGCACCGTTGGTGACTTCTTCCAGCGTTTGTTCATAACCGCGGCAGAGGTACTGCATGGCTTTGGCGGCACGTTTTGGCGTGTCGAGCAGGCCCTCGCGGGAGACGTCTTCGCCCAATTGGCCGAGGATCGCCGTGTAATTCTGTTCCAGGGACATGAAACTACCTGTGGGATTTTACGCAAAGGGCAAGGGTACGGTGGCGGACTCGACGCTGCAAGCGCGACGAAGCGGCTTTACTCGTCGCGACCTTCCATCATGGTGCGTTTGAGCATCACATAAACGGCCCCAGCGCCGCCGTGCCTGGCCTGGCACGAGGTGAAGCCGAGCACCTGGGGATGCTGGCGCAGCCAGGTGTTGACGTGGCTCTTGATCATCGGCCGCTTGCCGTCCAGGCGCACGGCCTTGCCGTGGGTGACGCGCACGCAGCGGATTTCGAACCTGGTGGCTTCGGCGAGGAACGCCCAGAGGGTTTCCCGGGCCTTTTCCACGTTCATGCCGTGCAGGTCGAGGCTGCCCTCGAAAGGGATCTGGCCGACCTTGAGCTTGCGCATCTGGCTTTCCTGAACCCCGTCGCGGGCCCACATCAACTCGTCTTCCGGGCCGACGTCGATCACGAACTGATCGGACAGCCCGTCGACGGCAGTGGTCTCGGTGCGCACGCTGGCAGCCTGGCGCAGCTTGGCGATCTGCGCCCGGTCAGCCTTGGGTTTGCCGGTTTCGGCGCGATCGTGCTTGATCGGCTTGACGCCTT
The DNA here is from genome assembly GCF_028640915.1 of Pseudomonas sp. B3G-3. Classification (NCBI taxonomy): domain Bacteria; kingdom Pseudomonadati; phylum Pseudomonadota; class Gammaproteobacteria; order Pseudomonadales; family Pseudomonadaceae; genus Pseudomonas; species Pseudomonas sp. B3G-3. The sequence continues at coordinate 227,945 of NZ_JAQZAB010000065.1, read as the reverse complement.
GGATCGCGCTTTTGAACAGGGAAAAATCGTCGTCTTGCATGTCAGCCTCCGCGAAGACCGAGCAGTTTACCCAACTCGACGGGAGAGGGGCGGGACAAAACGTGTTGCCATCGATTCAGTCATGTTTCTTCATCAGGTGCGGAGCCATGTTCAAGGTCTGCGGCTGGCGCATGCGGCGCCGGCAGCGACGCCACAGCCAGACGCCGACATACAGCAGTAACAGACCGACCGCTAGAATCACCGCGGAACCTGCCGGACTTGCATTCAATTCGCCCAGCGCCGGAGGGCGCCCCAACAGGCTGGCGGCCCCGGCCATCGCCAGCAGCACACCGAAGGTCGCCAGCAACGCGGAGAATCCCGCGCCCAGGCGCAAACGCCAGTTCCGCGGGCCTTTGGGCCGCAGACGACGTGCGTCAAAACCATCGGATATCTTCATTCCGACCTTCCTCAATGGGTATCGGCCCTTCGACCGAAAGATGACCGGGTGGTTCCTGAGGCTAAGGCAATTACGGCAAATGAGAGGCTTTTACGGATGAGCGGCCCGTGGACCGCTCATTGCAGGTCGATCAGATCAGATCTTTGGTCAGGGCGAGGGTGGCGAAGTTGTCCGCCATGATGGCCATTTCGGTCTGCTGGACGTGCTCGGCGCTGAGGATGCCGCCCTTGTAGGGCAGGTCGCGGGTGGCGCAGGCGTCTTCCACCAGGGTGCAGCGAAAGCCCAGGTTCTTCGCCGCGCGCACGGTGGTGCTGACACTGGAGTGGCTCATGAAACCGCAGACGATCAGGTCCAGGGAGCCCAGGTCCTGCAGGCGCTTTTCCAGTTCGGTGCCATGGAAGGCGCTCGGCAGCAGCTTGCCGATGATGGTCTCGTCGCCCTGGGGTTCGAGGCCGGGGATGAATTCGCCGCGCTCACCCTGGGGGTCGAACAGACCGCCGACGGTGCCGAGGTGGCGCACGTGCACAACCGGGCGGCCGGCGGAGCGGGCGGCAGCGACCAGTTGCTTGATGTTGGCGACCGCGGCGTCCATGCCGGACAGGGCCAGCGGACCGCTGAGGTACTCTTTCTGGGCGTCGATGATCACAAGGGTCGCGTGGCTCAAATTAGCCGCTGCATAACCACGACCGCTGAGTTGAAACATCGTCTTTGGAACGGACATTCTGGGGCTCCTGTGAGTGGGGCTTTTGCGACATTGTCCTCTGGCGGAGCGCTTCTGTGAATCGCTACTAACGTAAGGTGCGTGGTTGCTGGCCTACAGCCGTGTCAAGGGCTATGGAGAATCGGGTCGAATGCGGGGAAAAGCGCCTGGGCGCCCCGCAGACTCAGATTTTTCATGCGTCGTCCTCAGACGTTTTGGCTGTTAGAATCGCCAGTCGTTTTTTCAGGAGTCTGTCCCGTGATCACTTCCCGCCTGCGCACCCTGCGCGACCACATCCGTTGGGCTGTCAGCCGCTTTCATGGGGAGGATCTGTTTTTCGGCCATGGGACCGACAACGCCTGGGACGAAGCCCGCCAGTTGGTACTGGGTGCCTTGCACCTGCCGTGGGAAATAGCCGACAGCTATCTGGACTGCGCGCTGGAAGATGACGAACTGGTCAATCTGCAGCGTCTGCTCAAGCGGCGCATCGAAGAGCGCGTGCCGACCGCCTACCTGCTGGGCGAGGCCTGGTTCTGTGGCCTGTCGTTCATTGTCGACGAGCGTGTGCTGATCCCGCGTTCGCCGATCGGCGAGCTGATCGAAAAACGTTTCGAACCCTGGCTGGGTGCCGAGCCTGCGCGGATTCTCGACCTGTGCACCGGTTCCGGCTGCATCGGCATTGCCTGCGCCTACGAATTCCGCCATGCGGAAGTGGTGCTGGCCGACTTGTCGTTCGAAGCCCTCGAGGTGGCGAACCAGAACATCGAGCGCCATGGCGTCGATGAGCGGGTGTTCACGGTGCAGGGCGACGGTTTCGAGGGCTTGCCGGGCCAGCGTTTCGACCTGATCGTGTCGAATCCGCCGTATGTGGATGCCGAGGACTTCGCCGACATGCCCGAGGAGTACCAGCATGAACCAGAGCTGGGCCTGGCTTGTGGCGACGATGGCCTGAACCTGGTGCGGCGCATGCTGGCCGAGGCGGCCGATCATCTGACCGAGAAGGGCCTGTTGATCGTCGAGGTCGGCAACAGCCAGGTCCATGTCGAAGCCCTGTACCCGGAAGTCGACTTCGCCTGGCTGGACTTCGAGCGCGGCGGCCATGGCGTGTTCATGCTCACCGCCGAGCAGTGCCGGCAGCACCAGGCGTTGTTCAGCTCCCGGGTCTGATCGGCGTTTCTGTAGGAGCGAGCGGGCGGCGATCCGACTTGCCCGCGATCCAGGCACCGGGGTGTGCCTGGACGGACGCTATCGCGAGCAAGCTTCGCTCCTACAGGTATCCGCGTAAGTCTGGAATCAGCGGTGGGTCGCGATCCAGATCAGCAACCCGGCCTGGAACACCGCAAAGGCCACCAGGCAGGTGATGGTAAAGCGCAGTCCGGTGTCTTCGCGCTTGTACTTGGCAACCTTTTCTTCGTGCTTGCGCAGTTTGACTTCCTGCTCTTCGAGGTTCTGCTCGGCCTGTTGCAGCATCTGCGCGGCTTCGAGGATCTCGACGAATTGCAGCTTTTCGGTGTTCCAGTTGGCCAGCAGTTCGCCGACCTGCACATTCTTGACGCTGCCCTTGAGATGCTGGGCATCGGCGTAAACCACATCGAAACCCTGGACCCGCAGGAAATGATCGCGTCGCAGGCGCGTGGCCTCGTTCAGCGCATCCTTGTTCGCCAGTTCGAAACCGTCCACGCGGTAGTGCGGCCATTTCTTCTGCGCCCAGCTTGCGCCCTGCGCCAGCAGAAAGCGGCCGATGCCACGGTTCGCCGGCTCGATCTGCAGGTTTTCCGGCTCGAAGCGCACCCGCCGAGTCGCATGATCGACCCAGACATCCAGGTGATTCTGCTCCTTGCGCACCCGTTGGCCCGGCAACTGGAGGGTCATGCGCAACAGGCTGCGCTCCTTGTTGCTGCGCTCGGCATAACCGAACTCGATAAAGCGCAGCGGCCGTCCGCCCGTGGCGCGATCGGTTTGCAGCGGGGCCAGGCGAAGCATCCGGTGATGCTCGGCGTGGACATCCGCCCACGGCAACGCCACGGCTTCGGGAGCGGGGTTTTCAACCTCGGTTTCGGGAGGGTTCTGGGTATCGGTCATAACGGCGAGATCCTGTCCAAGCGCTACTTGCCGACGGCAAGTGAACGGCCGGCAAAGGCTTATCGGCCGTTTTTTTCAGGACTGGAGGGGAAAACGCGTCAACGGGCGTGAAGTCCGTCAATAAAACCGATGATGCGGCTGCCGAGTTCCGAGGCCAGGGGCAGTTGCGGGTCCTTGTAGGAGGCCAGTTGCCGCTTGACGTCGTTGGGCACGATGCGCAGCACATGGTTCATGCCCTCGATCAGCGCCAACTGGGCATCCGGCTTGGCGGCCTTGAGCATCCGCGCGTCGTCGACGCCGACCTGGATGTCGTTGCTGCCCTGGACGATCAGGGCCGGCATTTTCAGGCGGGCGAACGCGGCGGCCGGGTCTTCTTTGAACAGGGTGATCAGGTACGGCTGCACGCTGGGGCGGAAGATCACTTCCAGCGGCGGCGGCACGTCGGTGTCGACCCGGCCGGCCTTGAGGCTGTCGAGCAGTTCGTTGCTGCGCAGCATCAGCGGCGCCGGCAGGCGATAGCTCAATTGCTGGCGCAGCACCTGGTCCACCGGGCGGGCGGTGCCGGAGATGGAAATCACTGCCGCCGCATCGACCTGGGGCGCCGCCAGGGTGGCGATCAGCGCGCCTTCGCTGTGGCCGAGCACGATCAACGGGCCCAGGCGCGGGTCGGCCTTGAGTTTTTTGCCCCAGGCCACGGCATCGGCGACGTAGGCGTCGAGGGTCAGGTTGCGTTCGTCCGGAGTAGCGGCAAGGCTCGCGGCCACGCCGCGCTTGTCGTAGCGCACGCTGGCGATGTTGTGCTTGGCCAGCACCCAGGCCAGGCGCTTGAGGCTGTCGTTGCGCCCGCCGTCGGGGTTGTTGCCATCGCGGTCGGTAGGGCCGGAGCCGGAGACGATCAGCACCACCGGCACCGGGGCGTCGGACTTGGGCAACAGCAGCGAGCCATATAACTCGCCATTGCCAGTGTCCAGGCTGATGGGACGTTGCAGCACGGCCGCGTGGACCAGGCCGGTGAACAGGGTAAGGCTCAAGAGAAGAACTCGCAGCATCATCACGCCATCATGGAGAAGGTGCCGGTTGGACTTCCCGGCACGGATAAGGTTCGAGGATGAACTAGTTGGGTAGGCTGCGTATACTGGCGCGCTCAGTAATCCAGATTGAGTTATTTCGGCTGATTTCACGGAGCGTCCCGCATGTCTGGCAATACCTACGGCAAGCTGTTCACTGTCACCACCGCCGGCGAAAGCCATGGTCCGGCGTTGGTCGCCATTGTCGACGGCTGCCCACCGGGTCTTGAGCTGTCGCTGGACGATCTGCAGCGCGACCTGGACCGGCGCAAGCCCGGCACCAGCCGCCACACCACCCAGCGCCAGGAAGCCGATGAAGTCGAAATCCTCTCCGGCGTGTTCGAAGGCAAGACCACTGGCTGCTCCATCGGCCTGTTGATCCGCAATACCGACCAGAAGTCCAAGGACTACTCGGCGATCAAGGATCTGTTCCGCCCGGCCCACGCCGATTACACCTACCACCACAAATACGGCATCCGCGACTACCGCGGCGGCGGTCGCAGCTCGGCGCGGGAAACCGCCATGCGCGTGGCGGCCGGGGCCATAGCCAAGAAGTACCTGGCCAGCCAGGGCATCGTGGTGCGGGGCTACATGAGCCAGCTGGGCCCGATCGAAATCCCGTTCAAGACCTGGGACTCGGTGGAAGACAACGCCTTCTTCAGCCCCGACCCGGACAAGGTGCCGGAGCTGGAAGCCTACATGGACCAGCTGCGTCGCGATCAGGACTCGGTGGGGGCGAAGATCACCGTGGTCGCCGAGGGCGTGATGCCGGGCCTGGGCGAGCCGATCTTCGACCGCCTGGACGCCGAGCTGGCCCACGCGCTGATGAGCATCAACGCGGTCAAGGGCGTGGAGATCGGCGCCGGTTTCGCCAGCGTTGCCCAGCGTGGCACCGAGCATCGCGACGAGCTGACCCCGCAAGGTTTCCTCAGCAACAACGCTGGCGGCATCCTTGGCGGGATTTCCTCCGGCCAGCCGATCGTCGCGCACCTGGCGCTCAAGCCGACCTCCAGCATCACCACCCCGGGTCGCTCGATCGACATCGATGGCAACCCGGTGGACGTCATCACCAAGGGCCGTCACGACCCGTGCGTCGGCATCCGCGCCACGCCGATCGCCGAAGCCATGATGGCCATCGTGCTGATGGATCACCTGCTGCGTCATCGTGGCCAGAACGCCGACGTGCGCGTCAGCACGCCGGTGCTGGGCCAGTTGTAATGGCGTCCCTGCCAGTCGCCACGGTCTGACGGCCGTGGCGGCGCTCCCGTACTGGCGGCTCTCCAGTTTCTATCTGTTCTATTTCGCCTTGCTGGGTTCGACCGCGCCATTTCTGGCGCTGTATTTCGATCACCTGGGGTTTTCCAGCGCGCGCATCGGCGAGCTGGTGGCGATTCCCATGCTCATGCGCTGCGTGGCGCCGAATATCTGGGGCTGGCTCGGCGACTACACCGGCCAGCGCCTGGCCATTGTGCGTTTTGGCGCGATCTGCACGCTGCTGAGCTTTTCGCTGATTTTCGTCAGCAAGAGCTACGCCTGGCTGGCGATGGTCATGGCCTTGCATGCGTTCTTCTGGCACGCAGTGCTGCCGCAATTCGAAGTGATCACCCTGGCGCACCTGCAAGGCCAGACCGCCCGCTACAGCCAGATCCGCCTGTGGGGTTCGATCGGCTTCATTCTCACGGTGGTGGCGCTGGGGCGGCTGTTCGAGTGGCTGAGCCTGGATATCTACCCGGCGACGCTGGTACTGATCATGGCCGGCATCGTGCTCAGCAGCGCCTGGGTGCCCAATGCCCAGCCAGCGGCCCAGGGCAGTCGCCTGGCGGCTGGAGGCTTTCTTGGCCAGCTGCGCAGCCCCGGCGTGCTGGCCTTCTATGCCTGCGTGGCCTTGATGCAAATGAGCCACGGCCCCTACTACACCTTCCTGACCCTGCACCTGGAACACCTGGGTTACAGCCGCGGCTTGATCGGCCTGCTGTGGGCGTTGGGGGTGGTCGCCGAAGTGCTGATGTTCCTGGCGATGAGCTGGATTCTCTCGCGGTTTTCGGTGCGCCGGGTGCTGCTGGCGAGTTTCCTGCTGGCGGCCCTGCGCTGGCTGCTGCTGGGCGCCTTTGCCGAGCACCTGTGGGTGCTGTTGTTTGCCCAGGTGCTGCATGCCGCGACTTTCGGCAGCTTTCATGCCGCGGCCATTCATTTCGTGCAACGCAGCTTCGGTGACCGCCAGCAGGGCCAGGGCCAGGCTCTGTACGCGGCCCTGGCCGGCACCGGCGGCGCATTGGGCGCGCTGTATTCCGGCTACAGTTGGAACGCCCTGGGCGCGACATTGACCTTTAGTATTGCAAGCCTCGCAGCGCTGGCGGCAGCCGTTATCATTGCCACACGTATGCAAGAGGAGAGGCCATGAGCCTTAGCCGCGAACAGCTGGCACAGGACATCATCGAGGTCGGGCGCTTTCTACATGCCCGCGGCTGGTCGCCGGCCACCAGCAGCAACTATTCCACGCGCCTGTCGCCAAGCGCGCTATTGCTCACGGCTTCTGGCAAGCACAAAGGCCAGTTGGGCCTGGATGACGTGCTGGCCACCGACCTGGCGGGCAACAGTCTGGAACCGGGTAAAAAGCCGTCGGCCGAAACCCTGTTGCACACCCAGCTGTACAGCTGGAACCCGCAGATCGGCGCCGTGTTGCATACCCATTCGGTGAACGCCACGGTGCTGTCGCGCCTGACCGCCGAGGACTTCATCGAGTTCGAGGGTTACGAGCTGCAAAAGGCCTTTGCCGGCATTGCCAGCCACGAGTCGCGGGTGCGGGTGCCGATTTTCGACAACGATCAGGATATTGCCCGGCTGGCGAGCAAGGTCCAGCCCTGGCTCGACGCCCATGCCGATTGCGTTGGCTACCTGATTCGCGGTCATGGCCTCTATACCTGGGGCGCGCGCATGAGTGACGCGCAGCGCCAGATCGAGGCCTTCGAGTTCCTGTTCGAGTGTGAGTTGAAGACTCGCGCCCTGTTAAACCGTTAAGGCTTTCTTCCACTGAAGTAGCCACCGCCTGATGACATGCACCGCCTGACCGGCCTGGAAAGCCTGCGGGCACTGCCGATAACGAGGAATTGCCAAGATGAGCAGCCTGTCCGTTTACCACGTATCCAGCCCGGACCTGCCGAACAAGGTGCTGACCCATTTCGACGATATCGCCGCGACCCTGGCCGAGCAGGGCGTGCGTTTCGATCGTTGGCAAGCCGCCACCAGGATCCAGCCGGGCGCCAGCCAGGAGGAAGTGATAGGCGCCTATCAGGAGCAGATCGACCGCCTGATGACCGAACGCGGCTACATCACCGTCGATGTGATCAGCCTCAATAGCGATCACCCGCAGAAGGCCGAGCTGCGCGCCAAGTTCCTCGACGAACACCGCCACGCCGAGGACGAGGTGCGCTTTTTCGTCGCCGGTCGCGGCCTGTTCAATCTGCACATCGGCGACTACGTGTACGCCGTGCTCTGCGAGAAGAACGACCTGCTTTCGGTGCCGGCCGGTACCGCGCACTGGTTCGATATGGGCGAGAACCCGTACCTGGTGGCGATCCGCATGTTCAATAACCCGCAAGGCTGGGTCGCCAACTTCACCGGTTCCGATATCGCCAGCCAGTTCCCGCTTCTGGAGGATTGAGCGGATGCCGATCAAGGCCATTCTCACCGACATCGAAGGCACCACCAGCGCGGTGAGTTTTGTCTTCGAGGTGCTGTTTCCCTACGCGGTGCAGCAGCTGCCGGACTTCGTGCGCAAGCACGCCAACCGGGCCGATGTCGCCGAGCAGTTGCAGGCGGTGCGTGAGGCCCGCGGCGAGCCGGCGGCGGATGTCGAGCGGGTGATCGAGGTCCTCCTGGGCTGGATCGCGGAAGATCGCAAGGCCACGCCACTCAAGGCCTTGCAAGGCATGGTCTGGGAACAGGGGTACCGGGCCGGGCAGCTCAAGGGCCATGTCTACCCGGATGCGGTGGCGGCGTTGCAGCACTGGCATCAGTCTGGTTATCGGTTGTACGTCTATTCGTCGGGCTCGATCCAGGCGCAGAAGCTGATTTTCGGTCGTTCCATTGCCGGGGACCTGGCGCCGCTGTTCAGCGGTTTTTTCGACACCACTTCCGGGCCCAAGCGCGAAGTGCAATCTTACCAGCGCATTACCCAGGCCATCGGTTGTGCACCTGGGCAGATTCTCTTTCTGTCCGATGTCGTCCAGGAACTGGATGCGGCCAAGTCCGCCGGCCTGGCCACCTGCGGCCTGGTGCGCGAAGGCGGGGTGTTGGCGGGGCATGCGAATGTGGCGAGCTTCGCCGAGATCGATCCGCAGCGTTTCTGAAAGCAATCAGGCCGTGTCAGCGTAAGGCTGGCACGGCCTGATTGGGGCTATCCGTCATGTCTGCGTTGTCACCGCGAATCCGCAGCGGTACGGATTTAAAGCGAGTGATACGACGGCAGGGCAAAACGGTTCTGGCTTTGCAGCAGGGAAATCTGTGGCAATTCGCTGGCCTGTTCAGCCAGGTCGCGACGCAACGCGCTGATCACCCACGACAGCTGATCGCCCGCATGCAACTGCGCATAAGAGATCGAGCGCTTGAGCTGTTTACCTTCGCTGTTACGCAGCGTCAGCAGGATGCCGCCATCGGGCCGTGGCTGAGTGGTCACTTCGTAGTTGGAGAACAGGGAAGCGAATTTTTCTTGGATCAGGCTCATGTCTATCAGCTCCATTGGTTCTTGAATGGCAAACCTGGAGTGATAGGTGCAGCGATTGTGCCAGCCTCAATTTTTTAAAAAATCTTTATAAATCATATTGTTATAAATATTCGTCATTTGTGCGTCCGTGCAATTTGCATGAATGGCCATCGTGCATCCTGCATTTTGCGAGATCGCAGGCGTGGGCGAGGGCCGGGGCGTAACGCTGTGACTGTCGGTTCACGTAAAAGATTCAACCGGCAAACCGGCCCTCAAGCGCGAGGCACCTGGCGGCGCGGGGGAGATACAAAACTTTGCAAAAACTCCGTGTACAGGCCAAGAAGCGCTGACGTATTTTTTTGCCAGCGACAGGCTGTACAAGTCAATCAGACGCTTCATCGACATGGACAGTCATGCGTCGTGATCCCTAGGGTCATGGGCGCCTGATAATAAGAAAATAGGACGTCATCCATGAACGCCATGCTCCGCATCACTGCCAATAGCGCGCCCCCTGTTTCTCTCCAGTTTGCCGTGGCGGCCCGCCCTCGGCCCCCAGCCGAATAGCCCCATCGACCCTTGTCTGCCTGCCGGTCTGGCCCGTGCAGGATCCTTTTGCGTCGAACAGGAGCCGTCATGAGCACTCGTCAGCACGACATGATCACCTGGGGCATGATGCTGCGAAAGTTGCCCTCCATCGCCCGGGCGTTGCCGCGGGTCATCAAGGGCATGCAGATAGCCAACGTCAAGCGTGCCGATCAGCCCTGCGGGCTGGGCTGGACCTTCGAGCAGGCCACGCAACGCAACCCTGACGGCCCGGCGCTGCTGTATGGCGACCGGGTGTTGAGTTATGCACAGGCCAACCAGTGGGCCAACCGGATCGCCCATTACCTGGCGAGCCAGGGCATCGGCAAGGGCGACGTGGTGGCGATCTTCGTCGAGAACCGTCCCGAGTTGCTGGTGAGCGTGCTGGCGGTGGCCAAGCTCGGCGGTATCTGCGCCATGCTCAACACCGCGCAGACCGGCAGTGTGCTGGTGCACAGCGTGAACCTGGTGAAGCCGGTGGCGATGATCGTCGGCGTCGAACTGCTGGATGCCTATTCGGCGATTCGCGACCAGGTCGCCATCGACGAGGCGCGTACCTGGTTCGTCGCCGACCCAGATGTGGCGCCCGGGCCAACGCCCGCCGGCTGCATCGACCTGATGGCCGCCAGCGCCGCCAGCGACTCGGGCAACCCCCCGAGCACCGCGCGGATCTACCTCGACGATCCGTGCTTCTATATCTACACCTCGGGCACCACCGGGCTGCCCAAGGCCGGCATTTTCAAGCATGGCCGCTGGATGCGCACCTCGGCCAGCTTCGGCATGATCGCCCTCGATATGCAGCCGGCCGACATCCTCTACTGCACCTTGCCGCTGTATCACGCCACCGGGCTGTGCGTGTGCTGGGGCTCGGCCATCAGCGGGGCCTCGGGGTTTGCCATTCGCCGCAAGTTCAGCGCCAGCCGGTTCTGGGAAGACGCCCGCCGGTTCAAGGCCACCACCATCGGCTATGTGGGCGAGCTGTGCCGTTACCTGATCGACCAGCCCGCCAGCGAGCACGACCGTGACAACAGCGTGGTGAAGATGGTTGGCAACGGTCTGCGCCCCGGCGTGTGGGGGCCGTTCAAGCAGCGTTTCGGCGTCGAGCATATCTGCGAGTTGTATGCCGCCAGCGACGGCAATATCGGCTTTACCAACGTGCTCAACTTCGACAATACCGTGGGCTTCTCCCTGGCGCCCTGGGCGCTGGTGGAGTACGCCCACGACACCTGTGCGCCGATCCGCAACGGCTCGGGTTTCATGCAGAAGGTCGCCCGGGGCGGGCAGGGCTTGCTGCTGGCGAAGATCGACGACAAGGCGCCGCTGGACGGCTATACCGAGCCGGAAAAGAACCTGAAGGTGATCCTCACCGACGTGTTCGAGAAGGGAGATCGTTACTTCAATACCGGCGACCTGCTGCGCGATATCGGTTTTGGCCATGCGCAGTTCATCGATCGCCTGGGCGATACCTATCGCTGGAAGGGCGAAAACGTCTCCACCACCGAGGTGGAGAACATCCTCCTGCAACATCCGCAGGTCGCCGAGGCGGTGGCCTATGGCGTCGAGGTGCACAACACCAACGGTCGCGCCGGGATGGCGGCGATCACTCCGGCCGAGTCCCTGGCGACCCTGGATTTCACCGAGCTGTTGCAGTTCGCCCGCGAGCATCTGCCGGGCTACGCGGTGCCACTGTTCCTGCGGGTCAAGGTGAAAATGGAGACCACCGGCACCTTCAAGTACCAGAAGACCCGGCTCAAGGAAGAAGCCTTCGACCCGTCGAAAACCGGCGGCGACCCGGTGTACGCCTGGTTGCCGGGATCGGCGACCTACGTCCAGGTGACGGAGGCGGTCCTGGCGGACATTTGCGCTGGCCGGCACCGTTATTGATTCTGGCTATGGCCGCTCTTGAGAAAAAAGGGATGACAGGGCAGGAGGCGCTTGGGGACACTAGCGGCTTTCCGATTGGCCGAAAGTGGAGTTCCCGATGTCAGACAAAAGCCGCCAGATGACCGCAGAAGAAGCCGCCGAGTTTACCGAGCAGGTCTTCAACGTCGCCCGTCAAGGCGACGCCCAGATGCTCGACAAGCTGGCGAGCAGCGGTCTGCCGGTCAACCTGCGCAATCACAAGGGTGACACCCTGCTGATGCTGGCCAGCTACTACGGGCATGTGGACGCGGTGCAGGTGCTGCTCAAGCACAAGGCCGACCCCGAGATTCGTAACGACAACGGCCAGAGCCCGATCGCCGGCGCGGCCTTCAAGGGCGACCTGGCAGTGGTCAAGGCGCTGGTGGAAGGCGGCGCCGAGGTGGAAGGTTCGTCCTTCGACGGGCGTACCGCGCTGATGATGGCGGCGATGTTCAACCGCACGGAAATCGTCGACTACCTGATCGGCAAGGGTGCCAACCCGCGAGCCACCGACGCCAACGGCGTGAGTGCACTGGACGCGGCGAAGACCATGGGCGCCGTCGACACCACCGCGCAGTTGCAGAAGTTGCTGGGCTGAGCTGAATGGCGCATGCCGCCGGGCCAAGGCCAGGCCTTGGTCGCGGCGGTAGGTTCGCGGGGCGGGTTTAGGCTATCCTGCGCGCCCGCCATTGACCCGTAACAGGATTCGCCCATGAAAACCGTCCTCGCCGAACTCATCACCAAAATCAGCTCCGGCTGCATGGGCGAAGAAGAAATCCTGCGGATCGCCGACGAGGCCGCCCAGGCCTACGCCGATCCCCAGGCCTTCCTGGCCGCCAACCCGGACATCAACTACGACGACAGCTTCCCGATCCCGCTGGGCGAATGGGTGGTGGTCGGCAGCCTGCCGGAAACCGTGCTGTTCCAGGCCGACACCTACATGGACCTGTTCGCGCAGATCGTCGCGTCTTTCGGCCCGGGCGTGGCGTTCAACATCAAGCCCAAGCAACTGGCCAAGACCGAGGCCCTGACCGCGCTCAACCGCATCCAGATCCAGATGGGCAGCATGAACCCGGAAAACGGCGGCTACGTGCTGATGAACTTCAGCCAGCTGCTGGACGACGAGCTGCAAGTGGTGCTGGTCTACGGCAACGACGTGCCGCGCGTGCTGGAGCTGTGCGCCGAAGCCGGCATCGCCGCCGCTCCGTCCCTGGAAGCGCTCAAGGTCGCGGTTCACGTCTGAGCTGCCGAGCCACGGACCTGACCGCGCGGGCGATAAAAAGGAACCCAGGCGCTGGCCGGCTATCCTAAGTGGGCAAGCCCTCACTTAGGAGCGACACCATGGGTTCCACCTTCAATACGCTGGTCGGCCTGATCATCCTCGCGCTGGACATCTGGGCGATCATCAATGTGCTAAAAAGCAGTGCCGAAACCGGGATGAAAATCCTCTGGGTGCTGCTGATCATCCTGTTGCCGGTTCTGGGCCTGATCATCTGGGCGATTGCCGGGCCGCGCGGTAACGTGAGGTTCTGAAGGCTGGCGCGGGTTCGAAAAGGGGCCGCCAGGCCCTTTTTTATGTGACCAAATATGCGCTGCACGAAATTTTCACAAAGTCTCCATGACAATTCGCCAGCGCTGTTTTTCCGCTACACCCCGTGCGATCTCCGGTTGCGATCCCTGACTCTGGCCATTGCCGGCCGGGTGAGGGCGCCTGCCAGTAATCAATGGCAATGCCGCTGCTGATCGTGCAACATTTGCGCACCGCGCCATCCCCCCCAGCCCTGAATGGCTACAAGAGGGCAAAGCGCAGCTGCATTTTTTTCGCAACTTCAACTTCCATTGGGTCCTAAAACGATATGGCAAACCCGGACGCCCTGAGTCAGCAGCGAGCCTCGAGTCGCCTGCTGCAACCGACCGTCAAATCGCATCTGGCTTATACGCTGCTCTGCGCGCTGGCCATGATGGTCATGCTGTCCTTGCTGCGCGTGGCGCTGCTGGTCTACAACCGCGAGATGATCCTCGACACACCGGCCTCGACCTTCCTTGAAGCCTTCGCCAACGGCCTGCGCTTCGACGTGCGCCTGGTGGTCTACCTCAGCATCCCGCTGCTGCTGGCCCTGTTCAGTGCCCGGGCCATGGCGGCTCGCGGTTTCTTCCGCTTCTGGCTGACCATCGTTTCGAGCATCGCGCTGTTCCTCGGCCTGATGGAGATGGACTTCTACCGCGAGTTCCACCAGCGCCTCAACGGCCTGGTCTTCCAGTATGTGAAGGAAGACCCGAAAACCGTGATGAGCATGCTCTGGTACGGCTTCCCGGTGGTGCGCTACCTGCTGGCCTGGGCGCTCGGCACCTGGCTGCTGAGCCTGGCGTTCAAGGGCGCCGACCGCGCGACCCGGCCACGCGGCCCGTTCAGCGGCGGCAGCATCGGCACCCGGCAGGTCGCCCCGTGGTACGCCCGTATCGGCGTATTCGTGGTCTGCCTGCTGGTCTGCGTGGTCGCCGCCCGCGGCACCCTGCGCCAGGGCCCGCCACTGCGCTGGGGTGACGTCTACACCACCGAATCGAACTTCGCCAACCAGCTGGGCCTCAACGGCACGCTGTCGCTGGTCGAAGCGGCCAAGAGCCGGATGGGCGAAGACCGCAGCAATATCTGGAAAGCCACCCTGCCGCAGCCCGAGGCGCAGCAAGTGGTGCGCGACCTGCTGGTGATGCCGGACGACAAGCTGGTGGACGCCGATATCGCCGCCGTGCGCCGCGACTACACGCCACCGGCCGACAAGACCCTGCCGATCAAGAACGTGGTCGTGATCCTGATGGAAAGCATGGCCGGTCACTCGGTGGGCGCCCTGGGCGCTCCGGGCAACATCACCCCGTACCTGGACCAACTGTCCAAGGAAGGCCTGCTGTTCGACCGCTTCTTCTCCAACGGCACCCATACCCACCAGGGCATGTTCGCCACCATGGCCTGCTTCCCCAACCTGCCGGGTTTCGAATACCTGATGCAGACCCCGGAAGGCAGCCACAAGCTGTCCGGCCTGCCGCAGGTGCTGAGCGCCCGCAAGTATGACGACGTGTACGTCTACAACGGCGATTTCGCCTGGGACAACCAGTCGGGCTTCTTCAGCAACCAGGGCATGACCAACTTCGTCGGTCGCAACGACTTCGTCGATCCGGTGTTCTCCGATCCGACCTGGGGCGTGTCCGACCAGGACATGTTCAACCGTGGCCTGGAAGAGTTGAAGGCGCGGGAAAACGGCAAGCCGTTCTATGCCCTGCTGCAGACCCTGTCCAACCACACCCCGTACGCCTTGCCGACGCCGTTGCCGGTGGAGAAGGTGACCGACCGTGGCAGCCTGAACGAACACCTGACCGCCATGCGTTATTCCGACTGGGCCCTGGGCCAGTTCTTCGAGAAGGCGCGCAAGGAGCCGTACTTCAAGGAGACGCTGTTCGTGATCGTGGGTGACCATGGTTTCGGCAACGAGCGCCAGATCACCGAAATGGACCTGGGCCGCTTCAACGTGCCGATGCTGATGATCGCCCCGGGCATCCAGGAGAAATTCGGCCAGCGCAACCACACCGTGGGTACCCAGGTCGATATCGTGCCGACCATCATGGGCCGCCTGGGTGGCGAAGTGCGTCATCAGTGCTGGGGCCGCGACCTGCTCAACCTGCCGCAGGGCGATACCGGCTTTGGCGTGATCAAGCCGTCGGGCAGCGAGCAGACCACCGCCATCGTCACCGCCGACCAGATCCTGGTACTGCCGCGCGAGAAGGAAATGGCGCCGAAGATCTACCAGTACGAACTGGGTGCCAATCCCCATGCCGAAGTCGTGCCGGACGCGCCGCGTACCGCCGAGTTGAAGCACAAGCTCGAAGCCTTCCTGCAAACCGCTACCAAGAGCCTGCTGGATAACACCGCAGGCGTGGTGCACGGCACGCCGGACTGATTCATCGCGCGAATGAAAAAGAGGCCCTCGGGCCTCTTTTTTTTCGACGGTTGAACAGTCCCGAGCTTGAACGAGCGATGCCTATATCCGGCCCAGTAGCACGAGAATCAGCAACACCACCAGGACCACACCGATGATGCCGGATGGGCCATAACCCCAGCTTCTGGAGTGCGGGAACACTGGAAGACCACCGATCAGCAGAAGAATAAGAATAATGATCAGGATTGTGCCCATGTCGTTGTCCTTATTGGATGATCAAAGGCGCGGCTGGATTCAAGGCAATTAATCCGCACCGCTTAATCATTCCGACTCTTTGTTTTCAAGGATGATTCCAAGTTTTTTTAATGCTTTTTGCACGCAGGGCTATTTCCTTTCGTACCTGCTACCGCTGGCCATCGAGTGGAACTTGCAACACCGCGGGAAGTCGCACCGAGGCCCCGGTTTGCCTGGGGCATTCAGCAATCTGATGGTGCGTGGGCGGCACAAAATCCTTCGCTACACTCGCCTCATCTCTCCCGGAACAACAAGGCAACTCCTATGCAAAATCGCATGATGATCACTGGCGCCGGATCCGGCCTGGGTCGCGAAATCGCTCTGCGCTGGGCGCGCGAAGGCTGGCAGTTGGCGTTGTCGGATGTCAGCGAACCCGGCCTGCAGGAAACCCTCAGGCTGGTGCGCGAAGCCGGCGGCGATGGCTTCGTGCAACGTTGCGACGTGCGTGACTACAGCCAGCTGACGGCCTTCGCCCAGGCCTGCGAGGTCAAGCTCGGCGGCATCGATGTGATCGTCAATAACGCCGGCGTGGCGTCCGGCGGCTTCTTCAGCGAGTTGTCCCTGGAAGACTGGGACTGGCAGATCGCGATCAACCTGATGGGCGTGGTCAAGGGTTGCAAGGCGTTCCTGCCGCTGCTGGAAAAGAGCAAGGGCCGGATCATCAATATCGCCTCGATGGCGGCCTTGATGCAGGGCCCGGCCATGAGCAACTACAACGTGGCCAAGGCCGGTGTGGTGGCTCTCTCCGAAAGCCTGCTGATCGAGCTGGCCCAGCAGGAAATCGGCGTGCACGTGGTATGCCCGTCGTTCTTCCAGACCAACCTGCTGGATTCGTTCCGCGGCCCGACCCCGGCGATGAAGGCCCAGGTCGGCAAGCTGCTGGAAAGCTCGCCGATCAGCGCGGCGGACATCGCCGATTACATCTACACCCAGGTCGCCGCCGGCGAATTCATGATCCTGCCCCATGAACAGGGGCGCATGGCCTGGGCCCTGAAGCAGAAGAACCCGCAACTGCTGTACGACGAAATGACCCTCATGGCCGACAAGATGCGCGCCAAGGCCAAGCAAAACGCCAGCTGAGCTTGCCGTTGACCCTGTGCGTCGTTAGGGTTGCCAGCATCTGGCATCCCTGACGAGACCTTGCATGCTCAATTACCTGTGGTTCTTCCTCGCCGCGCTGTTCGAGATCGCCGGCTGCTACGCCTTCTGGATGTGGCTGCGCCAGGGCAAAAGCGCCTGGTGGATGGTCCCGGCGCTGGCGAGCCTGATGCTCTTCGCCCTGTTGTTGACCAAGATCGAAGCGAGCTACGCCGGCCGCGCCTATGCGGCGTACGGCGGGATCTACATCATCGCCTCGATCGGCTGGCTGGGCATGGTGGAGCGGGTGCGGCCGCTGAGCTCGGACTGGCTCGGGGTGGCGCTGTGCGTGATCGGCGCGAGCATCATTCTGTTCGGGCCGCGCTTTACCAACGGTTGAGGGGCTGGCCGGGTTTTGGGCGCCGCCATGGCATTCGCTCCCGGCCGAAGATCAGTCGAACAATTCCTTGGGCACGTCGTGCTTGAGCATCAACTGGCACTGCTCGCTGTCCGGATCGAACACGATCACCGCCTGGCCCTTGGTCAGCGCCTGGCGCACGCGCAGGACGCGGGTTTCCAGCGGGGTGTCGTCGCCATTGTCGGTGCCGTCGCGGGTGACGAAGTCTTCGATCAGGCGGGTCAGGGTGTCGACTTCCAGTTGGTCATGGGGAATCAGCATAGGGGCCTCCGGCAAACAATCCCGGATCCTACTGCGCCGGGCCCCGCGCGGCTAGGCAAACCTCGCGCGGGGCCCGGCTTTTCACTTCAGGGCTTATCACCTCAGGACTTTTGCCCCACCAGGCTGTCCACCGACGGCACCCGGGTGTCGCTTTCCATTTGCGTGTCGTGCTCCAGCTGATGACTGAAGCGGTCCAGGGAGCCCTGGGCCGGCTGCGCGTCGCTGGCGAACACCGGCGGGCTGAGGATGTAGGCGCCCAGCAGCCGACTGAGGGCCGCCAGGCTGTCGATATGGGTGCGTTCATAGCCGTGGGTAGCGTCGCAACCGAAGGCCAGCAGGGCGGTGCGGATGTCGTGGCCGGCGGTGACCGCCGAATGGGCATCGCTGAAGTAGTAGCGGAACAGGTCGCGGCGCACCGGCAGCTCGTGCTCGGTGGCCAGGCGCAGCAGGTGCCGCGACAGGTGATAGTCGTAAGGCCCGCCGGAGTCCTGCATGGCCACGCTCACCGCGTGCTCGCTGGAGTGCTGGCCGGGGGCGACCGGGGCGATGTCGATGCCGACGAATTCGCTGACGTCCCAGGGCAGGGCCGCCGCCGCGCCGCTGCCGGTTTCTTCGGTGATGGTGAACAGCGGATGGCAGTCGATCATCAGCGGCTCACCGCTGTCGACTATGGCCTTGAGCGCGGCCAGCAACGCGGCGACCCCGGCCTTGTCGTCGAGGTGGCGGGCGCTGATATGGCCGCTTTCGGTGAATTCCGGCAAGGGGTCGAACGCGACGAAATCGCCGACACCGATGCCCAGCGACTCGCAGTCGGCGCGGGTGGTGCAGTAGGCGTCCAGGCGCAATTCGATGTGGTCCCAGCTGATGGGCATCTCGTCCACCGCGGTGTTGAAGGCATGCCCGGAGGCCATCAGCGGCAGCACGCTGCCGCGCACTACGCCGTTGTCGGTGAACAGGCTGACCCGGCTGCCCTCGGCGAACCGGCTGGACCAGCAGCCCACCGGGGCCAGGGTCAGGCGGCCGTTGTCTTTCACCGCGCGCACGCTGGCGCCGATGGTGTCCAAGTGCGCCGAGACGGCGCGGTCCGGGCTGTTCTTCTGGCCCTTGAGGGTGGCGCGAATGGTCCCGCGGCGAGTCAGTTCGAAGGGAATGCCCAGTTCCTCCAGGCGCTCGGCCACGTAACGCACGATGGTGTCGGTGAAGCCGGTGGGGCTGGGAATGGCGAGCATTTCCAGGAGGACTTTCTGCAGGTAGTTGAGGTCCGGTTCGGGAATCGATCGGGTCATGGAAACTCCTGGTGAAGTGGAGCCAGTGGGTGCGTCATCGCGGGCAAGCCTCGCTCCTAC